>CAJUAW010000013.1 GCA_910584605.1 uncultured Oscillospiraceae bacterium
GTAGGTCATTTTAGTTGGGATACTGTGTCTGGGTTGAAAGGGACAATGACAAATGGAAGACTGATTACTTCAGCTCCACCTTGGCGCCGGCCTCTTCCAGCTTCTTCTTCAGCTCCTCGGCCTCGTCCTTGGACACGGCCTCCTTCAGGGTCTTGGGAGCGCCCTCGACAGCGGCCTTAGCCTCGGCCAGACCCAGACCGGTGATCTCGCGGACGGCCTTGATGACCTTGATCTTGGCGGCGGCGTCAAAGCCGGCCAGGACCACGTCGAACTCGGTCTTCTCAGCGGCGGCCTCAGCGGCTCCGCCGCCGGCGGCGGGAGCGGCCATAGCGGCGGCGGACACGCCAAACTCCTCCTCCAGGGCCTTCACCAGCTCGGACAGCTCCAGAACGGTCAGAGCCTTGACTTCCTCGATCATCGCAGTAATCTTCTCACTCGCCATGATAAATGAACCTCCTAATTGTGTAAATTTTTAATGTGTGGTTCCCGGTTTGGGAACAGTCTGCCGCTTACTCGGCGGCGGGGGCCTCCTCAGCGGGGGCGGCCTCTTCGGCGGGGGCCTCAGCGGCGGGCTCGCCGTCCTTCTCGGCGATGGCCTTCAGCACGATTGCCAGGCTGGTAATGGGAGCCAGCATCATGCCGAGAGCCTGCGCCTGCAGGACCTCCTTGGAGGGCAGCTCAGCCAGGGCCATGATTTCCTCCAGGGACAGCACCTTGCCGTCCATGAAGCCGCCCTTGATGTTGAACTTGCCCTCGCCCAGCTTCTTCGCGTGCTTGTTGACCACGCGCATGGGAGCGATGGGGTCGCCGGCGCTGGTGGCCAGAGACGTGGTGCCGTTGAGCACATCGTCCAGCTCCTTGAGCCCGGCGTCGTCCAGGGCGAAGCGGACCAAGGTGTTCTTGACCACGCTGTACTGCACGTCGTTCTGACGCAGCTCGGCGCGCAGAGCGGTGTCCTCCGCTACGGTGATGCCCTTGTAGTCCACCAGCACGCCGCTGGCGGCGCCCTTCAGCTGTTCCTCCAGAGCGGCCACGATGGCCTTCTTCTCGGAAAGGACCTTTGCGTTAGGCATATTTGGTTTCACCTCCAGAAATGTTTCCGCGAAACAAAAAACCTTCCGCCGGAAAGACAGAAGGACAGTACAATCAAAAGAATATCCCTTTGAATGCACTCTCGGCAGGAATTATGCCCGGAAAGGCCCCTGCTGTCTTTGAACGCAAGGTGTATTATATAAGAAGTCCAGCCTGTTGTCAAGGTGATTTTGCAAAAAATCCGCCCATTTTCATGGGCCGGGTCAGCATTCTTTTGCGCTATCCCCCTGAGACAGCGCTTTTTGAACCAGATCGGAGGACTTTGACGGGATGAATTCGATGATTTTATAGTCCGCAATCCCCTCCCGGTAAAAAGGGTCCTTCTTCATGATCGACGCTGCAGTTTCCATATCATGGCAATTACACAAAATGATACCCCCTGTTCGGGGTACCTTGCGTCCAGAACAGAGGAACAGACCTTTTTCATAGTGTTCATCCAAGAATCGAATATGTTCTGGTAAAAAACGCTCTACCTCAGACAGCGGCTTTTGATAGGTCAGATCAAAAATAAACATGCTTGCATTCCTCCCTGATATGTGATAAAATTATAATGACCAAGGTCACTGACCTCGGTCATTATAATACATCTGTTGGCAGTGCCTGTCAAGAGAATGTTCAGGGAGATCGATCCATGTGGAACAACGATTAAGCAGAAAAGAAAGAGCCGCTGAAACAAAACGGAAGATATTTGCAACCGCGGTACAGCTCATAAAGGAAAAGGGCTATGACAAAATCACGGTTCGAGAAATTTGTGCGGCATCGGGAGTTGCCAAGGGTTCATTTTATGTTCACTATAAATCCAAGGAAGATATTTTACGAGAAAGCTATTATGCCGACATGGGACACTATGTGCGGGAGCGTTTTGAAGCGTGCTCTGCCGCCGGCAAAAGCGCATCTTATACGGCACAAATCATTCATTTTTTGAATCTGGAATTGGAATTTGCCGAATATGCAGGATACGAAATGACCGCTCTTGCTTATGCATTAAATTTAAGCGCCTGCGTTCCAGGCCCGTCGGAGCACCTCCAAAAAAGGACCTTCAGCCAGATCCTGTACGATGCGGTTCAGCATAATGCGGACCAAAACCGCACCGGCCTTTCCAGCGGCGAAATTTTCCACTATTTTGAAAGCCTGATTCGAGGTTTAATGGCAACCTGGTGCTTCTCCAATCACTCATTCAGCATCGTGGAACAGGGGAAAAAGTACATCTCGCTTGCCGTATACAGCATTTATAAAGAGGAACCGGAAACGCATTGATAGACGGCATATGCCCCATGATTCGAAAACTTTCTGCTCAGTTTGCATTGACTTCTCCCCTGTGATTCAGTATGATAAAGGGTACACGAAATCAATACAAAGGAGAACGAACCATGCTCACCCTGGAATCCTTCAAGGCGGCCCGCAGCGTACTGCAGTCCGTCCTGCGGCCCACGCCGCTGATCCACTCCCCCTACTTGTCCAAAAACTGCGGAAACAGCGTCTATCTCAAGCCGGAGAACATGCAGGCCACCGGGGCCTATAAGCTCCGGGGCGCTTACTATAAGATCAGCACCCTCTCCCAGGAGGAGAAGGACCGGGGGCTGGTCACCGCCTCTGCGGGCAACCACGCCCAGGGGGTGGCCTACGCGGCTCAGGCCGCAGGAGTGGCGGCTACCATCGTCATGCCCACCACCACCCCCCTGGTGAAGGTGAACAACACCAAGGACTACGGAGCCAAGGTAGTCCTCCACGGCGAGGTCTTTGACGACGCCGCCGAGCTGGCTGCTGAGATGGCCCAGAACCAGGGGCTGACCTACGTCCACCCCTTCAACGACCTGACCCTGGCCACCGGCCAGGGCACCATCGCCTACGAGATTTTCCAGGACCTGCCCGACGTGGAGATCATCCTGGTGCCCATCGGCGGCGGGGGACTGGCGGCGGGGGTGTCCACCCTGGCCAAGCTGCTCAACCCCCACGTGGAGGTCATCGGCGTAGAGCCCACCGGGGCGGCCTCCATGAAGGCCAGCCTGGAGGCGGGCCATGTGGTCACCCTCCCCAGCGCCACCACCATTGCCGACGGCGTGGCGGTCAAGACCCCCGGCGATCAGGTCTTCCCCTTTGTGCAAAAAAATGTGGACCGAATCATCACCATTGAGGACAGCGAGCTGGTGGAAGCCTTTTTGGACGTTATGGAGCGACATAAGATGGTGGTGGAAAACGCCGGCCTGCTCCCCGTAGCCGCCCTGCGGCACCTGGGCTGCGAGGGAAAGAACGTCGTCTCCGTCCTCTCCGGAGGCAATATGGATGTGATCACCATGTCCTCCCTGGTCCAGCACGGGCTGATCTCCCGGGGGCGCATCTTCACCTTCGCCGTTCAGCTCCCCGACCGGCCCGGCTCCCTGCTGGCCGTGGCCCAGATTCTGGCCGCCAACAACGGCAACGTCATCAAGCTGGAGCACAATCAGTTCGTCAACATCAACCGCCAGTCCGGGGTGGAGCTGAGGGTCACCCTGGAGGCCTTCGGCCACGACCACAAGGAGCAGATCCTCCGCGCCCTCCGGGCGGAGGGTTTCCAGGCGGTGGAGACGGACACGGCGGATTTTTATACCTGATAAGCCCTCTACCGCCCGCCGGGGACCCCATCGGGTCCCGACGGACGGCTATCTGAAAGCGGCGGGCCGGCCGGGCCGGCGAGGACGGGTGTGGGCCGTGGGCTCGGCCCGGAGCGGTCCCTCCGAACCCGGGGCCTCCTCTCCGCTGAACTATCTTATGCGCCGGGGCCGTCCCCAGCGCCTGTCCAAAAAAGGAGGATTCTCATGATCAAGATCGCCCCATCCATCCTCTCCGCCGACTTCGCCAACCTGGAGCGGGACATCCAAAAAGTGTCCTCCGCCGACTGCCTCCATGTAGACGTGATGGACGGCGCCTTTGTGCCCAATATCACCATCGGCGCGCCGGTGGTCCAGTCCATCCGCCGGTGCACCGGTATGTTCCTGGACGTCCACCTGATGGTGGAGAAGCCGGCGCGGTACATTGAAGCCTTTGCCCAGGCGGGAGCGGACCTGCTGTCCATCCACCTGGAGGCCGACCACCCCTCCCGCATTGCGGAGGCCCTCCGCATCATGGACCGGTGCGGGGTGAAAAAGGCGGCCGCCCTGCGGCCCATCACCAAAGCAGAGGCCATCCTGCCCTACATTGAGGAGCTGGATCTGGTGCTGGTTATGACGGTGGAGCCCGGCTTTGGCGGGCAGGCTTTTATGGACTCCCAGCTGGAGACCATCCGCCGGGTGCGGGCCATCGTCAACCAATACAACCCCGCCTGCGAGGTGGAGGTGGACGGGGGCATCACCCCCAAAACCGCCCCTCTGGTCGTAGAGGCCGGGGCCAATGTCCTGGTGGCCGGCTCCGCCATTTACGGCGCGGCCGATATTCCCGCCGCCATCGCGGCGCTGAGAGGGTCTTGAACATGCAGTACTTTCCCCCCGCGCTGGAAAATTTAGTGGAGTACTTCGCCAAGCTGCCTGGAGTAGGCGTCAAATCCGCCCAGAGGCTGGCCTTCCATGTGCTGTCCCTCTCCGAGGAGGAGGCCGCCGCCTTCGCCAGCGCCATCACTGGCGCAAAAGCGTCCATCCACTGCTGTCCCGTCTGCCAGAACCTGACAGAGGGGGACGGTCCCTGCGCCATCTGCGCCAGCGCCAAGCGGGACTCAGCCACCATCTGCGTGGTGGCCGACCCCAAGGACGTCATCGCCATGGAGCGCAGCCGGGAATACAACGGGCTGTACCACGTGCTCCACGGGGTGCTGTCCCCTATGAACCATGTGGGCCCGGACGACCTGTACATCCGCTCCCTGGTGGAGCGGGTGGCCGCAGGAGGCATCGACGAGGTTATTATGGCCACCAACCCGGACACCGAGGGGGAGGCCACCGCCATGTACCTGTCCCGGCTGTTAAAACCCTTCCAGGTGAAAGTGACCCGTTTGGCCTACGGCATCCCGGTGGGCAGCCACCTGGAATACGCCGACGACGCCACTTTGGTCCGCGCCCTGGAGGGCCGCAGAGAACTGTAAAACGCCCGGCAAATTGCCGGGCGTTTGCCTGTTGTTATACCGCAGTTTCTTCTCCGCCGCCCTCGCTGGGGGCGCTCTCCACTGGGGCGTCCTCTCCGCCCTTTGAGGACTCGGTCTTGCCGCCGTTCTTGTCCTCGTCATCCAAAACGCTCTCGCACTCCTCGTCATCTTCTTTGACAAAGGCTTTCATAGCCATCGCGATTTTATAGCCGGCGGGGTCGTTTTCCATCAGATACCGCTCATCCTCGGGCGGGACCTTCTTGCCCTTCATAATGCGCATGGCGATTTCCAGGCATTTCATTTTGGCCTTCATATCGGCAGACAGGGCGTCCAACTCGTCCTGCTTGGCCTCCGCATCCTGCATGATGCTGTCCAGCAGGCCGTCGGACTGCTCCTGCCGCTCCTTCCCGGTGGTCAGAAGGGACAGGATCTGGGCGTTCTGCTCCTGCATTTGCTCCTGCATCTGCTCCACCCACTGGTTGGACAGCTCCACCCGGTCAGCCGGGGAGGTCCCGGCGGTCTGGGCCGCGTCCGCCTCCTTCTTTCCCGCCAGACGGGCAGAGGCGGCAAAGCTGACCGTCTCTCCCCGTACGATATTTCTGATCTCCATCCTTCATACCTCCTGTTCTGCCGTTATGATTCCGGCTCCTCCTCCAGCTCGTCCACCATAATGAGGGCGGCAATGTCCTGACACTTCTGCTGGAGCTTCAGCCGCTGGGATTCGGCCTCCCTCTCCTCCTCGCTCTGGCTGTTTTCCGGCAGCTCGGGGGCGGCGGCCTGCATCCGCTGTCTGGCGGCCTTGGCATACAGGTTCAGGGTCTCCTCCGCCTGCTGCTCCTCCGCCTGCTGCACCCACTGGCGCTGCAGCTCCAAGCGGTCCAACGAGACCCGCCCCGCCTGGGGAGCGGGGGGCTGCTGCTCCATCCCTTCTTTTCCGCTCAAAGAGTCGTGCATTTCCATACAGACCCCTCCTTTTGTTGATTCTAAGTGAATTATCGGCCAGAGCGGACCAAAACTTTACCCCCTACAGACAAACAGGCAGAACCCTCTCCGCGGCCAGCCGCCCCGGCTCCACTGCGCACTCCAGTGCCAGCACCTCTACCCCCGCCTGCGCCGCCCGGCGGAGGGCGGTGCCAAATTCCGGATGGGTGGCGTCGTTGGGCTCCACATGGTCCATCCCCGCCATCTGGACGATGAAGCACACCCCCGCCTCACAGCCCGCCTGCCGGGCCAGGACCAGCTCCTCCAGGTGCTTCACCCCCCGGAGGGTGGGGGCGTCTGGAAAGCGGGCCGTGCCGCCCTCCTCCAGGGTGACCCCCTTCACCTCCCAGAAGCCCCGGCGGGCCTCCCCCTCCTGCGACCACTCCCAGTAATAGTCGAACCGGGAATTGCCGTAGGTTGTCTCCGGGCGCAGGAGCGTGGGCACAAAGCCAAGCCCTCCCGCCGCCGCCCACTCCCCGAACACCTTGTTGGGAGCCTGGGAGTCCATGTTGATGAGCAGGGGCCCCTCCGGGCGTGCCTTCTCCACAGCGATCAGGTCGTATTTTGTTTTCCGGGCGGGATTGGCGCTCTCCTCCAGCCAGACCTTCACCCCGGGCACCAGCAGCTCCCGGCACCGCCCGGTATTTTTTACGTGGCAGACCTCCAGCCTTCCGCCCATCTCCACGTGGGCGATAAAACGGTTGGGCCGCGCCTGAAAGACGCCCGGTAAAATTTTTCCATAGACCATCTTGTTTTTTCTCCATTTTCTCTGTATAGTGGTATGTTGTTTCCCGCTCCCGCAGGACGGGAACCAGTATAATTCATCTCAGAAAGAGAGACAAGGCCCATGGAGAAAAAAGCCTCCCTGAACATTATCGCCGCCGCCGCCCTGTGGGGGTGCATCGGCCTGTTTTTGAAGCTGCTCACCGCCGCCGGCCTCACCTCCATGCAGGGGGTGGCCCTCCGCGCCCTGGTGGGCTGCCTCTTCTACGGCCTGTTCCTGTTCCTCACCGACCGGAACGCCCTGCGCGTCGCCCTCCCGGACTGTCCCTGGTTCCTGGGCACCGGGGTCTGCTCCCTGCTCTTCTTCAACTGGTGCTACTTCAACGCCATCACCCTCAGCTCCATGTCGGTGGCGGCGGTGCTGCTGTATACCGCCCCGGTCTTTGTCACCCTGATGTCCGCCCTCCTCTTCCGGGAGCCCATCACCCCCGTCAAGCTGGCCGCCCTACTGATCACCTTCTCTGGCTGCGTCCTGGTCACCGGGATGTTCCCCCTGGGACAGGAAACCATCTCCCTGCCGGTGATCCTCTTCGGGCTGGGCTCCGGCTTTGGCTACGCCCTGTACTCCATCTTCGGCAAGTTCGTGCTGGACAAATATACCCCCTCTACCGTCACCTTTTACACCATTCTGTTCTGTGCCGTTTTCGCCCTGCCCCTGTCCGGGCTGCAGAACAACCTGGCCGCTCTGACCAACTGGCAGGTCTGGGCGGGGGCGCTGGGGGTTGGACTGCTGTGCTGCGCCCTGCCCTACCACCTATACACCACCGGCCTGCGGGACGCCGAACCGGGCCGGGCCGCCATCCTGGCCACTCTGGAGCCCTTCGTCGCCGCCGGGCTGGGCATCGTGCTCTTCCGGGAGGAGGTCACCCCCTTCAAGCTTCTGGGGATGGCGGCGATCCTGGGCGCGGTGCTGCTGCTCAACGTGCCGTCTAAAGGGACTCAGAGCTGAGTTCCCACTCTGGAAAATTCGGGACCGCTATGGTATAATGCACCGGTAAAACACGAAAAACTAAAAGGAGATGACCCCATGTCCTGCAAAGAGGAATTTATCGAGATCTTCAAGGCCAACATCACCCGGGAGGGGGCCGACAAGCTGCTGGATTACCTGGAGCACAAGAGCGACTTTTTCACCGCCCCCGCCTCCGCCCGCTACCACGGGGCCTATGAGGGCGGGCTGTGCGAGCACAGCCTGAACGTGTATCACTGTCTGGTGGACTACCTCCAGCGGGAGCGGGTGCAGGAGCTGTACGGCCTGGACTACAGCGACGAATCCATTGCTCTGGTGGCCCTGTGCCACGACCTGTGCAAGGTGGGCTGCTACAAAAAGGGTGCCCGCAACGTGAAGAACGAGGCCACCGGCCAGTGGGAGAAGGTCCCCACCTACACCTTTGAAGACCCCCTCCCCTACGGCCACGGGGAGAAGAGCGTGTACATCACCAACGGCTTCGTCCGCCTCACCCGGGAAGAGGCCATGGCCATCCGCTGGCACATGGGCTTCTCCGGCCCGGAGGATAACCGCACCGTGGGACAGGCTCTGCGGATGTACCCCCTGGCCTTCGCATTGGCTACGGCAGACATGGAGGCGTCCTATTTCTTAGAGAACGAGGAATAAACAGCAAGACCGCCCAACCGGGCGGTCTTGTTCGTTTCAGGACTGGGCCAGCCGCCGCTTTTGGGCAAAGGGCCGCAGAACGGGTACCTTGGGCAGGGCAAACAGCAGCAGCGTCCCCAGCACATAGCAGGCCAGGGCCTCGCCAGGGATAAATGTCAGAGCGTTGAACCCGCAGGCCGCCCAGAAGGCGGCATCTACCGCTCCAACCTCCGCCCAGGCCCACATAGGCGGCAGGATGACAGCGTTGACCAGGATGGGGGGCAGGGCCGCCAGATACCAGCGGGGCATCTTCATGGTGAGCCATGCGGCAATGGCGGTGGCCAGGGTGCCGAACACCACATCCAAGGGACCGTAGAGCGAAAGCAGGTTGGTGAGGAAGCACCCCACCACCAGCCCAGGCGCGGCGGCGGGGAACACAAAGGGCAGGACCGTGAGGGCCTCGGCAAAGCGGCACTGGATGGGGCCGTAGGTCAGGCCGAAGATATCCCCAAAATACCCCAGCACCGCGTAGAGCGCCGCCACCATGGCGGCTAAGGTAATGTCTCGAACCGTGAATTTGCGCATAAAAAAACCTCCATTTTTTGTTTAGAGAACGGCGGCAGACCGCCGAACGAACACCGGATTGAAAAATTTTCCGGCGCTTGGACGAGATGGTACAAACTCGTCAGGAGGTATTGTAGCACAAGCGGTGCGGTTTGTCCAGCCTTGCGCTTTGAGTTCGGATGGCGTAAAATGTAAGAAATCCGTAAGAGATACCCCTCTTGTTTTGTAAGAAGTTTCTGTTATTCTGGTGCCAGCGAACGAGGAAGGAGCAAGTTCCATGAGCGAGCAAGAGACCATACTGGTGGTGGACGACGACAGGGAGATCGTGGGAGCCATCGCCGCCGCCCTGGAGAAGGAGGGTTACCGGGTCCTCCGGGCCTACGACGGCATGGAGGCGCTGAACCTGGCGGTGGACCCAGAGCTGCGGCTGATTCTGATGGACGTGATGATGCCCAGGCTGGACGGGCTGTCGGCGGTACTGCGCATCCGGGAGCGGCGGAATCTGCCCATCATCGTGCTGTCGGCCAAGAGCGAGGAGAGCGACAAGGTGCTGGGCCTGTCCATGGGGGCGGACGACTACGTGACCAAGCCCTTCAGTATGGGGGAGCTGGCCGCTCGGGTGCGCAGCCAGCTGCGGCGGTACACCCGGCTGGGGGATGTGAACGCCGCCCCTGACGGGACCGTCACCAGCGGGCGGCTGGCCTACGATCCGGCCACCCGTGTGCTCACCGCCGACGGCGAGCCGGTGAAGCTGACCAACATCGAAACGGGCATTGTGGACCTGCTCATGCGCAACCTGGGCCGGGTGTTCCCCGCGGAGGAAATTTACCGCCGGGTGTGGGGGGAGGAGGCCTGGTCCTCCGAGGGCACGGTGATGGTCCACATCCGGCGCATCCGGGAGAAAATTGAGCTCAATCCTCGTGAGCCAGACTATTTGAAGGTGGTGTGGGGCATTGGATACAAAATGGAAAAAAAGTAAATCAATCATTGGCTTTCTGGCCTTCCTGCTGGGGGTCTCTCTGCTTCTGGAGGGGGCGCTGTTCTTCGGCACGGCGATGACCTCCTCCAACAGCCGCGCCTGGGTCTATGACAGCTTCAAAAGCGACTGGCGCAGGACCCGGGAGTTTAAAAACTTCGTCTCCAACCGGCTGGAGCGGCTCATTACCATGGGGGCCGGGGGCTGGGCCTACGGCTATTACAGCTACAGCGGGGACGACGGAAACGGCCCGGTACCCTCCACTGGCGCGGAGCGGTGGGCCAAAGGCATCCATGAGAAAATGAAGGAGGATAAAAACGTCCTCTACACCGTGGCGAAGGAAGGAGAAGCCCTTTACAGCAACAGCGACACGCTGACCGCCTCTACCACAGCGGCCCAGCTGCCCGAGGGTTACGGTTTCCTCCTGCAATTTGATGGAGAGAAGGTTCGCGCATGGCTGGACGGAGAGGAGCTGAACATCTACGGCGGCGGCTACTACCGCTTTGAGCCTCAAGAGGACAGCTATCAGTGGTACGTCCCCGGCTATAAGAACTTCACCGTGGACGAGGCGGGGAGCAAGGTCAAGGTGACCATGGCGATGATCAACAGCCCGCAGATTTTCATCAAAGGCAACTATGGAAACTCCGGGCCGGAGGAATACAACGAGCTGTATTATCTAAAACGGAATCTGGCCGCTTACCGGGAGGACATCATAGGGCACGCTGTCCGCGTGGGTGTGGGCTTGGCCCTGGTGGTGGTGTACCTCCTGCTGCGGAAGGACAAAAAGCGGGCGGACATGGCCCTGGCCCGAGGGACGGGTAAGGTCTGGTTTGAGGTGAAAATTCTGGCCGCCCTGCTGCTGGTTTTCTTCTGCCTCCCCCGTCCGGAGTACCTGGGGGATATCTGGCAGGAGCTGACCTATGCCTATGGCGATACGCCGGTGGCTGAGGCCATCCCCGGAGACATCTATCTCAACGGCGACATCATGGCGGAGCTGGAGCAGAATGGGATCAGCTATGAGGAGTGGCTGACAGAGAATGGTTTTTATGACTACTACAATGTTCCCCTCGTGGAGCAGACCACCAGCATCGGCACGGCGGTGGCTATCCTCAGCGAGAACGGCGGCTGGTTATTCCAGGAGTACCTCCGGGAGCTGGCGGACCACACGCCGAGTCTGCTTGCGGTCTTCTGGGGGCTGTACCTGCTGATTGTCAACGACTGGCGGTACAATCGCAAGCCGTGGAAACAGGGCATATTGGGAATGCTGGCCGTCCACGAGCTGAAATACCCCCTGCAAAAGCGGCTGAGCCGGATGAGCGGCTGGCTGGGGCTGGCCATGTTCCTGCTGTGGCTAGAGTTGCTGTTCTTCCTGGTGGCCCAGACGGTGGAGCTCTATATCCCCTCCTGGGCAATCTGGAACCTGTTCGGCCTGCCCTGGCTGCTGGCACTGGTGGTGTACGCCTGGTTCTTCTGGCGGCAGCGGAGGATATGGCAGGACTTCGGCGCGGTGGCCGGACAGCTGGAAAGCATTCGGGCGGGCGAGGTGGAAAGCGATTTGACCTTACAGGAGAACAGCGACCTGCATCAGATGGCCGACGACCTGAATCACATCCGGCAGGGCCTGCACCAGGCGGTGGAAGAGCGCACCCGCAGCGAGCGGATGAAGGTGGAGCTTGTCACCAACGTGTCCCACGACCTGAAAACCCCCCTCACCTCCATCCTCAGCTACACCGAACTGCTGGCCCAGGAGCCCCTGGAGCCTCCCGCCAGCGAGTACGTCCAGATTATGGGGGAAAAGGCCCAGCGGCTGAAGGCCATGGTTCAGGACGTGTTTGAGGTAAGCAAGGCGGCGTCGGGACAACTCCCCGTAAAATTGGAGAAGCTTGATTACGCCCGGTTATTGCGCCAGACCCTGGCCGACATGGCTCAGGCCATCGACCACAGCGGCCTGACCCTGCGCGCCAGCATCCCCGAGGGGGAGGTGCCCATCACCGCCGACAGCGACCGGCTCTACCGGGTCTTCCAGAACCTGATCGGCAACGCTTTAAAGTACTCCCTGCCCGGCTCCCGGGTCTACCTGAATCTGACGGTGGAGGGGGAACAGGCCAGCGCCAGCGTGCGGAACACCTCTGCCGCCGAGCTGAGGCCCGGCGCGGACTACACCGCCCGCTTTGTCCGGGGGGACGAGAGCCGCACCGACGGCGGCTCCGGCCTGGGGCTGTCCATTGCCGAGTCCTTCACCAAGGCCTGCGGCGGTGAGCTGACCGTCACCACCGAGGCGGATTTGTTTACCGCTGTGGTGACCTTCCCGGTCGCCTGAACTTTAATAACGTTTAATGGCCGCTGTGTCGTCAGCGGCCATTGCTTATGCTATACTTTTCCAGCAAAAAATCAAGCAAAGGAGAGCAATTCCAATGCCAACCGAACAGACCGCCGCGCCCAAGCTGAAAACCAATCTGGACACCGGCCTGCTCAAGCTGATTGCCATTCTCTCCATGGCCGTTGACCATGTGGGCAGCGTCTTTTTCCCAAAATATCCGGTGTTCCGCTGGATTGGCCGGTTGACCTTCCCCATCTTCGCCTACTGTTTGACGGTGGGACTGCTTTACACCCATGACATCAAAAAATACCTGGTCCGCCCTGTGGATCGGCTACCTGGAGGATCCCAAATCCCTAATCGTCGCCGGTCACGCCATCCACTGGACCATCTTCGGGATGCTGTCCGCCATCCCCATCTATCTGCCAACCCGGACAGGAATCAAGGTCCCCAAATGGTTCTTCTATGGCTTCTACCCCGCTCATCTGGCGGTCATCGGCATCGTCCGCTTGATTTTGAAGGTATAATAAAATTCCCGCCCTGGCCGGGCGGGAATTTGTCTGATCACAGCTTTTCAATCTCTCCCTGGTCAATCACCTTGATGCCCCGCTGGGCCAGGGCAGCGGAGGCGGAGGCGGCATCCTCCACGCGGAAGATCATGTAGGCATGGTCCACCCCCTTGCCTCCCAGGAAGGCGTACATATACTCCACGTTCACCTTGGCGTCGGTGAGGACCTGGAGGACCTTGTTCAGCCCGCCGGGCACGTCGGGGATGGCCACCCCCAGCACGGGAGTGATCTTGTTGATAAACCCGGCCTCCCGCAGAACGGTGGCGGTCTTATACACGTCGTCCACAATGAGGCGGGCGATGCCGAAATCGCTGGTCTCGGCCAGGGAGAAGGCCCGCATGTCGATCTGATGCTGGGCCAGAACGCCGGTCATGGCGTACAGCGAGCCGGGCTTGTTCTCCAAAAAGACAGAAATCTGCTTGATCATAGTGGTACCCTCCTCAAATTTTCCGCTTGTCGATGACCCGGACCGCCTTGCCCTCGCTGCGGACAATGGTCTTGGGTGCCACCAGGGTCACCTTGGCGGTAATGCCCAGCATGGACCGCAGGCCGTCCACCAGTTCCTTCTGCCGCTTGGCAATCTCGCCCAAGTTGTCGGTGAACATCTCGGGGGTCATCTCCACCTGGACGTCCAGGGTGTCGGTGGACTTCACCCGGTCCACGATGATCTGGTAGTTGGCGGGGTAGCCGTGGTTCAGCAGGACGGTCTCGATCTGAGACGGGAAGACGTTCACGCCCCGGATGATGAGCATGTCGTCGGACCGGCCCATAGGCTTGCACATCTTCACATGGGTGCGCCCGCAGGAACACTTCTCCCGGGTGAGCATGCAGATATCCCGGGTGCGGTAGCGCAGCAGGGGAAAAGCCTCCTTGGTGATGGAGGTGAATACCAGCTCCCCCTTGCTCCCCTCGGGGAGGACCTCGCCGGTGTCGGGGTCGATGATCTCAGCGATGAAGTGGTCCTCGTTGATGTGCATCCCCGTCTGGGCAGAGCACTCGAAGGATACGCCGGGGCCGGACAGCTCGGTCAGGCCATAGATGTCGTAGGCTTTAATCCCCAGGGTGTTCTGGATGTCCTGGCGCATCTCCTCAGACCATGCCTCCGCGCCGAAGATGCCCGCCTTCAGGGGGATCTGATCCGGGGTGAGGCCCATCTCCTTCATGGTCTCTCCGATGTAGGCGGCGTAGGAGGGGGTGCAGCACAGGATGGTGGCCTGCAGATCCTGGATGAACATAATCTGCCGCTCGGTATTGCCCGAGGAGGTGGGGATGGTGAGACAGCCCACCCGATGGGACCCGCCGTTCAGGCCGGGGCCGCCGGTGAACAGGCCATAGCCGTAGGACACCTGGCACACGTCCTCGTCGGTGCCGCCGGCGGCCATGATGGCCCGGGCGCAGCAGTCCTCCCACAGGTCCAGGTCGTGCTGGGTGTAGAAGGCCACCACCCGCTTGCCAGTAGTGCCCGAGGTGGACTGGATGCGCACGCACTCCTTCAGGGGCTTGGCTACCAGCCCGTAGGGGTAGGCCTCCCGCAGGTCGGCCTTGGTGATGAAGGGCAGCTTGTGCAGGTCGTCGCTGGAGCGGATGTCATCCGGGGTGAGGCCCTTCTCCTCCATCTTCTTGCGGTAGTAGGGCACATTGTCCCAGACGTGGCGCACCTGCTTCACAAGCCGCTCATCCTGCCAGGCCTTGATTTGTTCCCGGGACGCGCACTCGATCTCGGGCTGGTAGTATCGTTCCATTGGAATCATTCCTTTCTGACGTTCCATGTTTATTGTTTACGCCTCCGCGTTTTTCAGCCTACTTTGCCAGCAGCCGGCCCCGGTTCATGGTGACCTTGGCCTTGCCAAAGTCCATATCGAAGATGACAATTACGGTGACCGGCGGCTCCGGCAGCAGGTCAAATACCCGCTCCGACTCCCAGTCCGCCAGCTCCTCAAAGTTCTCCTTGGCAAAGCCGTCGTAGGAGGAGCCGTCCGCCCCCATGTCCATATTGATCCGGGCCTCGTAGCCCTTGTCCCCTCGGATGATGGAGATGGTATACTTTGCCGAATTTGTAAACTCACTGGGCAGCTTCTCCTTGAAAAACTGCTTCAGCGCCTGGGCGTTCTCGTCGTTGACCTCTTCCACTTTCTTGGCTCCGCCGCCGAAGAGGTTCGAAAAAAGTCCCATCGTTTATACTTCCTTTCCAAAATCATAATAAACTTAACAGATTACTCCAAGGCCCCTTTGCCAAAGGAGGCTTTACCGCCCGCGGGCGGGACGGGAGCTAAACCATATGCCCGTCTATGTAATCGGCTACGTCGGTCCAACTGGAAATGGGGATATCAGCATCCTCCCCCTCATCGGTGTCCACCTCGCCGTCATACTCCTGATAGGCCCGCATACACAGGCCGTTCTGGATAAACACAAACTCTGCGTTCATGTCCTCGTCGTAGTAGGCGTAGATTAGCTCATCCTTTCCGGCCAGCTCCAGCCAGGCGGGCACCTCCCAGCCGAACAGCTGCGTACCGGAGAAGTCCTCGGCCAGCACCCAATCCCCCTTTTGGGAAAACTCCATGTCCTCGTACCCCTCAAACCGGGCTTTCACCGCTTCCAGGGGCGCTTTTATCATCACTTTGCAGGCAAACATCGTTACGCCTTCTTCCCCAGCTCAAAGGCCTTTTTGTTCAGCTCCAAAAACTTGGGGGGCACCATAGCCTCCAGAGACTTCTGCCAGGCCTGGTCGGGCAGGTCGAAGTAGTGGGACAGCCGGCCCATGAGGACGATGTTCACCGCCTTGCTGCTCCCGGCCTCCTCGGCCAGCTTGAGACAGTCCAGGGCGTCCACCTTGGCCCCGGCGGCCCGCATCTTCTCCACCAGATTCTCCGGGTAGCTGGCCGCGCCGGTGATGACGGGCATGGGGTCGATCTGCTGGGTGGAGGTGACGATCTGGCCGTCGGGCTTGAGGTAACTCAGCCACCGGGCGGCCTCCAGCAGCTCGAAGGAGACGATGTAGTCCGCCTCCCCCTTGTCGATGACGGGGGAGTTCACCTTGCTGCCGCAGCGGACGTAGGTCACCACCGACCCGCCCCGCTGGGACATGCCGTGGACCTCGGAGACTTTCACGTCATAGCCCTGCTCCATCAGCAGATGGCCCAGCAGCTTGGAGGCCAGCAGGGAGCCCTGGCCCCCCACGCCGACAATCATAATATTTTTGGTTTCCATCTCTCAGCCCTCCTTTTTGGTGCTCTGGAACGCCTGCACCGGGCACAGCTGCTCACACACGCCGCAGCCCACGCACAGGGTATTGTCCACATGGGCCTTGCCCTCCCTGATGGAGATGGCGGGACAGCCGATCTTCATGCAGCTGCGGCAGCCCACGCACTTGACGATATCCACCTTCAGGGGCGCCTCGTGCTTGACGTACTTCAGCAGGGCGCAGGGGCGGCGGCTGATGATGACCGAGGGCTGGTTGGCGGCCAGCTCCTCCTTCAGGACAGTGTCGCAGGCCTTCAGATCGTAAGGGTCCACCACCCGGACCCGTGTAAAGCCCATTGCCTTGCACAGGGCCTCCAGGTCGATCTTCCCGGCGGGGTCGCCCTTGATGTTGTAGCCAGTCGTGGGGTTCTGCTGGTGGCCGGTCATGCCGGTGATGGAGTTGTCTAGAATAATCACGGTGGAGTTGGACTGGTTGTAAGCGATATTCGCCAGGCCGGTCATGCCCGAGTGCATAAAGGTGGAGTCGCCAATGACCGCCACCGTTTTGCCCTCGGCTTCCGCCCCCAGGGCCTTGTTGAAGCCATGAATGGCGGAGATGGACGCCCCCATGCACAAGGTCATGTCCATGGCGGCCAGAGGGGCCACCGCCCCCAGGGTGTAGCAGCCGATGTCCCCCAGAACGGTGACCTTGTTCTTGCTCAGGGTGTAGAACAGGCCCCGGTGGGGACAGCCGGCGCACATGACGGGGGGCCGGGGCGGGATGGGGTCCTCCAGGCTCCTGCCTATGGGGAAGGTGTGGGTCAGCCGGTCGGACACGATGTTCTGACTCAGCTCGCCCAGCCGGGGGAAGTCGTACTCCCCAGAGATGGCCAGGCCCAGCCGGCAGCAGTAATCCGTGACAAAGGGGTCCAGCTCCTCCACCACCACCAGCTCCTCCACGGATTTGGCGAAGTCGATCAGCTTCTGATCCGGCAGAGGCCAGATCATGCCCAGCTTCAAAACGGGGTATGTATCGCCGCAGACCTCCTTGACGTACTGGTAGGAGGTGGACGAGGTAATGATGCCGATCTTGTGGTCCGAGCCCGGCTCCACCCGGTTGATGGGGGCGGTCTCCGCCCACTGCTGGAGCCTGCGGGTGCGCTCCTCCACCAGGGGGTGGCGGCGGATGGCGTTGCCGGGCATCATGACATATTTTGCACTGTCCTTCTCATAGGGCCTGACCGCCGGTTCCGTCCGTGGGGAGGTCTCCACCAGGGACTGGGAGTGGGCAATGCGGGTACACATTTTCAGCAGCACCGGGGTGTCAAACTGCTCAGACAGCTCATAGGCCAGCTTGGCATACTCCAGGGCCTCGGCGGAGTCAGAGGGCTCCAGCATGGGGACCTTGGCGGCCCGGGCGTAGTGCCGGGAGTCCTGCTCGTTTTGGGAGGAGTGCATCCCGGCGTCGTCGGCCACGCCGATGACCATGCCGGCGCGGACTCCGGTGTAGCTCATGGTGAACAGGGGGTCGGCGGCCACGTTCAGACCCACGTGCTTCATGGCGCAGAAGGACCGCTTCCCCGCCAGGCAGGCGCCGAAGGCCGTCTCCATGGCCACCTTCTCGTTGGGGGCCCACTCGCAGTACATCGCATCGTACTTGGCGGCCTCCTCGGTGATTTCGGTGCTGGGGGTACCGGGGTAGCTGGAGACCACGCAGCACCCCGCCTCATACAGGCCCCGGGCAACGGCAGCGTTGCCCAACATCAATTGTTTCATCTTATTTTCCCTCACTATCCTTCGTTTTCTTGCCGCCCTCGTGGAGACCCTCCCGGGCGATGACCTCCTGCATGACGCCGCCCGCGCCGTTGTCCAGCATGGACCGGCGCACCCGGCTGATGGTGGCGCTGCTTGCGCCTGTTTTGTCCAGGATGTCCAAATAGACCAGTCCCTGCTGCAGATACACAGCCACATCAAACCGCTGCTCCAGCGAGCGCAGTTCCGTGGGGGTACACAGATCGTCGAAGAACCGGCAGCACTCGTCCAGGTCCTTCAGCTTCAGGATGGTCTCGTACAGGGCCATGCTCCGCGCTCTCTTTTCCCCTTTCGCCATTGGATAACACTCCTTTTCAAACGATGTTCCGGCGCGAAATTTACTCCTATAAAGTTTAGCACAGGAAAGTATGGAAGTAAAGAGCGGACCGGTTAAAATTTATGGGTCTTCGGGAATTTTCTTGACAGGATGGAAAATATGCGCTACAATGCTTTAGCGGTTAAAATCAATGAAGTCATACGGAACCGATCCGTTTCAGAAAGGAACGAACGCAATGCCTATCACCGATCTGCTGGAGCGCAACAGCAAGCTCTACGGCGATGAGACCGCCCTGGTGGAGATCAACCCGGAGGTCCGGGAGGAGCAGCGGGTGACCTGGAAGGAGTATGAGCTGATCCAGCCCACCGGCGACGCCCCCTACCGCCGGGAGATCACCTGGTCTGTCTTTGACGAAAAGGCCAACCGGGCAGCCAACATGCTGCTGGAGCGGGGCATCCGCAAGGGACAGAAGGTGGCCATCCTGATGATGAACTGCCTGGAGTGGCTGCCCATCTACTTTGGAATCCTGAAAACCGGGGCTGTCGCCGTCCCCCTGAACTTCCGCTATACCTCGGACGAGATCGAATACTGCCTCAAGCTGGCGGACGCTGACGTGCTGTTCTTCGGCCCGGAGTTCACCGGCCGCATGGAGGCCATCGTACCTAAAATTTCCAAGCAGATGCTGCTGTTTTTTGTGGGCGAGCACTGCCCCCCCTTCGCGGAGGAGTACCTGCGGGCCACCGCCAACTGCTCCAGCCGCGCCCCCAAGGTGCTGGTGGATGACGAGGACGACGGCGCGATCTACTATTCCTCCGGCACCACCGGCTTCCCCAAGGCCATCCTGCTGAAGCACACCGCCTTGATGCAGTCCGCCCGCATGGAGGCCATCCACCACGAGACCACCCACGAGGACGTCTTTTTGTGCATCCCGCCCCTGTACCACACCGGCGCGAAGATGCACTGGTTCGGCTCCCTGTTCACCGGCAGCCGGGCCGTGTTGCTGAAGGGGAACTCCCCCTCCGCCATCTTCCAGGCAGCCAGCCAGGAGCGGTGCACCATTGTCTGGCTGCTGGTGCCCTGGGCTCAGGATATTTTGGCCGCTCTGGACCGGGGCGAGCTGAAAATCGAGGATTTTCAGCTGTCCCAGTGGCGGCTGATGCACATCGGCGCCCAGCCGGTGCCCCCCTCCCTCATCAAGCACTGGCTGACCTACTTCCCCCACCACAAGTACGACACCAACTACGGCCTGTCCGAGTCCACCGGCCCGGGCTGCGTCCATCTTGGGGTGGAGAATGTCCATAAGGTGGGGGCCATCGGCGTGCCCGGCTACGGCTGGAAGCTGAAGATCGTGGACGAACAAAACGTCCCTGTCCGGCAGGGCGATGTGGGCGAGCTGTGCGTCAAGGGTCCCGGCGTGATGGTGTGCTACTACCACAACCCGGAGGCCACCGCCGAGGTGCTGGAAAACGGCTGGCTCCACACCGGCGACATGGCCCGCCAGGATGAGGACGGCTTCGTCTTCCTGGTGGACCGGAAGAAGGACGTGATCATCTCCGGCGGCGAAAACCTGTACCCGGTGCAGATCGAGGATTTCCTCACCGCCTACCCCAAGGTCCATGACGTGGCCGTCATTGGCCTGCCCGACAAGCGGCTGGGTGAGATCGCCGCCGCTATCATCCAGATCAAGGAGGGCATGACCTGTACGGAGAGCGAGATCAACCAATTCTGCATGGACCTCCCCCGGTACAAACGGCCCCGGAAAATCATCTTCGCTGACGTCCCCCGCAATCCCACCGGCAAGATCGAAAAGCCCAAGCTGCGGGAAATCTACTGCGGCGTCCGGCTGGTGGAGGCACAGAACCAGGGATAACAGAAAAGGAACGGCCCCTGCGGGGGCCGTTCCTTTATTCCTCTTCCTTGAGTTCCTTGGGCTCGGGGGGCATAACGGGACGGTCGCCCTCCAGCTGGTCGAAGTAGTCCTCCTCCTGGAGCACCGGTCTGCGGTGGCGGGCGATGGCCATGATGGTGGGGTAGAGCACAATCGCAATCAGCCCGCCGGAGAAGCCGTTGTTGTACAGGTTCATCCCCGCCACGGGTGAGCCGGTATACAGCACCACCGACGAATGGAGGAAGCCGGCCAGAACGCCGTAGCCCCATCCAAAATACCCCGCCACCGGAGCCAGCGTGGTGCAGAACAGGCAGGCCAGCTGAACGGCGGAATCGGTGAGGGACCAGTCCATCACCAGGCTGCCCAGGGCCACTCCGCCCATCACCGGCAGGATGTTGAATGCGTGCTTGCCGAAGGCGGAAAAGCCCATGATGGTGAGGATACCCCCTACGGTGGGACCATTCAGGTCGCCGCCGGTGAGGAGAAGGAAGGACATCCCGATCAGACCGTTCACCCCGATGTTGATACACACTGGGGCAGGGCCGAACATACGCAGGTAGTCGCTGGGAGCCCGTCCGCTGGTCTGGAGCAGGCGGCGGTAGCCCGCCCAGGCCGCCCACACCGGACGTTTGGCCCAAAACAGTCCGCCCAGGATCAGCAGCACGCACAGCACTCCCAGGTACAGCCCGAATGGCACCTCATAGCCCTTGGCCCAGCGGTAATGGGTGGTGGGGTCCGCCCCCAGGGAGGCCATCAGCGGCACGCAGATCAGCGCCACCAGCCCGCAGGCGAAGCCCACGTTGTACAGATTCATGCCGTTTTGGATGCGGTATGTGTAGGTGGCCAGCGGCGGCATGACAAAGCCGATGGCCACGCCCACCAGCACCCCCTGGACGGGACCGCCCCAGCCGTTATCCAGGGCGATGTAGCTGACGATGGGGGCCAGCGCGGTGGCCATCAGGCCGATGCCGATGTTGCCCGCCAGCTTCTCCCGGCGCACCCTGGTGTACAGCCAGGTCCCGGCCAGGATCGGCCAGATGTTGACAAAATTTTTTCCAAAGAGGGAAAAGCCGGACATCAGGCCCATCTCCACCAGCGTCATGCCGTTGAGGGTATCCCGGGCGGCGTAGAGCAGGATGACGCTGATTGCGGTGACGATGGAGGAGTTCACCAGCGCCGCCCCAGGCCCCGCCACCAGGACGTAGTCAGTGATCAGGGCGTCCTCCGTGATGATGATGGTGTAAAGCCCCCGGAGGATGCTGGCCGGGGTGTCCATCACAAAGCCGGCCATCGCCAGCAGTATGACGTAGGCCCACAGGTAGGGGAACATCTTATCGTATCGCGCCTGGTGCTCATGGTGCAAAAGGTGAAATACTCCCATTGGCCCTCACCCTCCGAAATAGGCCCGGGCCTGCCGGGCGTTGCTGCGGATCTCCTCGGCCAGGGCCTCCATGGAGGGGAACTTCCGCTCCCCCCGCAGGCGCTTATGGAACTCCATGCGCACCTGCCGGCCATAGAGGTCGCCGTCAAAATCCAGGATAAAGCCCTCCACCGTCACCCGTCCGTCGTTGTCCGCCACCGTGGGGCGGACTCCCACGTTTGTGACAGCGGGACGGCTCTGGCCGTCAAACCATACCCTTGTGGCGTAGACGCCAAAGGCGGGGACGATGACCCCCTCGGGCACGCGCAGATTGACGGTGGGGAACCCCAGGGAGGAGCGGCCGATCCCCTTTCCGTGGCCCACCTGCTGGGTGAGGATATGGGGGTGGCCCAGAAACTGGACGGCCCGCTCCATCTCCCCCTGGGCCACCAGGGTCCGGATGTAGGTGGAGGAGACGGTAATGCTGTCCCGTTCCACCTTCTGGATGATGTCGCAGCCCACCCCCAGCTCCGTACACTTGGCCTTCAGCCGCTCCGGGCTGCCCTTCCCCATGTAGCCAAAGTGGAAGTCATGGCCGGCCACTACGTGGACCACCCCCAGGGTCTCCACCAGGTAGCGGACAATAAACTCCTCCCAGTCCATGCGCTGCATGGCGTCGAAGGGGGCCACCACCACCTCCCGCATCCCGTAGCACTGCCGCATGAGGAGGATGCGGTCCTCCACCGTGCTCAAAAGCGGGACCGCCTGCCCGGTGATGACGGCGGTGGGGCTCTTGTCGAAGGTAAAGGCCGTAGGTACAGCTCCCAGCCGGTCCGCCTTCTCCTTCACCGCCTGCAGCAGCGCCCCGTGGCCCAGGTGTACTCCGTCAAAAAAGCCCAGGGCGATCACTCTTTGTTGTTTTTCCATCGGCTATTACACCTCAAAAAAGCTCTTGACGATTTTGATCTCCTGGCCCACATACCGGCCCACCGCCAGAAATTCATTGCGCGGACCATCGTAGATCCGGCAGAGCCCACCGTCGTGCCAGGTGTTCCTACAGCCTTGGGGAGCCTTGGCGGGAAAGGGCGCGCCGTTCCTCGCCAGGACCACCGGCCGCCCCTGGATGACCAGCGCAGGCAGGTCCCGGAAGGCATAGTCCACCGGCAGGAGAAGCTCCTCCGGGTGTTCCGCAGCCAGAACCTGATCCATCGTATAGGCGCCATCCAGGCAGTCCGGTTCCAAGGTGAAGCCCGCCGTCTCTGTACGGCGCAGGGAGGACATGCACCCTCCGCAGCCCAGGGCCTGACCGATGTCGTGGCAGAGGGTACGGATGTAGGTGCCCTTGGTGCAGCGCACCCGGATGGTGTAAAGGTCTTCCCCCTGCTGGTCCAGCAGTTCCAGGGCCTTTATGGTCACCGGCCTGGCAGGGCGTTCTACTTCACGGCCCTTGCGGGCCAGCTCGTAGAGCTTCTTGCCGTTGATCTTGATGGCGGAGTACATGGGAGGAAGCTGCATAATATCTCCCCGGAACTGCTCCAGGACCTCTTCCAGCCTCTCCCGGCTGGCCTGGACGGGGCGCATCTCCAAAACTTCGCCGGTGATATCCTGGGTGTTGGTGATCACACCCAGTTTTAATTCTGCAATATATTCCTTGTCATACTTCTCCGTAAACTCCACCGCCCGGGTAGCCCGGCCGATAAAGATGGGCAGTACGCCGGTGGCCATGGGGTCCAGGGTGCCGCCGTGGCCCACCCGCTTCTCGTGGAAAACGCCCCGCAGCTTAGCGCATACGTCCATGGAGGTCCACCCGGCGGGCTTGTCAATCACAAGGATTCCGTTAGCCATTGCGCACCTGCTTAATTGCATCGATGACAGCCTGCCGGACCGTCTCCATGGTCCCCTCCATCATGGCCCCGGCGGCGGCGGCATGGCCGCCGCCGCCCACCAGGGCGCAGACGGCGCTGGCGTTCAAATCGCCGGGATCGGTGCGCACGGAGATCTTTACGTGGCCATCGGTGGTCTCCTTCAGGGTAACGCCGGTGCGGACCCCCTCAATCTGCCCTGAAAAGGCGGAAATATTATCCATATCCCCCTCGTCGGCCCCTATCTCGTCGATGAGCGCCCGGGTGAGCTGCACAATGGCAGTTGCGCCGCCGTCCCGCAGCTCCATCCCCTCAACGATCCGGCTCTCCAGCTGCAGCCGCTTGAAGGTCTTCGTCCGGAAATGGCGGCGGTTGACGGGGTAAGGATCGAAGCCGCTCTCCATCAGTGCGGCGGCCACCCGGTGGACGTCCGCGTCGGTGTTGCTGTACTGAAAGCAGCCGCAGTCGGTAGAGACCGCCACGTAAAGAGCCTCACCGATCTCCGGGGTGACGTCCGTGAACTGCTTCACGATATCGTACACCACCTGGCCGCAGGCCGCCCGCTCGCTGTCCAGGCAGGTGGCCTTGGCAAAGAACTCCTGGGAGAGGTGGTGGTCGATGGCCAGGTCCACCCGGTCCAGGTAGGGCTTTGCGTTCTCCGGGAACAGAGACCGGGATGCGATGTCAACCGAAACCACCGTTTGGGGGACAAAGTCCTTCCCGGCTGTCAACCCTTCCACATAATCGGTAAACAGGCTGGTCAGCTCCGGATTTTCCAACAGATAGGCTGTTTTCCCGGCCTGACGCAGCGCCCGGCACAGTCCGGCGGCGCAGCCGATGGTGTCGCCGTCGGGACGCACGTGGGTCAGGATCAGATAGCCGTCGTGGGCCGTCAGAAAGGCGGCCGCCTCTTGCGGTGTCATAGGATCAGTCCTCCTCATCTAAGATGATGTGTTCGTTGGCCGGATTGGCCGGCTTGACCACCTCCGGATTCCGGAGCATCTCCAAAATATGAGCCCCTTTGGCCATGGAATCGTCCTGGAGGAAGTCGAGTTCCGGTGTGCTGCGCAGGTTCAGCGCCCGGCCCAGCTCCCGGCGGAGATAACCGGCGGCGGACTTCAGCCCTTTCAGCACCTGCTCGCTGCCGCTTTTGTCCAACACCGAGATATAGACCTTGGCGAACTTCAGGTCCGGGGTCACGTCCACTCCGGTGACCGAGATCAGCCCCGTCACCCGGGGGTCCTTTACCGTGGGAATGAGGGCGGCCAGCTCCCGCTGGACCTCCTCGTTGATACGTCCGATTCGATTGCTTGCCATATCGTTCTCCTTTGAATCGTTTTACTGCCGCTCCCGCACGTCGGAGCGGCCCATGAGATAGTCCAGGCTGACGTCGAAGAAATCAGCGATAGCTAACAGTTTTGCTACCTCCGGGTAAGATTCCCCGTACTCGTACCCCTGATAGGTACGCAGCTTAACAGAGAATTCGTCCGCTAATTCCTGCTGTTTTAGTTTTTTCTCTTTTCGCAGTTCTTTCATGCGCAGAGCAAAATTTGACATTTTTGCCTCCGACCTATTGACGCGTGAATAATTCGCGTATATAATAAAGGCGTGAATCATTCACGCATTTTATTATTGCACAGGAGTGATCAAAATGCAAGACCTGCTTGCTGAAGTAATCTGGGACAACGAAGACATTCACATCGCCGCGAAGCAGCTGTGCAAGAGCTTCCCTGGCTATTCGGAAGCCCAGCAGCAATGTCTGGAGGCCATAGAAACCCTCAAATCCGCATTGGGTTTTGAGCTATGCGACCGTTTATGCACACAAATTGCCCGCCACACCCGATATGAACTGCGCGCTTATTACACCATTGGCCTGGGCTTACGCCAGGATATCGCCCAGGCGCTGGAGCGGTAAGCAAAGCGGGACGGACGAAAACGCCCGCCCCGTTGGCTTAGTCCTCTAGTACCTTCTGGAGATTGTCAATCACTTTCTGAATTTTGGCGTCCCGTATCTTCTGGTCCTTCTCACTTTGAGCATCCAGCAGGGCATCCAAAACGAACCGAATAAAGCCTTTGAATTGACTATCAGTCATTCCCATAATTGATGTCTCCTTTCTGAACCGTGAACCGTTTACACCTCAATCTGCTCCATGAGATAGGCCTCGATGATGTCGCTCTCCTTGATGTCCTGGAACTTCTCGAAGGTGATGCCGCACTCATAGCCGGAGGCGACCTCCTTCACGCTGTCCTTGAACCGCTGGAGGGAGGCGATTGCGCCGTCGTAGATGACGATGTTGTCCCGCAGCAGGCGCATCTGAGCGCCCCGCTGCATCTTGCCGTCCAGCACATAGCAACCCGCCACCATGCCCACGCCGGTAATGCGGAACACGTTCCGGACCTCCGCCCGGCCCAAGTCCACCTCCTTGAACTTGGGGGCCAGCATGCCCTTCATGGCGGCCTCGATCTCGTTGATGGCGTCGTAAATAACCCGGTACATCCGCATATCCACGCCCATCCGGGCGGCGTTGTCCTTGGCGTTGTTGTCCGGGCGGACGTTAAAGCCCACAATGATGGCTCCGGAGGTGGCGGCCAGCATCACGTCGTTCTCGCTGATGGCGCCCACGGCGCAGTGGATCACCCGCACCCGGACCTCCTCGTTGGTCAGCTTCTCCAGCGAAGCCTTCACGGCCTCGGCGGAACCCTGAACGTCCGCCTTAACAATAACATTCAGATTCTTCATCTCGCCCGCCTGGATCTGGCTGAACAGGTCCTCCAGGGTGACCTTGCCCACCGAGCTGTGGATCGCGGACTTCTGCTCATGCTTCCGCTGCTCCACCAGCTCCCGGGCCATGCGCTCATCGGCCACAGCGTGGAAGTCGTCCCCCGCGCCGGGGACCTCGCCCATACCGATGATCTCCACCGGCACGGAGGGACCCGCCTCGGTGAGCTTCCGGCCCCGGGCGTCCGTCATGGCCCGGACACGGCCTACGGCGGTGCCGGCGATGATCACATCGCCCTGCTTCAGGGTGCCGTTCTGCACCAGCAGGGTGGCCACCGGGCCCCGGCCCTTGTCCAGCCGGGCCTCGATCACCGCGCCGTGGGCGGTGCGGTTGGGATTGGCCCGCAGCTCCTGGACCTCGGAGGTGAGCACCACCATGTCCAGCAGATTGTCGATGCCCATGCCCGTCTTGGCGGAGATGGGGCACACGATGGTCTCGCCGCCCCACTCCTCGGGAACCAGCTCATACTCGGTGAGCTGCTGCATGATTCGGTCCGGGTTGGCGGTGGGCTTATCCATCTTGTTGATGGCTACGATAATGGGGATGTCAGCCGCCTTGGCGTGGTTGATGGACTCCACGGTCTGGGGCATAATGCCGTCGTCCGCCGCCACCACCAGGATGGCCACGTCGGTGATCATAGCGCCCCGGGCGCGCATGGCGGTAAAGGCCTCGTGGCCGGGGGTGTCCAGGAAGGTGACGGTATGGTCCTTCACCTGCACCTGATAGGCGCCGATGTGCTGGGTGATGCCGCCCGCCTCGCCGGACACCACGTTGGCGTCCCGGATATAGTCCAGCAGGGAGGTCTTTCCGTGGTCCACGTGGCCCATGACCACCACCACAGGGGCACGGCTCACCAGGTCCTCCTCCTTATCCTCTGCGGTATCGATCAGGCGCTCCTCAATGGTGACGATGACCTCCTTCTCCACCTTGCAGCCCATCTCCTCGGCAATGATGGCGGCGGTGTCGAAGTCGATGATGTCGCTGAGGGAGGCCATCACGCCGTTCTTGATCAGGCACTTGACCACCTCGGCCCCGGTCTTCTTCATGCGGGAGGCCAGCTCGCCCACGCCGATCTCGTCGGGGATGAGCACCTTGGTGGGGGCCTTTTTGGCGATCTCCAGCTGAAGGCGGCGCATACGGTCCTGCTCCTCCTGGCGGCGCTTGTTGCCAAAGGACTGGCCCCGTCCGCCCTGCTGGCGGCCCCGCTGGTTCTGCTTGGGCAGCTTCTGCTTGCCGCCCCGCATGTCCTGGCGGCGCTGGTCGGTGAAATTCTCCAGCCGCTCGTCGTACTTCTCCAGGTTGACCGCCGGGCCGCCTCGGGTGTCCACCACCTTCTTCTGGGGCACCTTGGAGACGGGCTGCTGGACCGGCTGCTTGGCCTGGTTCGGCTGCTGGCCGCCCTGGGACGCGGGTTTGGACTGGCCCTGCTGCTTGGGAGGGGCGGGACGGTCCTTCCGCTCCCCCTTGGGAGCGGGCTTGGGCTCCGCCTTAGGCGCCTCCTTTTTGGGCGCCTCGGGCTCGTGGTAGACGTCCGCATACACCGACTCAATGGAGTCGATCTGGTTGTGCTGGGTCAGGTACTCAAACACGATGGACAGCTCCTCATCGGTGAGGGGCTGCATGTGGTTCTTGGGGGGATGGCCATACTGGGTCAGGATGTCCATGATTTCCTTGGAAGGCAGCGCCTTTCCGTTTTTGGAAAAATCCTTGGCCAGCTTATGGACGGGATATTTTATCAGCATAGATGGATGCACCTCGATTCTTAGGAGTGACGGAACTTGCCGGTGAGACGGCGTCCGCCGGGACCGCCAGCGGCGTTCGGGGAACGTCCGGGGCCCGGCTCAGGACTTGGGCCGTCCTTGGGGCGGCGGTGCGCCTTGGACGGTCTGGGCTTGCCCCGCTTAGGCGGGGGCGCCTTCTCTTCGGGCGGCGGCGGGACCCACGGTTTTCGCCTGCCCTGACGGAGGTTTTTCTCGTGCTGCCGCTGCTCCTTCTGCCTCTGGAACACCCGGTCCGCCTTGGCCCGCAGCTGCTGGGCAGCGGGACCGTACCGCTCCGGGTCCTGGGCGGCCAGCTTCTCTACCACGGCAGCGGAAAAGCCCGCGTCGGTCAGGGCCAGCATGGCGCAGGAGGACCGGCCAAGTACAAAACCCAGCTGGCTTTTATCAAAGGGGGTCTCCAGCCACAGAACCCCTCCCGCCTCGCCAAAGTGAGCCGCCCGGCGGCGGGTATTGGGGGCTGCGTCTGCGGCCAGAAGGATCAGCCGCGCCTGGCGCGCCCGGCAGGCGGCCCCAACCGGCTCCTCCCCAAGCTCCAGCCGCCCGGCCTTTTTGGCCAGCCCCAGCAAGTGGAGAACAGGATCATTTGCCATCGGACTCCACCTCCTTCATCTGCGCCTCCAGTCCCTCCCACACTTCGTCCATAATCAGAGAGGAAAAGGCCCGTTCCAGGGCCCGGCTCTTCCGGGCCCGCTTCAGGCACTCCGGGTTGGGACACACGTAGGCCCCCCGGCCGGGCAGCTTGCCCTTAAAGTCCAGGGACACCGGCCCCTCCGGCGGTTTTACCAGCCGGATGAGCGCTCTCTTCTCTTTCATCTCCCGGCAGCCAACACATTGGCGCATGGGTATCTTCTTGGGCAAGGCTCTTCCTCCCTTTTGAGGTTGTTCTTACTCCTCCGCCGTCTCTCCGGCGGACTCCTCCTCCGGAAGCGGCTCCTCCTCCGCCTCAGACGCCTCAGCCTCCAGGGCGGCGGCCTCCGCCTCCGCCTGGGCGGCCAGCTCCTCCAGAGACTCCAGGGGAGCGGATGCGGGCTTGATGTCGATCTTATAGCCGGTGAGCTTGGCGGCAAGGCGGGCGTTCTGGCCCTCCTTGCCGATGGCCAGGGACAGCTGGTCGTCCGGGACCACCACACGGCAGCTCTTGGCGTCCCCCACCGGGGGCAGCTCCTCAACGCTGATCACGTCGGCGGGAGACAGGGCGGCGGCAATGTATTCCAGCGGGTCCTCCGACCAGGGGATGATATCGATCTTCTCCCCCTTCAGCTCCTCCACAATGGTGTTCACCCGCTGGCCCCGGGGGCCGATGCAGGCGCCGGTGGCGTCCACGTTGGGCTGGTCGGCCCAGACCGCCATCTTGGTGCGGGAGCCGGCCTCCCGGGCCACCGAGCGGATCTCCACCGTGCCGTCGTACACCTCGGGGACCTCCAGCTCAAACAGCCGCTTCACCAGCCCGGGGTGGGTGCGGGAGATCAGGACCTGGGGACCCTTGGTGGCCTTGCGGACCTCCACCACGTACACCTTCAGCCGCTGACCCTCTGTGTACCGCTCCCCCTTCACCTGCTCGCTGGCCCCCAGATAGGCGTCGGTAAACTCGGAACCGGAGTGCAGCCGCAGGGACACCGCCCCGTTGCGGGGATCGATGCGGGTGATGGTACCGGTGAGCAGCTCATGCTCCTTGGTGGAAAACTCATCGTAGATCATCCCCTGCTCCGCCTCGCGGATGCCCTGGATGATGACCTGCCGGGCGGTCTGGGCCGCGATCCGGCCAAAGGAACGGGCCTTCACCTCCATGCGCACCGTGTCGCCCAGCTCGGCCTGGGGCAGGGAGCGGCGGGCCTCATCCAGACTGATTTCGGTGGCGGGGTTGTCCACCTCCTCCACGATGTCCTTTTTCAAAAACAGGCGGACGGTATAGGTGGACTCGTCGGCCTCGATAAACAGGTTGTCCCCCACCCCCTCGTGGTCCCGGCGGTAGGCGGACAGCAGGGCCTGGGTCACCTTCTCCATCATATAGCCGGGCTTGATGCCCTTCTCCTGCTCGATCTGGTGGATCGCCTCAAAAAACTCCTTGCCGTCCATCTCGTTGGTGTTAACGGCTTTTTTTGTCACTCTTTTTGCCACAATGCTCTTCCTCCTGCAATCGCGAAGCTATGGTTTCTTCCATCAAAATACGGGGTGCAGCCGGACCAGGGCGATCTCCTGCTTGGCGAACACAGCCTCGCCGCCCTCCAGCTCCAGGACGACCTGCCCGTCCGAGCAGGGTCCGAGCCGGCCCGCGAACTCCTTGCGGCCCTCCCGGGGCCGGTAGAGCTTCACCTCCACCTCCGCGCCCTGGAACCGGGCAAAATGCTCCGGCTTTTTCAGCGGACGGTCCGCTCCGGCGGAGGACACCTCAAAGGTGTAGCTGCCCTCGATGGGGTCGGCCTCATCCAGAAGGTCGGACAGGGGGCGGGACACCGCCTCACAGTCGTCGATGGAAACGCCCCCCTCCTTGTCGATGTAGACGCGGAGGAACCAGGTTCCTGCCTCCTTCACATATTCCACATCCCACAGCTCGCAGCCCGCGCGCTCCACCACCGGGAGCGCCAGCGCGGCCACCGCGTCGGTCACCTTTGCCATGTGAACCCCTCCTGAAAACCGGGAACCGCCGGTTTTTTCAATCAAAAAGAGCGGAGCCGCGACCCCACTCTTACCAATACTACCTTACATTCTTTGCTTACTATACCACACTGCCGGAGAAATTGCAAGGGATTATGACGAAGTTTTTTCCAAAAAAACGGAAGCCTTCCAGGCTTTTTTCCGTCAAAAGCGGTCAAAAAATCCAGATTGGCCGCTCATTCCCGGAGTGAATCCGGAAAAACCGGCACATACTAGAGCGCGGATGGGACTTCCGTGAAAAATCAAGCGGGAGGATAAATCGATGAAAAAAAACATCCTGGCTCTGGCCCTGGCCCTCACCCTGGTGGGATCGCTGGCGGCCTGCAGCAATCGTGACCCCAAGACCAACGGCGGTACCGGCAGTCAGAACGGGACCGTCTCCGGCAGCACCGCCGGAAGCGGCAGCGGCACTGCCGGAACGGTCAGCCGGCGCTACCGCAGCGAGACCAATTATGACGGCCGCAGCTATTTTGACGACGGCCATTACACCGCCGGCTCCAACGGCCAGGTCTACAACAACGGCGGCGATATGGTCTCCCGTGACCTGACCCAGGACGCCCGGGACATCGTCCGGGACGCCGGCGACGCCATTGGCGACATTGGCCGGGGCATTGGCGGCGTGATCACCGGCAGCGGCACCGGCATCAACAGCAGCGGCACCCCCAGCTGGGAGCCTGACTCCAGCGCGGTGCGCTATTAACCAAACCGGGACGGGCATGCACGCCCGTCCCGGCCCTTTTACCGCTTCTTCTTCGGCTTCGCCCAGCCCTTCTTTCGAACGGGTTTGGAGGAGTCCTCCTTTTTCTCCACCCGGGTCCGGGTATCGATGCGGGACCGCTTCCCTCCCTGGGCTCCCCCTCTGGAGGCGCTGTCCGCCCTGCGGGCTGGCTGGGCGGGCGGTTCCCCTCGGTCCGGCTTGACCAGACAGTGCTTGCCGTAGCCGATCAGGTCCTCCCGGCCCGTTTTGCGGAGCGCCTCCAGCACCAGCTTCCGGTTCTGAGGCTTGCGCCACTGCATCAGCGCCCGCTGGAGGGCCTTGTCGTGGGGTGTTTTGGGGACGAACACCGGCTTCATGGTCCGGGGGTCCAGGCCGGTGTACCACATGCAGGTGGCCAGAGTGCCGGGGGTGGGGTAGAAATCCTGGACCTGCTCGGGCATGTGGCCCTGCTTGTTCAGCCACTCCGCCAGCCGGACCGCGTCCTCCAGAGTACAGCCAGGGTGGGAGGAGATCAGGTAGGGCACCAGATACTGCTCCTTGCCGTAGCGGCGGTTCAGCTTGAAATATTTTTCCCGGAATTTCTCGTAGACCTCGATGTGGGGCTTGCCCATGTAGTCCAGGGTGTGGGCTACGCAGTGCTCCGGGGCCACCTTCAGCTGGCCCGAGATGTGGTGCTGGACCAGATCGGTGAAAAACTCCCCGCTGGGGTCCTTCATCAGGTAGTCAAAGCGGATGCCTGAGCGGATGAACACCTTTTTCACCTTGGGGATGTCCCGCAGCCTGCGCAGGAGCATCATATAATCGGTGTGGTCCGCATCCAGATTGGGGCAGGGTTCCGGAGCCAGACAGGCCCGATTGCGGCACATACCGCTCTTCAGCTGCTTTTGGCAGGAGGGCCGGCGGAAGGTGGCCGACGGCCCGCCCACGTCATGGATGTAGCCCTTGAAGCCGGGGTGCTGGGCGAGGGCCTTCACCTCCCGGATGACACTGTCGTGGCTGCGGCAGGAGATGGTCCGCCCCTGGTGGAAGGCCAGGGAGCAGAAATTGCAGGCCCCGAAGCACCCCCGGTTGTGGGTGACAGAGAAGCGGACCTCCTCAATGGCGGGCACGCCGCCCATCTCGCCGTACATAGGGTGGGGCTCCCGGACGTAGGGCAGCTCCGCCACCCGGTCCATCTCCTGGGTGGTCAGGGGGAAGGCGGGGGGGTTGACCACAAGAAAGCGGTCCCCGTGCTTCTGGAGGATGGCCCTGCCCGACACCGCGTCGTGCTCCTGGTATTCCACCATGTTGGCCCGGGCGTAGGCCGCTTTGGAGGCGGACACCTCCTCAAAGGAGGGGACCTCCACCCTGGGATAGGCGCACAGGCCGGGGTATTTGCCGATGACACAGGTGCCCCGCACGTCGGTAATTTCTCCCACAGGGGTGCCCGAGGCCAGCCGGGCAGCAATCTCCAGGGTGGCCGTCTCCCCCATGCCGTAGGTGAGGATGTCCGCCTGGGCATCGAAGAGGACGGACCGGCGCACCTTGTCCTCCCAGTAATCGTAGTGGGCGAAGCGGCGGAGAGATGCCTCCAGCCCGCCGATGACAATGGGGATGTCCCCAAAGGCTTCCCGCACCCGGTTGGAGTAGACCACCGTGGCATGGTCGGGGCGCAGGCCCGCCCTGCGGCCGGGGGAGTAGGCGTCGTCGTGACGGCGCTTTTTGGCGGCGGTGTAGTGGGCCACCATAGAGTCGATGTTCCCCGCCCCGATGAGCACCCCCAGCCTGGGGCGGCCCAGAGGCCGGAACGCCTCCGCCGATCTCCAGTCCGGCTGGGCCAGCACGGCCACCCGATAGCCCTCCGCCTCCAGCAGCCGCCCGATGATAGCCGGGCCGAAGGAGGGGTGGTCCACATAGGCGTCCCCGGTGATGAGCAGGAAGTCATACCCGTCCCAGCCCCGGCGGGCCATGTCGTCCAGGGTCACGGGGAGAAATAAATCGCGGTCAAACGGCATGCTCCGCCCTCTTTTCCCTTAAAATAGGATCAGTATATCAGCCTTGGAGGAATCCGTCAACACGCCTTGCGGGACTTGTCGGATTTTGGTATAATGGCGGTGCTGTTCTACCTACACCGGCAGCAGATGGAGGTGAAGGTATGGAGTATATCGCCAGCTTCTTCGTGTCTGCTACAGCAAATGTAGCCGCCTACTACATCTGCAAATGGCTCGACAGACACAGCAAAGAACAGTGAGCCTGCCACAGCGAAAGCGACCCCCCGGAGAGTGCCTACCTCTTTCGGGGGGTCGCTTTTGCGATGAAGGTATTGGGTTACGATAGCCAGCTTCTTAGCTTTCGCTGGTGCTATTATAGCACAACTCTCCTGCCCCTGCAAGGGGCAATTTCATCCCGCGTTTACCACGTTTACGGCACTTGCGGGTGCTGTCGGATTTTGGTATAATGGCGGTGCTGTCCCCACCTACACCGGCAGCGGGAGGAGGTGGAAACATGGATATGCTTATCAGTTTCATCGTGTCTGTCGCAGCGAACGTAGTCTCCCACTGCGTGAGCAAGTGGCTTGACAGACATAGCAGGGAACAGTAAGCCTGTCATCGCAAAAAGCGGCCCCCCGGAGAGCTCCCATCTCTTCCGGGGGGCCGCTTTTTTGCGGTGGATACATGGAATGATTATCAGTTCTGGCTTTCGCCAAGGTTATTATAACACATTGGTGTCACTCAATGCAAGAGGGATTTTCACCGCCGTTCCCGCTCCTCGGAGCGACCCACCAGGTAATCCAGGCTGACGTCAAAGAAGTCGGCGATGGCAATGAGGCCCTTCATATCAGGCGACCGCTGCTGCAACTCGTAGCACTGGTAGGCCCGAAAGCCGATTCCCAATTCAGCAGCAACTTCTTTCTGCGTCAAATCCCGTTCTTTTCTCAGCAGCCGGATACGTTCATGAAATTTCATTTTCTTTCCCTTCGCCCCTTGACATTCGCAATTTGTAGATGTATAATTGCATTCGCAAATTGCGAATGTATTGTAGATGAGGAGTGGCAACTATGCAAGAACTATTTGCCCAGCTGTTCTGGGGAAATGAAGACGTTTCCCACGCTGAGATCGGAAGAGCACACGTCTGAACTCCAG
>CAJUAW010000014.1 GCA_910584605.1 uncultured Oscillospiraceae bacterium
GCTCCTCCAGCTCCTGGGCGAACTCCTTGGCCATCTGGGCGTGATGGTCGGGGTGAATGTACCGCAGGGCGTTCTTGATGGCCAGAGCCTTGTCGGCCTGGGACAGGTGGGACTCCCGGCGGGGGGCCCGGCGGCAGCCCTCCTCAAAGGCGGGGTACTCGGGCAGATCATAGTCCAGCTTGATGGTCATGGCATCTGCGAGATTCATAGAAAGTCCTCCGTTTCTCAAAATTTTTGTGAAATGCTTCCGGATGGCACCCGGAATCAGCTCCTAATATATTGTATTTTAACGGAAATGTGCTAGAATGAAAAGCACTACTATTGTATATTTGCCATATAAAAAAGGTATGGAGGATTTGCCGTGAACTTTAAGCAGCTGGAATATTTTTCTGCCGTAGCCGAGGCGGGGAGCATCTCCGGGGCCTCTCGGGAACTCCATGTGGCCCAGCCCCCCATCAGCCGGCAGCTGGCCTTGCTGGAAGATGAGCTGGGGGTGACCCTCTTCCTGCGCAACAATAAAGGGATCGTGCTCACCGAGGCGGGCCGGTGCATCTACCAGCAGAGCCAGCAGATGTTTCAGAGCCTGCGGGCGATGGCGGACAGCGTCCGGGATATCAGCGCGGGGGTGCGGGGGTATTTAAAGGTGGGGATCATCTACTCCAACGTCCAGATCGCCACCAGTCTTTTAAAGGAATACCACAAGCGGTTCCCCCAGGTGGAGCTGTACGTCCGCATGGGCTCCCCCGGCGACCTGCTGGAGGACCTGGAGCAGGGAGAGCTGCATGTGCTGTTCCTCCGCAGCCGGTCGGAGCGGACCTATGGCCTGCAGGAGCTGGTGCTGGGGGAGGACCCCCTGGAGCTGGTAATGTGCCCTGAGAACGATCCGGCACCGGGGCAGGGGCAGGTCCCCATTCAGGCCCTGCGGGACGTGCCCATGTGCCTGCTGCGCAGCGACGACCTGTGGGGCTACAGCCAGGACCTGCTGAAGGAGTGCCGCCGGGCGGGCTTTTCCCCCAACGTGGCCTGCCACTGCTACGACACGCCGATGGAGATGCAGATGGTTCAGGCGGGCTTTGGGGTGGGCTTTCTGCCCAAATCCATTGCGGCGGCCCATCCGGGATCGCCGGTGTATACCAAGCCGGTGCTGGAGTTTTCCGCCAAATCCTGCCCCATCCTGGTTTGGAAGGACAGTCCCTATCAGGAGGGATGCGTCAGCCGCTTTTTGGAGCTGGCGGAAACAGAACCGGACAAAGAGCGGGACAGAGCTTAATATTTTTAAGCAAACAATCAAAAACACCTTTGTCCAAATCTTGCATTGCCGGGCGGGATTCTATATAATGAATGTACCAAACGAAAAACAAGCCCCCAAACTCAAATCATTTTTTAGGAGGAAATCACCAATGGCCAGACTTGTCGAGTGTATCCCCAATTTCAGCTGCAGCAAGGAGAAGGACGAGGCCGCATACAACGCCCTGGTGGAGGTGGCTAAGAGCGTGCCCGGCTGCACCCTCTTCGACGCCCAGACCGACGGCAACCACAACCGCTGCGTGTTTACCATGATCGGCTCCCCCGAGGCCGTGGAGGAGGCGGCCTTCCGGCTGGCCCAAAAGGCCGCCGAGGTCATTGACATGACCAAGCACGTGGGCGAGCACTCCCGCATGGGAGCCACCGACGTGATCCCCTTTGTCCCCACCATGGGCGTGACCGTGGAGGAGTGTGTGGAGATTTCCAAGCGGCTGGGCCAGCGCATCTGGGATGAGCTGAAGATCCCCTCCTTCCTCTATGAGGATTCCGCCTCCGCCCCCCACCGCCGCAATCTGGCCGCCTGCCGCAAGGGCCAGTTTGAGGGGATGCCCGAAAAGCTGCTCCAGGAGGAGTGGGCTCCCGACTTTGGCGAGCGGAAGATCCACCCCACCGCCGGGATCACCGCCATCGGCGCCCGGATGCCCCTGGTGGCCTTCAACGTGAATCTGGCCACCTCTGACGTGGAGGTCGCCAAGAAGATCGCGAAGGTCATCCGCGGCTCCTCCGGCGGCTTCCGCAGCTGCAAGGCCATGGGCTTCATGCTGGAGGACCGGGGCATCGCTCAGGTGTCCATGAACATGGTCAACTACGAGGACACCTCCCTGTGTACCGTCTACGAGATGATCAAGGCCCTGGCCGAGCGGTACGGCACCTACATCGTGGGCAGCGAGGTGGTGGGCCTTACCCCCGCCAAGGCCCTGATCGACTGCGCCGAGCACTATCTGAAGCTGGAAAACTTTGACTGCCACAATCAGGTGATGGAGTATCATCTGGTGGGGATGGAATAAGGAGGAGGACCAATGAAGCTTGCTGAACTGACGACCGCCGGCTTTACCGATCTGCTGGCCTCCGACGCTCCCGCCCCCGGCGGCGGGTCCGCCGCCGCCCTGGAGGGCGCTCTGGGCGCCGCCCTCACCGCCATGGTGTGCTCCCTGACGGTGGGCAAGAAGAAGTACGCTGAGCACGAGGAGCTGGCCCGGTCCGTCCAGGCCAAGGCCAATGAGCTGAGGACCCGGTTTGTGGACGTGATGGACCGGGACACCGAGGCGTTCAACGTGGTCAGCGCCGCCTTCGGCATGCCCAAGGCCACCGACGAGGAGAAGGCCGCCCGCTCCGCAGCCATTCAGGAGGGGCTGAAGGGCTGCACCAAGACCCCCTTCGAGATGATGGAGCTGGCGGCGGAGACCCTGGAGCTCACCGCCTCGGTGCTGGGCAAGTCGAACGACAGCGCCGCCAGCGACCTGGGGGTGTCCGCCCTGTCCCTGCGGGCCGCCATTCAGGGGGCCTGGCTCAATGTGCTCATCAATATCGGCAGCCTGAAGGATCAGGCGCTGGCGGAGGACTACCGCGCCAAGGGCGAGGCCCTGCTGGCCAAAGCCCTGCCCCTGGCCGATGAGATCTACAGCACGGTAGTCAAGGCAATGTAAAAAGCCTCCCTGCAAAAGGGAGGAGAACCGCCGCCGGTGACGGCGGCAGAGGAGGCGCTGCAAAGCCTCCCCAGTCAGCTTCGCTGACAGCCCCCTTGTGAAGGGGGCCTGTAGAAACCTGGTCAGAGTAGGTGCAGTGCGTCAAGTGCCGTCGGACGGGAAGTTGCCGGCGGACGAAGGGCTTTTTCAGTCCCGCGATGCTGTGCCGCATTCCGCTGCCATGGGGGAGTATGCTCCTTTCGTGGCAACACGCCATGAAAGGAGCATATTTATTATGACAATCAACAAAAACCGCTTTAGTATCTACAAGATCTGCATGCTCGCCCTGCTCACTGCTATGATGGTGCTGCTGAAACGGACCATCGCCATCGAGACGCCCTACTTCAAGTTTTCCTTCGCCTCCCTGCCCATCGTGCTGGGGGCGATGGTATTCGGTCCCATCGAGGGTGCGGTGGTCGGTTTGCTGGGAGAGTTTGTGGCCCAGGTCACCGGACCCTACGGGCTGGCCCCCACCACGGTGCTCTATGTGGCTCCTGCCGCCATCCGGGGCCTGGTGGTGGGCTGCGGGGCGCTGGCCTGCCGCCGCTCGGGCAGACGGCTGGAGAGCCGGCCGGTGCTGTGCTACGCGGTGTGCATCGCCGGGGCCATCCTGACCACGGTGGGGAATACCTTCAGCATCTGGCTGGAATGCCTGATGTACCGCACCTCCTTTGCGGTCAATCTGCCCTTTCTGCCCGGCCGCTTTTTGACCGGGATCGCTACCGCCGTGGGCATCACGACGGCCTGCATCCCCCTGGTGCACGCCCTGCGCCGCAGCGGTGTGCTGAAATATATGGATTGAGGGAGAGAACGGTATGATAACATGGGAACGGCTGACCCAGGCGGATTTTGTGACCACTGAATGGTCCGGCGGCACCACCACCCAGCTGGCGATCTCGCCGGAGAGGGCGGCGTACGGGGACCGGGAGTTCCTCTGGCGGCTCAGCTCGGCCACCGTGGAGCTGGACCACTCCGACTTTACCCCTTTGCCCGATTATGACCGGCTTTTATCCGTGCTGAAGGGGAACATTCAGCTGAAAATCGGCGGCGCTGAACCTATGGAACTGGAGCCTGGACGGGTGGCCGCCTTTGACGGCGGCGTGCCGGTGGAGAGCTGGGGGCGGTGCGTAGACTTCAACCTGATGGTGCGCAAGGGGACAGGCAGGGGCTTTCTGACGGAGCTGCGCTATGAGGAACCCTGCGAGCAGACCATTCAGCCAGGGGTGAAGGCCCGCGTTCATGGGCTGTACTGTGTGTCCGGACGGGTGCGGCTGCCGGAATTCGGCCTGGAGGCCGGGGCGGGCGAACTGCTGCTGTGCCGGGACGCTCAGGGCCAGGCGGTCCGGCTGGAGAGCGGGCCGGGCGTGGTGATCGCAGCGGCCATCCGGGAGGCGTGAGCGATGACGGATATGGAGGCGGTGGAGTTGATCCACCAGCGGGCCTGGGTGGGCCAGAAGCCAGGGCTGGAGCGTATCCGACGGCTGCTGGGCCGTCTGGGTAACCCCCAGGAGAAGCTGAAATTTGTCCACATCGCTGGGTCCAACGGGAAGGGGTCCACCGCCGCCATGCTGGCTTCGGTGTTGACGGCGGCGGGACTGAAAACCGGGCTGTACACCTCTCCCCACCTGTGGCGGTTCCACGAGCGCTTCCAGGTGGATGGGGTCCCCATCCCTGGGGACGAGCTGGTGGAGATCGCCGTTCAGGTGCTGGCGGCGGCGGAGGATGAGACCGAGTTCGAGCTGATGACGGCCATCGGGATGGTCCACTTTCTGCGGTCCAAGTGTGATATTGTGGTACTGGAGACCGGGCTGGGGGGACGGCTGGACTCCACCAACATTATTCCCCCCCCAGAGGCGGCGGTTATCACCCACATCGGCCTGGAGCACACTGAGCTGCTGGGGGATACGCTGGACAAGATCGCTGCGGAAAAGGCGGGGATCATCAAGGAGGGCTGCAGTGTGGTCCTCTATGAGCAGGGCTTTGATCTCTACGGCCTGTTTGAGGAGATCTGTCGGTTCCGGTACAGCCGTCTGGCGCTGGCCGGTTCCCCGGTCGTGTTGTCTTCCGGACTGGAAGGCCAGACCTTTACCTACCGGGGCAGCGGGCCCTACCACATCGCCCTTCTGGGGGAGCATCAGATCAGCAACGCCGCCGTGGTGTTGGAGACGGTGAAGGTCCTCCGGCAGCGGGGCTGGGAGATTTCGGAGGAGGCTCTGGTCCGGGGGCTGGAGGAGGCGAGATGGCCTGGACGGCTGGAGCTGGCATGGTACTCCCCCAACGTGATCCTGGACGGAGGCCACAACCCCCAGTGCATGGAGGCGCTGGCCCGGTCCCTGCGGGGGCTGTATCCGGAAAAAAAGCTCCTGTTCCTCACCGGTGTGCTGGCGGACAAGGATTATCCTGCGATGATGGGGGAGCTGCTGCCGCTGGCCAAGGAGTTTTTTACCATTACGCCGGACAGCCCAAGGGCCATGTCCGCCCAGGAGTTGGCGGACTATCTGAGAGGCCGGGGCGGCAGGGCGGCGCCCTGCGGGACGGTCCGGGAGGCCCTGGACCAGGTACTGGCAGCGGCGGAGCCACAGGACGTGGTGTGCGTCACTGGGTCGCTGTACATGATCGGAGAGGTGCGGCACCTGCTGAGGCTGTGTTGAGAGAGAAAGGCGGGAAAATATGCTGAGTCCAGCGGAATTTGTACCCTTTTATGCCCAGCTTGGGGTGAAAAAATGTGCTGCTCCCCTGGTGAAACTGTTTTTGGCGGCGGTTCTGGCCGGATTTTTCATCGCCTCCGGAGCGGTGGCGGCCAGTACCGCCTCCTATGGGCTGGCGAATGCCTCCGTGGCCCGGGTGGTCAGCGGACTGCTGTTCCCCTTTGGGCTGATCATGGTCATTCTCACCGGGGCGGAGCTGTTTACCGGAAACTGCATGATCACCATTTCTCTGCTGGAGAAACAAGCTGGACTGGCGGGGATGGTGCGGAATTTGGCCGTCGTCTATGGGGGCAACTTTGTGGGGGCGGCGCTGCTGGCAGCGGCAGTGGCCTATGGAGGCGCTTTCTCCAATACGGACTTGGCGGTGTACGCCCTTCGCACCGCCGCAAACAAGTGCGCCCTGCCCTTCGGACGGGCGGTGGTGCTGGGGATTTTGTGCAACGTTCTGGTGTGCGCTGGGGTGATGTGTTCCCTGTGCGGCAAGAGTCTGCCGGGCCGGGCCATCGGAGCCTTTGTGCCGGTGAGCTTCTTTGTCATTGGAGGCTTTGAGCACTGTGTGGCCAATATGTACTATATCCCCGCCGGACTGCTGGCGGCAGGGGTACCCCGCTGCGCTCAGCTGGCCCAGGAGGCGGGGGTGGATCTGTCCGTCTTAAGTTGGATGGGCTTTTTGCAGAATATGATCCCGGTGACTGTTGGAAATATCATCGGGGGCTGCGGATTCGGCGCGTTGATTTGGGCCACCCAGCGGACAACCAAATAAAAAATTCCCGGCCCCTTGATTGGGCCGGGAATTTTTTATGCTTACTTCCGGGTGGGCACGTGCCAGATGTCGCGGGCGTAGTCCTGGATGGAGCGGTCGGCGGCGAAGATGCCCGACCGGGCGATGTTGATGAGGGACATCTGGTTCCAGTGCTGGCGGTCGGCGTAGGCGGCCAGGGCGCGGCGGTGGGCGTCGCAGTAGCTGTCGAAGTCAGCCAGCAGCATATACTCATCGGCCTGGCTGCCGCCCGCACCGAAGAGCAGGCGGTTGGACAGGTCGGGGTAGGCGACCTTATCATCAAAACCGGCAGTGATCTGGTCGAGAATCCGCTTCAGATCCTGGTTGTGGAGATAGATCTCGTGGGGGCGGTAGCCGTCCCGCTTGCGCTGGTTCACCTGCTCGGTGGTCAGGCCGAAGAGGAAGATGTTTTCGTCACCCAGCTGCTGGTGCATCTCCACGTTAGCGCCGTCCAGGGTGCCGATGGTGAGAGCGCCGTTCATCATGAACTTCATGTTGCCGGTGCCGCTGGCCTCCTTGCCGGCGGTGGAGATCTGCTCGGAGATCTCAGAGGCGGGCATCAGCTTTTCCGCCAGAGAGACCCGGTAGTTCTCCAGGAAGACCACCTGGAGCTTATCCTTGCAGACAGGGTCCTTGGCGATCTGGCCGGCCAGGGAGTTAATCAGCTGGATGATCTGCTTGGCCACATGGTAGCCAGGGGCCGCCTTGGCTCCGAAGAGGTAGGTCTGGGGAGTGAACTCCATATTGGGGTTGTCCCGCAGCTGGTTGTACAGGTGGATAATGTGCAGCACGTTGAGCAGCTGGCGCTTATACTCGTGAAGGCGCTTGACCTGGACGTCGAAGATGGCGTCGGTGTTCAGGGTGACGCCGGATTCCCGGGCGACCCAGGCGGCAAAGCGGCGCTTGTTCTCAATCTTGATGTCCTCCAGCTGTTTGAGCACGGTCTTGTCGTCCACCGACTTCTCAAAGTCCTTCAGAGCCTCGGGGTGGAGCAGGTACTGATCCCCGCCGGTGCAGTCCCGGATGAGGGCGTCCAGCTTGGGGTTGATCTGGGACAGCCAGCGGCGGTGGTCGATGCCGTTGGTCACGTTTTTGAACTTGCCGGGCTGGGCCTGATAGGCGTCCCGGAAGACGTCCCGCTTCAGAATGTCGGAGTGGAGGGCGGACACGCCGTTGATGCACTGGCAGGCGCAGACGCAGAGGTTGGCCATGCGGACCTCGCCGCCCCAGATGATGGCCATGTGGGCGATCTTGCCGGTGTCCCCACCGTAGCGGCGCTCCAGCTCCTGCTGGTAGCGGCTGGCGATCTCCTTCAGGATCTGCCAGATGCGGGGAAGCAGGGTCTCGATCAAAGACTGAGGCCAACGCTCCAGCGCCTCGGCCAGGACGGTGTGGTTGGTGTAGCACACCGCGTCGGTGACAATGTGCCAGGCCTCGTCCCAGCCATAGCCCTCCTGGTCCAGGAGGATGCGCATCAGTTCGGGGATGACCAGGGTGGGGTGGGTGTCGTTGATCTGGATGACATGCTTCCGGGCAAAGTTGCGCAGGGTGCCGTACTGGGCCTTGTGCTGGCGGACAATGGACTGGATGGTGGCGGAGACGAAGAAATACTGCTGCTTCAGTCGCAGGGATTTCCCTTCGTAGTGGTTGTCGTCGGGGTAGAGGACCTTGGCGATGACCTCGGCCATAGCCTGCTGCTCCACCGCCTTCAGATACTCGCCCCGGGAGTAGAGGGACATGTCTACAGGGACAGGACTCTTGGCATCCCACAGGCGCAGGGTGTTGGTGTGGTGTGTATTATAGCCGGCGATCTTCATGTCCCGGGGGATGGCCAGCACGGCGGTGTAGCCCACGTGCTCGGGGTGGTTGCCCCCGTTCTCGTCCCAGCGGTCTTCGATCCTGCCGCCAAAGCGGACCTCCTCGGCCTCCTCCATCTTGGGGAGCAGCCAGGCGTCGCCCAGGCCCAGCCAGTTGTCGGCCAGCTCCTCCTGCTTGCCGTCGATGATCTTCTGCTTGAAAATGCCCAGCTCGTAGCAGATGGAGTAGCCGGTGGCGGGGATCTCCAGGGTGGTCATGGAGTCCAGATAGCAGGCGGCCAGACGGCCCAGACCGCCGTTGCCCAGGCCGGCGTCCGGCTCAGACTCGAAAAGGTCGGCGGCGGAAAAGCCCATGCCCTCCAGAACGTCCTTCAGAGTGTCCAGAAGGCCCAGGTTGTAGGCGTTCTTCTCCAGAGAGCGGCCCATAAGAAACTCCAGGGACAGGTAGTGGACCTGGCGCTGCTGCTTTTCCCAGACCTGGTTGCTGGTTTCCATGCGGTGGCGGGACATGATGTCCCGCAGGACCAGGGCGCAGGCCTTGAACATGTGCGTGTTGTTGGCGGTCTCCACCGTGCAGCCAAAGTTGCGCTGGAGCTTGCCGGTGATCATTTCGGTCAGTTGTTCCTTGGTGTATTCAGATGCATATTGGTTCATAACAGTGCCTCCTGTTTGAATGTCGGGTTCAGTGGGAGGGAATGCCTCCCACAAATAGCCATTTTAACAGATTTTTAGGGGAGCGTCAACGGCGAGGCTGTGAAAACATCGTGGCCGCTTATTTTTTGTGCGCTCCCTTGCAAAGGCCGGCGGGGAGTGAGGCTGCTGCACGCTTCAAGGACTATCTGGACCAGCTGGCCCAGGGGATGGCCCCCATCTTACCGTTCGTGTTGATTATATCATCCGAATGAATTTCCCTGTTTTTATCCGCCACTTCTTCAACGATCTGGAAATACATAAATTCCTCGCAGCTGTTTGCCCACAAATCGACATCCCCGGTGTCATGTCCATCTTGAAATAACAAATTCCCGCCCACTAGGGCGGGAATTTGTTATTGTTTGGACGGTCAGCCGAGAATGCGCTCGTAGATGCTGACATACTGCTGAGCAGAATTTTTCCAGGAGAAGTCGGCGGCCATGCCCTCCTTCTGGAGGCCCTTCCAAGCCTTCTTGTCGTCGTTGTACAGATCTACCGCCTCGCGGAGGACCCACACCATGTCGCCCGCGCTGATGTTGGAGAAGGTGAAGCCCCGGCCGGTGCCCTCGTACTTGTTGTAGGGGGTGACGCTGTCCTTCAGGCCGCCGGTCTCCCGGACTACGGGGATGGTGCCGAAGCGCATGGCGATCATCTGGCTCAGACCGCAGGGTTCGGATACGGAGGGCATCAGGAAAATGTCCGCGCCAGCGTAGATCATGTTGGACAGGGGGGCGGAGTAGGTCAGCTGAGTGGCGAAGCGGCCAGGATACTGGTTCTGGGCGTTGCGGAACGCCTCCTCATACTGCCAGTCGCCGGTGCCCAGCACAACCATCTGAACGCCCTTGGTGCCCAGGCCCATGATCTCGTGGATGGCGTCGGTGACCATGGAGAAGCCCTTGTGGCCGACCAGACGGGAGACGCAGGCGATGAGGGGCACATTCGGGTCCTCCTGGAGGCCAACAGCCTGCTGCAGGGCGGCCTTGCAGGCGGCCTTGCCCTTGGCGATGTTCTTTAGGGTATAGTTGGCCGCCAGACCGGTCATGGCGGCGGGATCGTACAGCTCTGTGTCGATGCCGTTGAGGATGCCCTCCAGCTTGCTGCTCTGCTGGTTAATGACGCCGTCCAGCCCGTGGGCGTAGAAGGGGGTGCGCAGCTCCTGGGCGTAGGTGGGGGAGACGGTGGTGACGAAGTTGGATGCCATGATCGCGCCCTTCATCAGGTTCACGTCCCGGTGGTAGGCCAGCATGCCCTCGTTGAAGTAGCTGCGGTCCAGGCCGATGACATCCTGGAGCACCTGATCGCCGTAACGGCCCTGGTACTCGATGTTGTGGATGGTGTACACCGTCTTGGCACCGGCCAGCTCGGGGATGCGGTACTTCTCCTCCAGCAGGTAGACGGGGACCAGGGCGGTCTGCCAGTCGTTGCAGTGGATGATGTCGGGGGACCAGCCCAGCTGGCCGGGGGTCTCCACAACGGCGCGGGAAAAATAGGCGAAGCGCTCACAGTCGTCAAAGTGCCCGTAGAGCTGCCAGCGCTTGAAGTAATACTCGTTGTCCACAAACCAGAAGGTGACACCCTGGTACTCCGCCTCAAAAATGCCGCAGTACACCTGACGCCAGGCCAGGGTGACGTTAAAATACTTCAGGAAGGTCATCTTGGCGCGCCAATCCTCGCCGATCCCCTCGTACAGAGGGAGGATCACCTTGACCTCATGGCCCTCGGCCGCCAGAGCCTGGGGAAGAGAGCCGGCTACGTCGGCCAGACCGCCGGTTTTGATGAATGGGGCTGCCTCGGAGGTTGCGAAAAGAATTTTCATAACAAGTCCTCTTTTCAGATGATTCTTGGTAGGTGCGGACGCTTTCCGCCAAGGAAAGCGTCCGCACCTGTTTTATACAAGCTTATACCACCGAACCTTTGGCGATGGCCAGGGGGTACGTGAAATGGCCCATGAGCATGCGGCCCTCGTTTACCTTCACGTCCTTGTCCGCGATGACGTAGGACAGAGAGGCTCCAGCCTTGACCACCGTGCCCTGCATGAGCACGCTGTTGGAAACCTTGGCGCCCTTCTCCACCACCACGCCGCGGGCCAGAATGGAGTTCTCCACCTCGCCCTCGATTTGACAGCCGTCGGCTACCAGAGAGCAGACGGATTTGGACTCGGGGCCGTAGTAGGTGGACGGATTGGACTGGTCCTTGGTGCGGATGGGACGGGCGGGGTTGAACAGATCGGCCCGGACCGCAGGGACCAGCAGATCCTGGGAACGCTGGAAGTAGTCGCTTACCGACTGGAAGCGGCCTACATAGCCCTTGTGGATATAGGGCATCATCTTCAGAGACTTCATCCGGGGCTGAAGGACGCCGCGGCTGAAGTTGGTCACGTCGTGGGCGGCGCAGTAGTCCACCATGTCCATCAGCAGGCGCTTGGACAGAATGTAGATCTCCAGGGATTCCAGCGCCTTGTCGGCGGAGGTGGGGTGGACGGACAGGTCGGTGATCCGGCCCTCCTCGCTGACCTCTACGTACTCGGAGAACTGGGGCGCGCCCTTCAGAGTGGGGGTACAGACAATGGTGATATCCGCGCCGGAGTTCTTGTGCTGCTCAAAGACCTCGTTGACGGGCAGGTTGATGGCGATGTCGCCCCAGGCCAGCAGGACGTAGTCCTGGCGGATGTCCTCCAGGTAGTCGGCTACGCCGGCCAGAGCCTCCATGCTGCCGCGGTACTCGCCCTGGCCCTGCTCGGTGTAGCTGAAGGGGGGCAGGATGCGCAGGCCGCCGTGCTTGCGGCTCAGGTCCCAGTCCTTGCCGGAGCCCAGGTGGTCCAGCAGGGACTGGTAGCTTTGGTGGACCACCACGCCCACGTCGGTGATACCGGCGTTGACGCAGTTGGACAGCATGAAGTCGATCAGGCGGTACCGGCCGCCGAAGGGCAGAGAGCAGGTGTTGCGGGGACGGGTCAGCTCGCCCAGGTTGGCATCCGAGCGGTAAGCGAACAGAATGCTGTGCAGATCATTCATGCCTGCTCACCTCCTTTCACATCTTCGCGGATCATGGCTTTTGGCGGGACGGTGGCGTTCTTGCCTACAGTGATCCCGCCGGCCACTACGGCGATGCCCCAGTTTTCGCTGCCGTCCGGGGCGGCGCCCACGGTGGCGCCGGCTTCCACCGTGGCGTTCTCCGCGACGATGGAGTAGTACACCTTGGCCCCCTCCTTGACGGTGGCGCCGGGCATGAGGATGGAATATTGGATATCGGCTCCCTTTTCTACGGTGACCGAGTTGAAGAGCACCGAGTTGGCCACGGCGCCGTCTACCGTGCTGCCGCCGGTGACCATGGAGTGGGTGATCATGGCGTCAGGGCCGGTGCAGTGGGGCGGCTTGATGGGGGTGCGGGCGTAGATGGGCCAGCTGTCGTCGTACATATCCAGGCCGCTGCTGCTGCCGGCCAGAAGGTCCATGTTGGCGTCCCAAAGGGAGTCGATGGTGCCCACGTCCTTCCAGTAGCCCGCGAAGCGGTAGGCCATCAGCTTCTCGCCGGCGTTCAGCATGTTGGGGATGATATTTTTGCCGAAGTCGTTGGAGGAGTTGGGGTCGGCCTCATCGTCGATGAGGTATTTTCTCAGCTTGGACCAGGTGAACACATAAATGCCCATGGAGGCCAGGTTGCTCTTGGGCTGGGGGGGCTTTTCCTCAAACTCGTATACCTTGTCGTCCGCCTCCACGTTCAGAATGCCGAAGCGCTTGGCCTCCTCCATGGTGACCTCCAGTACGGAGATGGTGCAGGCCGCCTCGGACTTCTTGTGGAAATCCACCATTTCGGAGTAGTCCATTTTATAGATGTGGTCGCCGGACAGGACTACCACATACTCCGGATCGTACAGGTCCAGGAAGCCGATGTTCTGATAGATCGCGTTGGCAGTGCCCTTGTACCAGCTGCCCTTCTCCCCTTCGCCCAGGTAGGGGGGGAGGATATGGACGCCGCCGTCAGACCGGTCCAGGTCCCAAGGCTGGCCGTTGCCCAGATAGCTGTTCAGCTCCAGGGGGCGGTATTGAGTGAGAACGCCTACCGTGTCGATGCCGGAGTTGACACAGTTGGACAGGGGAAAATCGATGATGCGGTACTTGCCGCCGAAGGGGACGGCGGGTTTTGCCACGTTGCTGGTCAGGGCGTAAAGACGGCTGCCCTGGCCGCCGGCCAGCAGCATGGCGACAACTTCTTTCTTCATGTTGTTCACCTCTTACTTTGTTTGGGGTCTAGCATATTCAAGTCGGGGCTTTTGGCCCTGAGAATGCCCGTCATTCACCGGCCTTTTTGGGCCGGGCCGTCTTTTTTGGTTTGTCCGAGGCGGGCTTCTCTGCCTTGGACTTAGAGGCGGTCTTTTTGGCGGGGGCCTTTTCCGCCTTTGGGGCGGGTTTGGCTGCCTTTTTGGCGGCGGACGCTTGTTCGGCTTTCTCCGCCTTGGGCTTGCGGACGGGGCTCTTGCGCACGCAGCGCAGAATCACGGCGGACATGGGAGGCAGGTCCACGATCAGGGACTGCTGCTGGTCGTGGCAGGGGATCTTCTCCGTCTTGATGGGGGCCTTGTCACCCAGACCCTCGCCGCCATAAGCCGGGTCGTCGGTGTTGAAGGCGACGCCCCAGCTGCCGGCGAAGGGAGCGCCCACCCGGTAGCCGTCCCGGTGCTCGGGGGAGAAGTTGCACAGCACGATGAGGGGATTGCCCTTCCGGTCCCAGCGGAGGAAGGCCACGGTGTTGGCGTTGTTGTCGTCGGCGCACAGCCACTGGAAGCCCTGCCAGGAGTCGTCCTGGTCCCACAGAGGGGCGTTTTCCAGGTAGAAGGCGTTCATGGCCTTGAAGAAGTCCTGGGTCTGGCGGTGGGGGGCGTACTGGAGCAGGTGCCAGTCCAGAGAATACTCGTAGTGCCACTCGTTCCACTGGCCCAGCTCAGCCCCCATGAAGGTGAGCTTTTTGCCGGGGTGGGTCATCATATAGGTGTAGAAGGCCCGGACTCCGGCGAATTTCAGCGGGTTGTCCCCAGGCATTTTTCCAAAGAAGGAGCCCTTCATGTGGACCACCTCGTCGTGGGACAGAGGCAGAATATAGTTTTCGGAAAAAGCGTACATCAGGGAGAAGGTGATGTCCCGGTGGTTGAACTGGCGGAAGTAGGGGTCCAGCTTGATATAGTGGCAGATGTCGTTCATCCAGCCCATGTTCCACTTGAAGTTGAAGCCCAGGCCGCCGTCGTCCACCGGCTTGGTCACCTTGGGCCAGGCGGTGGACTCTTCGGCTACCATCAGCACGTCGGGGTGGGCGGCGAAGACGGCGGTGTTCAGATCCTGGAAGAACTTGATGGCCTCCAGATTCTCGTGGCCGCCGTTCACGTTAGGCAGCCACTCTCCGTCCTTCCGGTTGTAGTCCAGGTAGAGCATGGAGGAGACAGCATCCACCCGCAGGCCGTCCATGTGGTACTCCTCCAGCCAGAACATGGCCGAGGAGAACAGGAAGGAGCGCACCTCATTGCGGCCGAAGTCGAAGACGTCGGTGCCCCACTCCTTGTGCTCCCCCTTCCGGGGGTCGGCGTACTCGTAGGTGGGGGTGCTGTCGAAGTTGTACAGGCCGAAGGCGTCCCGGGGGAAGTGGGCGGGCACCCAGTCCATGATGACCCCGATGCCGGCCTGGTGGAGCTGGTCGATGAGGTACTTCAGATCGTCCGGGGTGCCGAAGCGGCTGGTGGCGGCGAAGTAGCCGGTGCACTGGTAGCCCCAGGAGGCGTCCAGGGGGTGCTCGGTGACGGGAAGCAGCTCTACGTGGGTGAAGCCCATCTCCTTCACGTAGGGGACCAGATAGGAGGTGATGTCCCGGTAGCTGAGGAACTCCCCCTCGCCGGTGCGCCGCCAAGAGCCCAGGTGGCACTCATAGATGTTCATGGGCCGGCGGTAGGGCGGGTTCTTGGAGCGGAAGGTCAGCCAGTCCTGATCCCCCCACTGGTAGCCGGTGTCCAGGTCGTAGAGCTTGCTGGATACGTCGGGCCGGGTGGCGGCGTGGAAGCCATAGGGGTCGGCTTTGCCTACAAAGCCGCTGCCGTCCGCCTTATGTATGGCGTACTGGTAGGTGTCGTAGCGGTTCAGGCCGGGGACGAAGGCCTCCCAGATGCCGCCCTCCACCCTGGTCATGGGGGTGGCTTCCAGATCCCAGCCGTTGAAGTCGCCAATGACGGTGACCTTGGGCGCGTTGGGCGCCCAGACCCGGAACAGGTAGCCCTCAGCGCCGGTTTCGTCCTTGGCGGGGTGGGCGCCAAAGCACTTCCAGGCGTGGGTGGAGCGGCCTTCGGAAAAGGCTTCAAGCTCCAGAAAAAGGTCGTTGGAAGAGAGTTTTTCTTGGTATTTGGACATATTTATCACCTCGTGGAATCTTTTGGAAGCCTCTTGTCGGCTAAAACCAACAAGGGAATGTGACGCGTGGTTGGGTATATTTATCAAAATTATACAACAATAGAAAAGGGCCGTCAAGTAAAATAGTGGAAAAGCAGGGGGAAATCAGAAAGAAAATTCCCAGGGTGAACATGCGGCCGGGTCATGTAGGGCAAGGGCTGCGCCCTTGCCGGAGACGAACGGGGTTCAGTCCGCCATGAGCAGCTTTCGAAGCATACGGGAGAAAATGCCGGGAACGGACAGGCGGTCCACCTGCTGGGAGGACAGGATGGGGATGGCATCCCGCAGCTCGTCCCCCACATAGACCTCCAGCTGGCCCAGAGTTTGGCCCTTTTCCACCGGCGCTTCCACGTCCTGGGCCATGGACAGACGGGTGGTCACCTGGCCCTCCTCGCCCTTGCGGACCAGCAGCCGGCAGTCCCGCTCCAGCTGGGGCTGGACCTGGGCCTGGACGCCCAGCAATACGTCTACCGGGGCCAGAGGGACCTCCGGATAGACGGGGACCATGGCGTAGTTGGCAAAGCCGTAATCCAGAAGGGCCTTGGCGTCGTCAAAACGCTGGTTGCTGGTGGGAGACTTCATCACCACCGCGATCAGCTCCATGCCGTCCCGCTCGGCGGTGGCCGACATGCAGTAGTGGGCGGAGCTGGTATAGCCCGTCTTCAGGCCGGTGGCCCCCTCGTAGAAGCGGACCAGCCGGTTGGTGTTGGTCAGGCCGAATTCGCCGTTGCGGATGGAGTCCATCCAGATGGTGGTGTACTCCCGGATGGAGGGGTGGTTCCGGATCAGCTCGCGGGACATGAGAGCGATGTCGTGGGCGCTGGTTACGTGGCCCTGGGCGGGCAGGCCGGTGCAGTTCAAAAAGTTGGTGTCCGCCATGCCCAGCTCCTGGGCCCGCTGGTTCATCCGGGTGACGAAGGCCCCCTCGCTGCCCGCCAGGTGCTCGGCCAAGGCCACGGCGCAGTCGTTGCCCGAGACTACGGTAACGCATTTAATCATCTCGGACACGGGCATCTGTTCCCCCTCCTCCAGGTAGACCTGGGAGCCGCCCATGCCGGCGGCGTAGGCGGAGACGGTGACCGGGTCGTCTTTGGACAGCTGGCCGGAGTCCACCGCCTCCATCACCAGCAGAAGGGTCATGATCTTGGTGACGCTGGCTGGTTCCAGCTTTTCATGGGCGTTTTCCTCCAGGAGGAAAGCGCCCGTCTCCTTTTCCATCAGAACGGCGGAGGTGCAGGAGAGATTCAGGCCGGCCTCCGCCGCGGGCGCGGCTCCGGCCTGGGGAACGGCGGCGGAAAGCATGAGTACGGACAGCAATAACGACAGGGATTTTTTCATAAAGGATTCCTCCTGATCCATCAATTTGCGGGTATGGTCAGGATGTGGAGCGGGAGTTTTTTCTATACGCCGGGAGCAAAAGGTATTTTTTTCAATTGTGGGACAGTGTACCTTAGCGGAACGGCAAAAACAGGCGAATCGGGGAGAGAAAAAATTTTTTGTTGGATGCACCCAAACGTACAACTTTTCCCCGCGAACGCCTATGGGTGTAAGGAGGGATGAGGTGGCTAAGACAAAGGGACTCCCAAACCGGGAGCAGATCATTAAGCGCATGTGGAAGCTGGCCAACGCGGGGGCGGGGGACGCCGTCAAGCTGGCCTGCTTCCCGCCCGAGGAGTGGTGCGGGACCGACGGGCTGGACCTGGACGCCCTCACCGAGTTCAAGCGGGGGAGCAACGGCGTGGTAGAGCTGAAGTTTGTGGACCGGGGGCGGCTGCTGGAGCGGCTGCTGGACGCGGTGGACCACAGCGGCGAGGAGCAGGTGGACCGCTTCCTCCAGGCCATGGAGGAACAGGGGGGATAGCGCATGGGAGCAATGGTGTTTTCCCCAAAACAGCGGCAGGTGCTTACCTGGTGGCGGCCGGATTCTCCAGAGCGGGACCGGCAGGCCATCATCTGCGACGGCGCGGTGCGCAGCGGCAAGACCCTGTGCACCGGCCTGTCCTTCTTCTGCTGGGCGATGTGCTCCTTCCAGAATCGGAACTTTGCCCTGTGCGGGCGGACCATTCAGTCGGTGCGGAGAAATCTGCTGTCCGAGCTGATCCCGCTGCTGGAGGGGATGGGGTTCCGGTGTGTGCAGAAGGTGTCCAGAAATGTCATCCAGGTGAGGCTGGGCGGACGGCGGAATTCCTTCTACCTCTTTGGCGGGAAGGACGAGAGCTCCGCCGCCCTGATCCAGGGCATTACCCTGGCGGGAGCTCTGCTGGATGAGGCGGCGCTGATGCCCCGGTCCTTTGTGGAGCAGACCGCCGCCCGGTGTTCCGTCTCCGGGAGCAGGCTGTGGTTTTCCTGCAATCCGGAGTCCCCCGCCCACTGGTTTTATCAGGAGTGGGTGCTCAAGGCGGAGGAGAAAAACGCTCTGCGCCTCCAGTTCACCATGGAGGACAATCCAGGACTCTCGCCCCAGGTGCGGGAGCGGTACGCCAATACCTTTCAGGGGACCTTCTACCGCCGGTTTGTGCTGGGGGAGTGGGTGGCCGCCGAGGGGCTGGTGTATGACTTTTTTGACGAGAGCTTTGTTCAGAGTCCTCCGGAGGAGCCCTTGGAGGAGTGGTACATCTCCTGCGACTACGGGACCTCCAATCCCACGTCCATGGGGCTTTGGGGGCGGAAGAACGGGGTGTGGTACCGGGTGGCCGAGTATTTTTATGACGGCCGGGCCATGCGGCGGCAGAAGACCGACGAGGAGTACGCCGACGATCTGGCCAGGCTGGCGGGAGGAAGGAGCATCCGGGCGGTCATTGCCGACCCCTCGGCGGCCAGCTTCTGCGAGACCTTGCGGCGCCGGGGCTGGCGGGTGCGGAAGGCGGACAACCAGGTGCTGTCCGGTATCCGGCTCACCGCTCAGCTGCTGAAGAGCGGCAGGCTGGTCATCTGCAGAAACTGCAAGGACGCCATCCGGGAATTTTCCCTGTACCGCTGGGACGACCGGACCCAGGGACAGGATCAGGTGCGCAAGGAGCACGACCACGCGATGGACGAGATCCGGTACTTTGCCGCTACGGTGGCGGGGAAGGCCGGTCCAGGCGGCTGGTGTGCCGGGAGCGTGGAGCGAAAAGCCTTTTGAGAAAGGAGCAGACTACTATGAAATGGTGGAAGCAAAAGCGGCGCGAACCCCCCGCGCCGGTGGTTCAGGTGCGGCGGGAGGAGGGGCACCCCTTTGGGGCGCTGGACCGGTACGTCCCCCTGCACACCGGGGAGATCGCCCTGTACCGGGCCATTCGGGAGGCGGTGCCCATTGTGGACGCCGCCATCTGGAAGCTGGCCCGGCTGTGCGGCGGGGTGGGCGTCCGGTGCGGGGACAGGAAGGCCCAGGCGGGGTTGGAGGAGTTTTTCCGGACGGTGGATACTGGCTGGGGACAGCGGGGCGTGCAGTCCTTTCTGGACCGGTATCTGGACGACCTGTTTACCTGCGGCCGCGCCCTGGGGGAGATTGTGCTGACCGGGGACGGAAGGGAGATCGCCGCCCTGCTGTGCGCCAGTCCGGAGCAGGTGGAGGTGAAGATCGGGGACAGCCCCCTGGACTTCCGGCTGTGCCGGGCAGGGCTGGGGGAGCGCCAGGAGCTGCCCTGGCAGGAGCTGCTGCTGTTTACCCCCTTCCAGCCCACGGGGGACGCCCCCTGCGGGGTGTCGCTGCTGCGGTCTATGCCCTTTATGGCCGGGATCCTGCTGAAAATTTTTCAGGCCACTGGTCAGAATTGGGAGCGGGCGGGCAGCCTCCGCTTCGCCGTGGTGTGTAAGCCCGGGGAGGGCGAGGAGGCCTTCGCCCAGGAGCGGTGCGGGCAGATCGCCCAGGAGTGGTCCGCCGCCATGCAGGCGGGACGGGATGGCTCCGTCCGGGACTTTGTGGCAGTGGGCGATGTGGACATCAAGGTCATCGGGGCGGACAGCCCGGTTCTGGACAGCGAGGTCCCGGTGCGGCAGATTCTGGAGCAGCTGGTGGCCCGGACGGGTATCCCGCCGTTTATGCTGGGGCTGTCCTGGTCGTCCACCGAGCGGATGAGCGCCCAGCAGGCCGACCTGCTCACCAGTGAGGTGACCGCCATCCGGCGGACGGTGGAGCCGGCCCTGTGCCGGGTGGCCGAGCTGTGGCTGCGGCTCCACGGGTTTGGCGGGGAGGCGGAGATCCTCTGGGAGGACATCAACCTGCAGGACATCGTGGAGGAGGCCAAGGCGGAGCTCTATCGGGCTCAGGCGGAAAAATTGAGGAGGGAGATTCCGTGAAAATTATGAAAGAGACGGAGGGCGGCGAAGGCGCAGCCCTGGCGGCTGGCGATCTGGAGCTGATCGGGGCGCTGGCCCGGCGGCCCCTGGCGGCGGAGGAGGTGTATACCTTTTCAGTACGGCTGTGCGACAACGAGATCGACCGGGATTTTGAGCGGTTCGCGTCCCAGACCCTGGAGGAGCTGGCCCCCCTGTTTGTGGGGAAAAGCGGCATCTTTGACCACCAGTGGTCGGCAAAGGGCCAGGCGGCCCGGATCTACAAGACCGAGGTGATCCAGGAGCCGGAGCGGCTGACCAGGGCCGGAGACGGCTACTGCTGGCTGAAGGGATACGCCTATATGGTGCGTACCAGCAGCAACGGGGACCTGATTGCCGAAATCGAGGGCGGCATCAAAAAGGAGGTCAGCGTGGGCTGTTCGGTGGAGCGCTCCATCTGCTCCATCTGCGGCTGTGACCGGACCGTGACCGACTGCGGACACGAGAAGGGGCAGGAGTACGGCGGACAGCTGTGCTGGGCTACCCTGGAAGGGGCCGGAGACGCCTACGAGTTCTCCTTTGTGGCGGTGCCCGCTCAGCCCGGGGCCGGGGTGGTGAAGTCCGTCCGGCGGGACGGCGGTCCTGGGCTGGAGCGGCTGAAGGAGGAGGCCGCCCTGGGGCGGAAGTATCTGGAGCACCTCCGGGGAGAGGTGGTGCGGCTGGCCCTGCTGGCCGACCGGGAGCTGGACGGCCGGGCTATGAAGTCGCTGGCGGACAAGCTGTCCCACCGGGAGCTGGAGGAGCTGAAACAGTCCTTTGCCCGCCGGGCGGAGGAGCGGCTGCCGGTAAAGCCTCAGCTCGCCTATGGAGAGAGAGAGGCCGTCCTGGAGGAGCAGGACCGGGCATTTATGGTTTGATGGTAAAAAGGAGGTAAAACACATGGCTTATTACTACGACAATCTCAAGCTGGACAAGGGCATGTATCAGGAGGCGGGCCGATCCTTCAGCCAGGTGCTGGAGCGTCTGGACCCCAGCGAACGCTACAAGGGCACCGCCTTGGAGGGGCTGGATGCCTTTCAGCGGCAGCTCAAACGCTTCGATATTAAGGTGAGAGGCGCGGGCAGCGACGTGGTGGAGAAGTTCTTCCGCACGTCTGACGCTGCGGTGCTGTTCCCGGAGTACATCTCCCGCACCGTGCGCCAGGGCATGGAGGAGGGGGATATCCTTCCCCAGATCACAGCCGCCGTCACCACCATTGAGGGGCTGGACTACCGCTCCATCACCTCGGAGGCGGCGGGCGAGGAGAAGGAGCTGAAGGAGGTGGAGGAGGGAAACGCCATTCCCGAGACGACCATCAAGGTCCAGGCCAACCTGGTCAAGCTCCACAAGCGGGGGCGGATGCTGGTGGCCACCTATGAGGCGGTCCGCTTCCAGAAGCTGGACCTGTTCTCCGTCACCCTGCGGCAGATCGGCGCCCACATCGCCCGTACCCACCTGGAGGACGCGGTGAAGGTGCTCATCGACGGCGACGGCAACGACAACCCCGCAGAGAAGACCTCCCTGGGCGGGAGCACTTTCGACTACAACGTCCTGGTGGAGTTCTGGGCCAAGTTTGACCCCTATGTGATGAACACCCTGCTGGTGTCCGGCGACGTGATGCTTCAGCTGCTCAAGCTGCCCGAGTTCCAGAATCCCCTCACCGGGCTGAACTTCCAGGGCACCGGCCAGCTGGCTACCCCCCTGGGGGCGGCTCTGCTGCGCACCAGCGTTCTGCCGGAGAAGACCGCCGTGGGTCTGGACAAGCGGTTCGCGCTGGAGATGGTCCAGAGCGGCGGCGTGATGGTGGAGTATGACAAGCTCATCGACCGCCAGCTGGAGCGGGCGGCCATTACCACCGTCAGCGGCTTTGCCAAGGTGTTCCCCGAGGCCAGCCAGGTGCTGGAGCTGTGAGATGAACGAGGAGATCATGGCCCTGTGCAGGGCGATGGGCACCTGTGAGGACCAGGAGGAGCTGCTGCTCCCCCTGGTCCAGGCGGTGCGGGGGCGGATGGCGGACCGGCTGAAGCAGGGGGTGATCCCCGAGGACTGCGGCACCGCCTTTCCGCTGGCGGTGGCGATGACCGTGATGGACCGGCTGTCCGGAATGACAGGCGGGGTGACCTCCTTCACCGCCGGTGAGCTGACCATCCGAAAGGAGACGGACAGAGGGACGGGCGGAAACCTGTCCGTCCAGGCCGAGAGCCTGCTGGCCCCCTGGCTGGAACAGACCGGCTTTGTTTTTCAGGGGGTGGAGGGATGATGGAGCGGGAGTGGGAGCGGCTCCTGCTCCGCTTTGGCCAGCCCGTCACGCTGCGCCAGAGGGGAGACTCCCGTTCCCTTCGAGCCTTTGTTCAGCCTGTCCTGGAGCGGGGAGGCCGCCAGGAGGTCCCCACCCCCTTGGGGCTGCGGCGGCAGGACCGGTTTCTCTATCTGGGTCCTGCCGGGCATCCCCTGGACCTGGACACCCTGGTGGAGTGGCAGGGCCAGGAGTATCAGGTGCAGTCCGCGCACCGGGTGGGGGAGGGCATCTGCCCCCACTGGCGGGCGGTGCTCTGCCCGAGAGATGAGGTGAGAGCATGAACACAGGACTGGAGCAGATCCGCCAGACGATGGCGGACTACCTCTGCCAACAGGGCGTCCCCGCGGTGACCGCCTGGCCTGCCGCGCCCAGGCAGGAGTGGACGGAGCCGGTGGTGGTGGTGTCCGTCCGGGGGTGCAGGGCGGGCTCAGCCAGCTTTCAGGACTACCTGGGGGAGCGGTACGATGAGAGGAGCGGCCGGTGGGAGGAGCGGTACGGGAAACGGGCGCAGCTGACCCTCGGGCTGGACATCTACGCACCCGAGCGGGAGGACGGAGAGGCGGTCCAGAGCGCCTTTGACGCGCTGGCCGGGGTCCTGGTCCTGGGCGGTCCGGAGGGGCTGGACCTGCAGGAGTTTTCCTGCGGGCAGACGGCCTGGGATGGGGAGAGCCGACGGCTGAAGCGGCCGGTGGAGGCGGTTTGTACCGCCTGGCTGTGCGCCGTGACCGATGCGGGCGGCGTGTTTGTCGATTTTGAATTGCGAGGTGTAAGGAAAGAATGAGTATCAGTGTACATCAGCGTCCGGGGGTCTACTCCTCCTACGACGCGTCTACCGTGGTCAGCGGCCGGGGCACGGGCCGGCTGGTGGGCCTTGCGGCGGTCAACACCCAGGCGGAGGCTGGAGTGGCCAAGACCATTACCAGCTATGACAGAGCGGTGGCTGCCTTCGGCTCCAGCGGGGCGGAGGATATGGCGGAGCTGATCCGGCTGGCCCTGAAGAACGGGGCCTCCGGCGTGGTGGCCGTGCCGGTAGACGGCGAGAGCGGCTACGAGGCGGCCTTTACCCAGCTGGCCAGGATGGAGGGCATCGCTCTGGTGCTGTGTGACAGCACGGACCGGGCGGTGCAGAAAAAGCTGCGGGACAGCGTGGCCGAGGCCGCCAGCCTGCGGCGGGAGCGCCTGTGCGTGCTGGCCGGGGACCGGGATGAGAGCGTGGACGGCCTCATTGAGCGGGCCAGGGAGCTGAACCACGAGCGGGTGGTGCTGGTGGCGCCCGGCGCTGTGGACGGCGGCGGGGCCTCTATCTCGGGCCTGCCCCTGGCCGCCGCTGTGGCCGGCGCCATCGCCGGGGAGAGCGACCCCGCCGTCCCGCTGGGCGGCGCAGAGCTGCTGGGCCTGAATGGGCTGTCGGTCCGGCTGGAGGATAACGACGTGGACCAGCTGATTTTGGGCGGAGTGACCCCGGTGGAGAGCTCGGGGGGCGTGATCAGCGTGATCCGGGGGGTGACCACCCGCACCACGACGGCAGGCGCGTCGGATTCCGCATGGCGGGACCTGTCCGCTATCCGGGTGGTGGACGATGTGATCCCCGGCCTGCGGGACGTTCTGCGCAGTAAGTTCCGCCGGGCCAAGAACACCGCTCAGAGCCGGGGGGCCATCCGGGCCCAGGTGGTGCTGGAGCTGGAGAACAAGCTGGCCCGGGAGATCATCACCGGGTATGAGGACGTGACGGTGACTGCCGACGCCGAGGACCCCACCCGGTGCCTGGTGGAGTTCGCCTTTACCGTGGCCCACGGGCTGAACCAGATCTGGCTGACAGCCCATATCACCGTTTGAGGAGGTTGAGGTATGAGCATTGCAGGATTTCCCACCAGCAGCGACATTTATCTGGAGGTGGACGGCGTGCGGGTGGCGGTGGTGCAGAGCTATGCGGCCAAGACCACCAAGAGCAGTACGGCTGTGGAGGCCTTCGGGGAGGCGGAGCCAGTGGCCACCGTCCCCGGACAGGCCGCCCATGTGATCGAGCTGACCCGGCTGTACGCCACAGATGAGGCCATCCGAGACAACATCGATTTTTACTCCTTGACCGGCTTTTCGCTGGTCATCTGCAAGCCGGACAAGAAGATCATCTACTCCGACTGCCAGTGGAGCGCCATCCAGGAGAGCGCCAACATAGGCAGCATGGTGCTGGAGAAGGTTACCCTGGTGGCCTCCCGGCGCATTGAGACGGGGGCGTAAGCGATGGTCCTTTCGATGCTGGCCGGGCGGGACCGGATGCCGCTGGACAACGGCTTTGATCTGCGGCTGCTGTCGGCGCTGGAGGCGATTCAGGCCCGGCGGGAGGGGCTGGAGCTGGCGGCGGACGGACGGGAGCGGGCGCTGTGCTCCAACGCCTGCCTGCTGGCCCGGGCGCTGGAGCGGACGGAGGATCAGATGCCGGTTTTTGCGGACGGCCGGGCGGTGCTGGCCGGACTGACAGCGGAGGAGATCGCCGCTCTGGCTGCCCGGTGGGCCGCCTTCAGCCGGGAGAACGATCCGGGGCTGGGCCTGCCGCAGGAGGAGCTGGAGCAGGTCAAGCAGGACCTGGCGGGCAACGCCGGAGAGCGGCTGCGCTGGCGGGTGCTGCGGCAGTTTGGCGCGCTGCCTACCGAGGAGCGGGCCAGGGCCATGAAGGGGCGGGACTACCTCTGGTGTCTGGCCAATACCATTCTGGACCGGGAGGAGCAGCTGGGGCGCTTATGCCCCAGCTGCCGCGCCCGGGCGCTGGAGGAGCGGTGCTCCAGGTGCGGACGCCCTGCGACGGAGTGGGAGGAGGGGACGGACAACCCCACCTTTGATCCAACGCGCTTTGAGGAGCTGAGAGGAGGATGCGGCGTTGACTGATTACCTGGAGGAGCATCTGGAACGATCCGGTGCGCTCCTGAAGCAGGTGCGGAGGATGGAGCAAAGCCTGCCTGGACCGCCTGTTGAGGGGGAGCCGGAAGGGTCTGCCGGCGGCTCCGATCCCCTTGGGGCGGAGCGCGGCGCAGCTGAACTTGTATCCGAATCCGAGCGGGAGGTTGACGGCTTAAAAGAGAAGGTAGACCGGCTCGAAAAGGCGGTTGACAATGCGGGCCTGAACGAGGAGTTTCCAGAGGAACAGGCCGGGGACACCGGAGACTGGCAGAACGGCGGTGAGACTGCGGCCCAAGGGTTCCAGGAGGGGCCGGGAGCGGACCATCCGGAGCATGCCGGGGCTGCCGCCGTTCAGACAAACCAGGAGAAGGCGGAGCCGGGCGGGGTCCCTCTGCTGGAGCAGCTGGAGGAGCTGGACCGCGCTGCCGCCTCCTGGGCTGTGATGACCGCTGGGGAGGGGCGGCTGGAGCGGTTCCGCTGGGGGGGCGGGGAGAGGCAGAGCGGGTATCCGGTCTCGCTCGCCGGTCCCCGCAGCGCCGCCGTACCGGAGGAGGTCTGGAGCGGCGGAGGTCTGAGCGGTTCCGCCGGCGCGGAGCAGGAGTGGGCGGAGCGGGCCGACCGGGCCTTCCGCCGGGACAGCCGCCGCTATGACGGCGGCTTTTCTCTGTATTAGGAGGTTGTAGATGAATCTGACACCGATGCGCTATAAGAGCTACACCTGGCCCCACAATCCGCGGGTCTACTCCATCGCGTTTCAGCGGCCGGTGGCGGTGCACAAGACGCCCTTTGGCCGCTACCAGCTCCAGGACCTGGGGATGGGGCACCGGGTCATGGAGGGCGAGGGGGAGTTTGTGGGGACGGGGGCCTATGTGGAATTTCAGCGGCTGGCCAGCGTCTTCTACGAGGACGGGCCCGGCCTGCTGGTCCACCCTCTGTGGCAGGTGGCCAACGCCTATTTTGTCTCGCTCAGGGTGGAGCAGGCGCCCAGGCCGGACTATGTGCGCTACTCCTTTACCTTCTGGGAGGAGTATGGGCTGTACAGCGGACTGGCGGTCCGCACCGGAGGGAGAGGCTCCCAGGCGGGGAGCGGGACGCAGTCCGGCAGTCAGGCGGTGTGTCACCGGGTGGTGCAGGGGGACACCCTGTGGGCGCTGGCCAGCCAGTACGGCGTGACGCTGGCGGAGCTGATCGCCCTCAATCCCCAGATCAAAAATCCCAACCTGATCCAAATCGGAGAGGAGGTACGGGTGCGGTGACAGCCTGTGTGATTGGCGCGGATCAGACGCGCTGGACGCTGCCCAAGCTGCTGGCCTGGCGGCTGGAGTACACCGCCGGGGTGCCCTGTGACAGCTTTTGGGTGCGGTGCGCCTGGGATGCGGACAACACCGCCAGGCCGGAGGACTGGGTGCGCTTTGAGGCTGAGTATGAGGGCGAGCGGGTGTTCACCGGCGTGGTGGATGAGTGCGAGGTGAGCATCACCGCCCAGGGACGGGTGCTGGAGGTGTCCGGACGGGGGATGGCGGCCCTCCTGCTGGACAACGAGGCCCTGGGGCAGGACTACCAGATTGCCACCCAGAAGGATATCGTCCGGGACCACGTGCGGCCCTACGGAATCTCGGTGGCTTCAGGGACCGAGCTCCGGGCGGTTTCTCAGTTTTCTGTCTCCACCGGGAGCAGCGAGTGGTCGGTGGTCTATGAGTTTGCCCGCTACTACGGAGGGGTCGCGCCCAGGTTTGACCGGGAGGGCCGGCTGGTGCTGGCCGGGTGGGACGACAGGACGGAGCGGCTGGTGGACGACAGCGCGCCTCTGATCTCACTGATACGCCGGGACCGGCGGTACGGAGTGCTGTCTCAGGTGCTGGTGCGGGACCGGTGGAGCGGAATGGTGGAGACGCTGGACAACAGGGAGTTTACCGCCGCCGGAGGTCAGGCCCGGCGGATCATTACCATGCCGGAGCGGAGCACGTACAAGGACATGCGCTACAGCGGGGCGTTTCAGCTGGACAAATCCGCCTCGGAGTGGAAGCGCATGGAGGTGACCGTGGGACAGCCCTTCTGCGTCTGGCCGGGGGAGCTGGTGACGGTCCGCCGCAGCGGACTGGACTGGAACGGCCAGTACCGGGCGGTGGAGGTGACCGTGGGGATGGACATGGGCGGGCGCTGGAGCAGGATGGTGCTGGCGCCCCCTGATTTTACAGTTTGAGGTGAGAAGGATGTGGACATCAGAACGAACTCGAAACCTTCCGGTGCGGGAGGCGGCGGCTGAGGTGGGCACTGTCACCCTGGGGGGCGACCCTGCCGGGGTGAGCCTGGGCGGGGAACGGCGCTGGATCAATGTGTACGGCCCCGGCGGCTACAGCTGGCGGCCCACCTCCGGGGACAAGGTGATGGTGCTCAAGGCCGGAGCGGAGGGGGAATCCCCCTGTATCCTGGGCACCACCCAGGAGGCGGAGGACCTGAAGCCCGGCGAGATCCGGCTGACTGGCGTGGACTGCGACCTCTTCCTGGGACAGGGGCAGGTGGCCATGACCAGCGGAAAGAGCTCCATGTCGCTGGGCAGAGACGGCGTGGAGATGACCGGCGGCGTGTCCGTCAACGGCCAGCGGCTGGAGGACATGGTGCGGGAGCTGGCCCGGGAGGCGGCCCTGGCGGCCGTCAGCCAGCTGCTGGGTTAGAGGAGGAACGCCATGGAGTGGAAGCTTATAGATGGGGACTATGTCCCCGACGGAACAGGGAGCCTCACCGCGCTGACGGGAGGGGAGGAGGTGCTGGCCCGGGTGCTTTACCGCCTCACCGCCCGGCGGGGGGCGTTTCCCTTTCTGCCCGAGCTGGGCAGCCGGCTGTATCAGCTGGGCCGGGAAAAGCCCTCCGCCCGCCAGGCGCTGGCCGCGCAGTATGTGACCGAGGCCCTGCGGGAGGAGGCGGATCTGGCTGTACAGCTGGTGGAGCTGACCCAGGTGGAGGAGCAGGGGGCGCTCACTGTCTGGCTGACCTGGCAGGGGGAGGAATTGACCGTCCAGCTGCCCCTTGCGGCGGCTGGACGGTCAGAAGGAGGGGGAAGGTATGAAGACCATTGACGAAATTTATCAGGAGATGCTGGTCTGCTTTGGGGAGCAGACCGGGCTGGAACCCCGGGAGGGGTGCGACCTGTCCGCCCGGCTGTACGCGCTGGCGGCCCAGGTCTACTCCCTGTATGTGCAGGCGGACTGGGTGGTGCGGCAGGCGTTTCCCCAGACTGCGGAGGGGGAGTATCTGGACGCCCACGCCCAGCTGCGGGGGCTGGAGCGCAAGCCGGCGGTGACTGCGGAGGGGACCGTCCGGTTTGCGGCGGGAGAGGTCTCGGACGCCCCCAGGGAGATCCCCCAGGGGACGGTCTGCATGACGGCGGGGCTTGTCCGGTTTGAGACCACAGAACCCGCCGCGATCCCGGCGGGACAGCTGACGGCAGATGTGCCCGTCCAGGCGCTGGAGCCGGGAAAGCTGGGCAATGTGTCCGCCAGAGCCATTGTGTCCATGGCGGTGGCGCCCATCGGCGTTTCCGCCTGCACCAATCCGGAGCCCTGCGCCGGAGGGGCGGACGGCGAGACCGATGAGGAGCTGCGCGTCCGGGTGCTGGAGACCTTCAAGCGCCTGCCCAACGGCGCCAACAGCGCCTTCTACCAGCAGGGGGCGCTGTCCTTCGACCAGGTGGCGGCTGCGGCGGTGATCCCCCGGCCCAGGGGAGTGGGGTCGGTGGATATCGTCCCCGCCACCCTGGCCGGACTGCCCGGTCAGGAGCTGCTGAAGGAGCTGACGGATTACTTTGAGGCGCGGCGGGAGATCGCCGTGGACCTGCAGGTACGGGCTCCGGAGACGGTGACGGTGAATATCGCCGTGGCAGTGGAGGCGGAAGAGGGCCGAAACAGCGCGGAGGTGCTGGGCCGGGTGGAGGAGGCCGTCCGGGGCTGGTTTAACGGCAGGCTGCTGGGCCAGCGCATCCTCCGGGCCAGACTGGGGGAGATTATCTACCACTGTGAAGGTGTGGCCAACTATTCCATCACCACTCCGGCGGCGGATGTGGCAGTCAGGGAGGACCAGCTGCCCCTGCTGGGCACGCTGCGGGTGGAGGCGAAGGTATGAAGCACGCCCAATGCATGCGGGACCTGCTGCGTCCCCTGGGAATCTACAGACTGGATGCGCCCTTCAACGGCGGAGAGCTGGATGTACAGGGCGAAGAGCTGGACAAGGTGATGGCCTGGTTGGAGGAGGTCCAGCGAGAGAACTCTCTGACCACGGCGGAGGACTGGGGGCTGGAGAACATCGCCCGGCTGTTTGTCCGCCGTCCGGTGGCGGACCAGCCCAGAAAGCTGGCCGCCGCCTTGGCCGCCCTGCTGCGCATCGGCGGGGACAGCTTTACTCTGGGGGCCATCAACGACACCATCACCGGCTGCGGCGTCCCCGCGGTGGTGAAGGAGCGGGGGAAGGGAGAGGTGTCCGTCTCCTTCCCCGGCGTGGCCGGGGAGCCGGCCAACTTTGAGGAGCTGAAAAAGATCATTGAGGATATCCTGCCCACCCACCTGGGGATCGAGTATGACTTCTGGTACCTGACATGGGAGGAGCTGGAGGCCAACTTCCACAGCTGGCAGGAGATCGAGGACCTGGAGCTGTCCTGGACCCGGCTGGAGACCTTTGTGGAGTATCTGTAGCATCACCCGAAGCAGATCCGGACCGCCCAGGCGGCGGCGAGAAAGCCGGTGAGGTCGGCGCACAGAGCGGCGGGGACGGCGTAGCGGGTTTTGGTGATGCCCACCGCGCCGAAGTAGACAGCGATGGTGTAGAAGGTGGTCTCGGTGGAGCCCAGCATGACGGCGGCGGTGCGGCCCAGGGTGGAGTCGGGGCCGTAGGTGGAGATGAGCTCCGCCCCTACCCCTAAAGCGGCGGAGCCGCTGATGGGCCGCACCAGCATCAGGGGCAGCAGCTCCGAGGGCAGGCCCAGCCGGTCCAGGAGGGGGGCCAGGGCCTGAGCCAGCAGCTCCAGCGCGCCCGAGGCCCGGAGCATATACACCGCCGTCATCAGCCCGATGAGAGCGGGGACGATGCGCAGCAGAGTGTCCAGCCCTGAGCCCGCTCCCTGGACCAGGGCGGAGTAGACGTCGACCCGGCGGCCGGCGGCGTAGACGGCGATGGCCCCGATGGTCAGGGGGACCAGCATGGTGAACAAGAGATCCATGGTTAATCCCTCCAGACTTTGGAAAACAGCTTGCAGGCGGCAATTCCAACCCCCACGGACAGAGCGGAGGCCAGCCAGACGGCGGGGAGGATGTCGAAGGGGGTCTGACAGCCCTCTGCCGCCCGGACGGAGGCCACCGTGGTGGGGATGAGCTGGATGGAGGCGGTGTTGCATACTACCAGCATGCACAGGCTGTCAGAGGCCGTGCCGGGGCTGGACCGGGCCAGACGGCGTGCGGCCTCCAGGCCCAGAGGGGTGGCGGCGCTGCCCAGCCCCAGCAGGTTGGCGGACACGTTGGCGGAGATGCTGTCCATGGCCTCCCGGTCCCGGGCCGCCTGGGGAAACAGCTGGCGCAGGATGGGGGACAGCAGCCGGGACAGCTGATCGGCCAGCCCGGACTGGCGCATCACCTCCATCACGCCGGTCCACAGGCACAGCATCCCCGCGATGGACAGCGCCAGCTGCACCGCCGCCGAGGTGCCCTCCACCGCCGCGGCCGCTACCTCGGGCCCGCGCCCGGTGGCCAATCCGCACAGAATGGAAAGCACCACCATCCCGGTCCAGATTACAGTCATTGTCAAGGCCGATCCCCTCCCTCTTGTCCCATCTATACGGAGGGAACTGGAAAATCATGTCTGCGGGAAAGGTGGAAATTTACAAAAAAATCCAGCCCATACCTTCTTTTCCACAAAAATTCTACATTTTTCACCCTATTTTGCCCGATAGAAACAGTTGACATTGCATTTTTTTGCCGCTACAATAGAAGAGAAAGATGTGCCGGAGCCAGGCCTTGGACTCCGGGTCCGTGTAACGATAACAAAGGAGGCAATTACATGAAATCCACTGGCATTGTCCGAAAGGTGGACGAACTGGGCCGCATCGTACTGCCCATCGAGCTGCGCCGTACTCTGGACATCGAGGAGAAGGATTCCTTGGAGATCTACATGGACGGTCCGTCCATCGTGCTGAAGAAATTTCAGCCAGCCTGCATCTTTTGCGATAACGAGAAGGATATCATTGAGTTCCGAGGGAAAAATATTTGTCCGAGATGCTTTCAGGAGATGAGCGCCTCCTTTCAAAAGTGAATTGAGGATACAGCAGGCCCCCCGGCTGACGCCGGGGGGCCTGTTTTGTGTGTTTGATGATCAGCCGGTGAGGTTCATGCTGGTGACGACATATCCGAACATAGTGTCCCAAGGCTGGAGGGTGGCCTGGAACCGGGCCAGGACTCGGCCGTCCACCTGGTAAACCAGGGCGCCGGTGAGGGTATAGCCCCCGGCGGAGGGCTGCAGGCTGTCCACCCGGATCTGCGCCAGGTCATCCTCGCCGCAGACCACTACGTAGCAGCGGGAGACGTTGTCGTAATTCAGCCGGTCCCGGAGGGCGGCTGGGGGAGAATCCAGCTGCTTGGCGGTGAGCGACAGGGCGGCGGCGTAGTCCAGCAGGGTCTCCTCGGGGAAGAGCATCTCGCCCTTCTCAATTACACTGCGGCTGTCCAACTGCCCGTAGAGGGACAGCATGTTGTACAGCGCCTCCCAATTCAGGCTGCTGTCCGCGAAGGGGAACTGGTCCGCGTCGTGGTTCAGCATGGCCAGCACCAGAGCGTGGAAGGCAGGAGCCATAGACTCCGCCGCGTCCGTTTGGGCGGGGACGTCGCCGGGGAGGTAGTCTTGCGCCGGTCCGGCAGGCGGGGCCTCCGAAGAGACGGCCGGGCCGGTGCTGTTCACCGGTAACACGAGCATCGAGGTGATAAGAGCGGCAGCCAGCAGTTTTTTGTACATAGTGGGAGACCTCCTTTCCTGTTTGTGACCTTATTATAGCATGGACCGTCTGTTACCTTCTTATCGAACCCATTACGGCCTGGTGAAAAAAGGGTTACAAATTGGTTTCGCTTTAATCTATGCGGCGGGAAAGAGGGACATGCCTGGTTTTCTTTGGTTGACCGGAGGAGAAGTTTGGATTACAATAGGAGCATACCATACAAAGGATGTTTGATCTATGCTGAATCAGCAACAGGAGCTTCAATTCTGCAAGGCCCGCCGGGAGGCCATCGCCCGGGATTTTGCCCGGCTGAACCCGGAACAGCAGAAGGCGGTGCTGGCCACCGAGGGACCGCTCCTCCTTCTGGCGGGGGCGGGGAGCGGCAAGACTACCGTGCTCATCCACCGGGTCGCCAACCTGATGCGGTACGGCCGGGGGTCGGACTGCGGCGAGGCGCCGGAATCGGTCACCGAGGACGACCTGGCCTTTCTGGAGACGTACGCCCGGACGGGGGAGGGGGACAAGGCCCGTCAGGAGCGGCTGTGCCGTCTGGAACCCGCCGCCCCCTGGTCCATCCTGGCCATTACCTTCACCAACAAGGCCGCCGGGGAGCTGAAGGACCGGCTGGCCGCCCTGCTGGGCCCCTCCGCCAACGATATCTGGGCCAGTACCTTCCACTCCGCCTGTGTGCGCATCCTCCGCCGGGACATCGACAAGCTGGGCTTTGCCTCCTCCTTCACCATCTACGACACCGATGATTCCCTGCGGGTCATCAAGGACATCCTCAAGCAGCTGAACCTGGATGAGAAGCAGTTCGCCCCCCGGTCAATGCTGGGGTATATCTCCCGGGCCAAGGACGCCATGAAGTTGGCCCCAGACTACCTGGACGAGTGCGAAAAGTCCGGGGACTTCCGGCTGGCCAAGATCGCCAGCGTGTACATGGAGTACCAGCGGCGCCTGTGGGAGGCCAACGCCCTGGACTTTGACGACATCATCCTCCACACCGTCCGCCTGCTCATGGGTTTTGAGGAGGTGCGGGAATATTATCAGCGGAAATTCCGCTATGTGCTCATCGACGAGTATCAGGATACCAACAACCTCCAGTACCTGCTGGCCTCCACCCTGGCGGGGGGGTATGAGAACTTCTGCGTGGTGGGGG
>CAJUAW010000015.1 GCA_910584605.1 uncultured Oscillospiraceae bacterium
TTTGGCCTTTCTCATGCCGACCATAAACACGTCCCACATTCCAGGGACAAAGCTCAGGCGGAGCTCAGTCTCTCCAAATATGGCGTTGTCAGCTGCTACGATAAAGTCACAGGATTTAGCCAGGTCAAATCCGCCGCCCAGGCAATATCCCTGTACCGCGCATACAATGGGCTTTGGAAAGTCGAAAACGTTGATCTGATTGTGATAGGTCCCCCAAATTGTTTGAAGCTGGTTCCACGGCGTCTTTGTCGCTGTGTTGCCCGACGAATGCTGCACATCAAATCCCGAGCAAAAGGCTTTCCCGTTCCCCTTCAGTAAGACGGAACAGACCTGATCGCTGGCGGCGGCCCGGGTCAACGCGTCTGTCAGCTCGGCCCAGCTTTGATCCGTTAACGCGTTGAGCTTATCGGGCCGGTTTAATGTGATAATGGCAAGTGCGTTTTGCTCAAGATATACAATGTTGCTATATTCCATTTTCATCCTCCCTGTTATGAAAAAATTTCAGCAATCCATTTACCTCTTCGCTGTGCTAGAGTGTAACACCAATGAAAATAATTGTCAATATATAAATGAAATTTTCCATAATATTCGTGGGAAATAGTGAGTTTTTTCTCTTCTCGAGAAATGAAAAATTTTATTTCCAGCAAAAAGCGAGAAAAAATACTCCGCATTTTTTCTAAAAACTCTATGTTTTATAACATTCCAGATTTGGATAGGATTACAAAATGAAATTCAATCCAATAAGGGGAGGATTTTCGCACCATTTTTGGAGTGGGAATTTCCCATTAAATATCACAAATTTTTGCTTTGATCAGAAAAATTCCCATTCGTCTCTTGACAGCCGCAATAGAATGGGTATATTTTAATAGTATCATAAGAATTTATGACCCTATACCCGCCAAACGGGGAATGAACCCTACCGAACCGGCCACTTGAGCGCGTTAAGCGGAGACGCAATTCGCTCCAGTCCAGAACCCACACTCTATGACAAGGATATGATTGCAATGAAAGTAACGCTTGACGATCTCACAAAACTGACCGGCCTGTCGAAATCCACAATCTCCAGAGCAATCAATCATACCGGTCCTGTAAGCAAGGCCGCCCAAATTGCAATCGAGCGGGCCGTGAACGAGACCGGTTATAACCGCAAGACTGTCTGCCACAGCGGGGGCTCCTTTGCCTCGAAGATGATTTTGATGATTTCAACCGACATCAACGAGCGTACGCATACAAGATACCTCAAGGCGTTCAACAGTTTTTTTCGGGAGCGGGGATATATCGTATGTGCGCTTGATTGTGATTTCGATTTGCAAAATGAGCTCTCATACCTGAAATTTGCCTCCGAAAACGGCTTTTGCGGAGTGTTTCTGCTCAGCCTTGCGAAGGACGGGGATTCCGAATACTATCACAAGCTCAGCACATTTTCCTGCCCGATTGTAATGATTAACCGTCAATACAGTCCGTCCAATTTTGATGCGGTCTGTATGGACTATTACCAAGCCGGTTTTATGTCCTGTGAGCAGCTGTTAAAACACGGACATAAAAAAATAGCCATTTTAACTGGCCCAGAAAATTTTTATTCCATCAAAAATAAGGTCTGGGGCGCTCTCGACGCGATTGAGTCCTACCAGTGTCAAATTCAGGTGAAACAGGATATTACTGCCACGGAACATGCCGACTATCATGATGGGTACATCTATGGAACCCGTTTGGTGGCGGACAGGCTGCCCTATACAGGCGTATTCTGCACAAATTATGCTCTGGCCAGAGGGCTTTCTGACGCGCTGAAGGCGCTTCAGGTTGAGGTTCCTCAGGATATCAGCCTTGTGTGTACGGACAACTCCTGGGTGGGAGATCGTGTTCCGGATATTACAACCATTTCAAACAATGAGATTGATATTGCCTTTGCCGCCGGAGAGCTTTTGTTAGAGAGGATTGAGCACCCGGAAATGCCGGTTAGAAGAGTGATATTCCCCCCTACAAGAGTGAGCGGAAACAGTGTGGCAGATTGCTGAATATAGACCTTTGTCTAATGTTTATGAAGGAAACCTCCCTGTGCAGAGCACTAACACTGAGCCTACGCCATAGAAAAATAAGACCTTGCGTCTGACGGCGCGGGGTCTTATTGTTGCATACAGCATGTTCACAGCTCATAAGAGCCAATGCGGCAGATTACATCCCTGCTCCAAAGAATCGTATGTTCAGATCGAATCCCCTCAGAGAGCTTTTGTCTAGGGTAAATTTGTTCGGGACAGATGTTTGACCAAACAGCGAAATCCCCCCTATACACAGCCTACAGCAGCGCATAGGGGGGGCGTTTTAATACCAATCGTGCTTTTCGTTCCGGTCAAGGGCGTTGATCTGTGCCATTTCCCCATTGGTCAGCTCGAAGCCGTACAATTCGGTGTTCTCCTTGATGTGGTCGGGATTGCTGGAGCCGGGGATGACCACCACGCCCTTTTGGAGATTCCAGCGGAGAATCACCTGGGCGGAGGATACGCCGTGAGCCTGGGCGATGCCGGAGATCACCTCGTCCCCCAGCAGCTCCAACCTATGGCCCCGGCCCCCCAGGGGATACCAACCCTGGACCACGATCCCAAGGTCCTGGATATAGGGAATCACATCATTCTCCTGGTAGTAGGGGTGGATCTCGTTCTGAACCAGGGCCGGGGTGATTGTCACCTGGGGCAAGAAAGATTCCAACTCCTCTACATACCAGTTGGACAGGCCCAGGGAACGGATTTTTCCGTCCTCCACAAATTTTTCCATTGCCCTGTACGCTTTCACATCATTCCGGTCCGGGTGGTGCAGGAGCATCATATCCACATAGTCAATGTCCAGCCGGTCCAGACACGCCTGGATGGACTGCTCCGGGTCTGCCATTTCGCTGCCGGGGTAGATCTTCGTGATGACGAACACGTCTTCCCGTTTTATGACGCCCTCGTCAATGGCCTCCCGGATGGCTCGGCCTACTTCTTCCTCGTTGCCATAGGCGGAGGCGGTATCAATCAGCCGGACCCCGCTTTGCAGAGCGGACTTTACCGAATGGACACAGGTCGCTCCGCGGAGGCTGTAGGTCCCCAGGCCGTTGATGGGCATGGTATAGCCGCTGTTGAGGGTAACGTTTCTGGCTTCAAAATTGAACACTCCGGCTCCGCTGTCCCCTGGCCGCTCCAGCGAAAAAGTAACGGAGACATTGCCTCCGCCGGCTTGCAGCACTTGACGAAGCTCAGCTTCTGTAACGCCGTCGATGTGCCCCAGGAGGGTAAAATTCCAGGTGTTTTGATCATAGTAGATGGTGACGCTGCTGCCCTGATAGAGGATGATATCCCCCGGCCTGGTGGTAATTTGCCGGTTGGTTTGGGCAAGAGCCGTGCCGATACTGCCTACCTTCTCAAACCCGCCATAATCGCTCATATCCACGGTCAGCGGTCCTTTGGCCAACAGCCCCTTCCACGCTGTGGCCGAGGGATTGTCCTCCAGGGTCGCAGTCCAGACCGTATTGCCGATTTGAAGGTACATCTTGTTTTCCTCCTCCGCAGCTTTGGGTAAATCCAATCCATTGACCCAGTCCTCCACCTGAGAGGCGCCCGAGAACCGCCGGCCCTCCAGCCAAACGGCGTCCGGCTCATAGCTCCGGAGGGTGGCGTCCTCGTGAGGGCTGCTCCCGGAGGTGCAGAAGGCGGCGACGGTCTTGCCGCTCAGGTCATAGGTCTCCAGAAAGGTATGGATGATCTTGGGGGCGCGGCCCCACCAGATGGGGTAGCCGATGAACACCGCATCATACTGCTCCATGTTCTCCACGGTGCTGGCGATGGCGGGCCGGGCGTTGGGGTCGTTCTGCTCGGCGTTGGCCCGGCATTCGGTGTTGTAGTTCAGGTCGGCGGCGGTGTAGGGCTGGGCGGGAACGATCTCAAAGAGATCGCCGCCTGTCGCCTCCGCCACCTTTTCCGCCACAGGGCGGGTGTTTCCTGTGGCGGAGAAATAGGCCACCAGCACCTTCCCCGTACCCCGCCGGGAAAGCTGGGCATAGATCATCACCGCCGTCGCGGCTTGGGCCCGTGTAGTGTGCCTGGAGCTGCCGTCAAAGCCGGGAATACCGTCAGTGACAGGCTGATCTGTGTACCGCTGAAAGATCAGATCCAGCTGTTCCTGGGTAATGGGGTCATTGGTGCCGAAATGGCCGTCGCCATAGCCAGCCACCAGCTTTTCACTGGCCGCCCAGCGGACGGCCTCGCTGTACCACCGGCCCTCCGGGACATCGGAAAACTGCATGAGGTAATTCACCACCGGTTTTCCTGCCTGCCGCCACAGAACAGTGACCAGCATGGCGCGGGTCAGGGTGGCCTCCGGGGCAAAGGTGGTGTTGGAAGTGCCGGCCATCAAGCCCTTCCCCTGGCAGTATTGAACGGCTTCGGCGTACCAGGCGTCAGAGGGCACATCGGTAAAAGCTGCCGCAGGCTGAGCCGCAGAGGTGAGCACTGCGCTACCCAAGTTCGTTCCGCCATTGTCAGCGGGGACCTCCGCCGCAGAGCAGGAGGTCAATATGAGAAGGCAAATCATGCAGACTGCCATAGAAAGGGAAAGAAATCTGTTTTTCATTTTGGTTCTTCCTTTCTGCGCAAAGACAGCCCATCATAGATGTCATCTGTTACCGGCTCCAGCCACTCATTGGATGTGTCCTCACCCGGACACTCCACCGCCAGATGGCTGAACCAGCAGTCTGCCTTGGCCCCATGCCAATGCTTCACACCAGCTGGAATTGTGACCACATCGCCGGGTTTTAGGCTTTGGGCAGGTTTCCCATCCTCCTGATACCAGCCCTCGCCGTCCACGCAGATCAGGAGCTGCCCGCCACCGCTTTGGGCGTGGTGGATGTGCCAGTTGTTGCGGCAACGCGGCTCAAAGGTGACGTTGGCGATGAACACCGTCTTTTGGGGATCAGTCAGGGGCTTGAGGTAACTGCCGCCAGTGAAATACTGCGCGAAGGCTGTATTCGGTTCACCCTGCCCAAAGAAGCCGCCGTGCTGTTCCTGTTCGCCGTCCCCGGCATAGACCTCCTTTGCCATACGGAACGCGGCCCAGGCGTTGGGCCACCCGGCGTAAAAGGCCAAATGGGTCAGGATTTCCGCCATCTCGGTGCGGGTCACACCGTTCTTCCGGGCGGTGGAGAGGTGATAGGTCAGGGAGCTGTCCACGATCCCCTTGCTGATGAGGGCGGTGATGGTCACGATGGAGCGTGTTTTCAGCGACAGCTTATCCTCCCTCGACCAGACCTCGCCAAACAGCACATCATCGTTCAGCTCCGCAAATTTGGGAGCAAAATCATTCAGGGCATCCCTGCCCGCAGTCTGTTTTACCATGCCGGGACCTCCTTTTATTTCAGGTTTTTCTGGAAGAACTCAACCAGCTTGTCGAAGGGGATAATATCCGTCCGATCGTAGAGGTCGGTGTGGACAGCACCGGGGATGAGCAGCAGTTCCTTGTTGTCCCCCTTCAGCCTGGCAAAAGCGTCCTTTCCGAAGTAGCAGGAGTGGGCCTTGTCCCCGTGCATCACCAGAACGGCGGAGCGAATCTCCCCCGCATAGGCCAGGATGGGTTGGTTGAGGAAGGACATACAGCCGGTGACATTCCAGCCGCCGTTGGAATTGAGGGACCTGGGGTGATAACCCCGCGGGGTCTTGTAGTAATCGTGATAGTCCTTGAAGTAGAAGGGAGCGTCCTCCGGCATGGGGTCGGCCACGCCGCCGCCCAGGGCATACTCGCCGCTCTTGTAGTCAACCAGCCTCTGAGCGTTCAGAGCCTTGCGTTTGGCATAGCGGGCCTCCTCGCTGTCCTCGGAGTCAAAGTAGCCGTTGGCGTTTACCCGGCTCATGTCGTACATGGTGGAGGCCACGATGGCCTTGATGCGGGTATCCAGCGCCGCCGCGTTCAAAGCCAGACCGCCCCAGCCGCAGATCCCGATGATGCCGATCTTCTCGGGGTCTACATTGTCCCGTAGGGAGAGGTAGTCCACCGCCGCCTGGAAGTCCTCGGTGTTGATGTCGGGAGAGGCCATATACCGGGGAGCGCCTCCGCTCTCACCGGTGAAGGAGGGATCAAACGCGAGGGTGAAGAAGCCCCGCTCCGCCATGGTTTGGGCATACAGCCCGGCGGACTGTTCCTTCACCGCGCCGAAGGGACCGCAGACGGCAATGGCGGGCAGCTTGCCGGACGCGCCCTTGGGAATGTAGAGGTCAGCGGCCAAAGTGATGCCGTAGCGGTTGTGAAACGTCACTTTGCTGTGATTCACCTTGTCACTCTTCAGGAAGGTCTTATCCCACTCCTGGGTCAAAGTCAGTGTTTCATTCATAATCGTTACTCCTTATCATCGACTCAAGTTCTTTTCCATGTTATAAAAGAGATAGTCCAGACAATCGATTTTCTTTTGCTCCGCATGAATCATGTCCAACAAGGTTTGCCTGTGCCGGGTCAGAATCCGCTTCATTTCTTCCATTCTCTCTCCCTGGGCCAAGTCCATGCACTGTTGGACGAGTTCCAAATCACAGCCAGCGTCAATGAGATTTTGACGGAGGATGCCTTCGGTGTCGGATGCTTCCGCCACGTTCTCACCTCCTATACCTGGAGTATAATGCCAAAGCCTTGAAATGGCAAATACCCGTTTTCTATTTCAAGTTATTCTTGCAGGGAATGACAAGGCTTGCTATACTGGGCAGGGAGGTGTTACGATGGAACTGCGCGTATTGCGCTACTTTCTGGAGGCCGCCCGCGAAGGAAATATTACACACGCGGCGGAACGGCTCCATATATCTCAGCCCACGTTGTCGAAGCAGCTGAAGGAGTTGGAAGGTGAGCTCGGGAAAAAGCTGTTTATCCGGGGGAATTACAATGTCCGCCTTACGGATGAAGGGATGCTTTTGCGGAAGCGGGCAGAGGATATTTTAGAGATGGTAGACAAAACGGAGGAAGAATTTAAGGCCCTGGGCGAAATCACCGGAGGCGATATTCGTATTGGCTGTGCGGAATCGGAGGGCATCAGGCACCTTGCCCAGCGAATCAAGGCCGTACAGGCACAGTACCCCCGTATCCGTGTGCATCTATACAGCGGCGACCGGAGCGATCTGGCGGAGCGATTGGAGCAGGGCCTGCTGGACTTTGCTGTGCTGGTGGAATCCAACGACCTGTCCAAATACAATTACCTCCCCCTGCCCGGTGCGGACACCTGGGGCATCATTCTGCGGAAGGACCACCCGCTGGCGGAACGGGAGGCAGTTGTGCCGGAGGACCTGCTGGATGTTCCGTTGATCTGTCCGCGGCAAGGTCTGCAAAAGGAGCTTTCAGACTGGTTCCAGGAGAAAGTAGACAGGCTCAACATTGTGGCAACCTGCAATCTGGCCTACAACGGCGGTGTTCTTACCCGAGAGGGACTGGGCTGTCTGCTTTCCTTTGATAAGCTGACGGACACCAGTCCGGACAGTCCTCTGTGCTTCCGGCCCCTGATGCCCACACTTCGCTCTAAGCTGTTTTTTGTCTGGAAAAAGTACGCGGTGTTTTCTCCGGCGGCTGAGGTGCTGCTGAACGAGATGAAGGATCACTGCTCGGCGAAAGAGATGCAGGGCCCCGCCCGGATGTTTTGAGCCAGCTGCTGAAGCGTTCCGGCAGGGCCAGCCGTCAGACTGGCAGCCTGTCGAAACAGAGCGTGCGCCGCCAAGCCGGTCAGCTGGGCGGCACACGCTTTTTTACGCCGGATAAAGGTCATCATACTTGATAATTTGATCCAAAAATGGTACAATGTAAATGTTTACCTGTAGAGTGGGGCGTTACAGTTCATGGGAGGCGGCCGTCCACACAAATACGGAGTTCAGAAAGAAGCGGGGGATAAAGGTGTCCATTTTTGACCGTTTTGTTTCCACTGTGACGAATGGGACGAACGAACAGGAAAAAAATGCATTCCCTCCCACTCCCTACAGGCGGTTGCTTTCTGAGCTGGACACGGCTGGCGAGGACGCCAGGGAGGAATACCCCGATGACACCCAAACGGTCAATGATTTTGTCGCCCGATTGAAGGAGGTCTGCAAGGCCCGGCGCAAAAAGACATCGGAGCCAGTCAAGGCGGAGGCGCAGTTCATCCTGTCAGCCAACCGGATGCGGGCGTATGCCTGCCTGCTTCCCCCGGAAAACAACGGAGCCGAACTCACCCTGGAGGAGTTTCTGGACGACATGCACTACGAGGGCATTACGTACGGCATCTCCCAGGAGAGCCTCCAGCAGGAATTTGACCGCGGATATCTGCGCATCTTCCTGGCCGCCCAGGGCACGCCCCCCCGGGAGGGGGAGGACGGCAAGGTGACCGAGCTGTTCCAGCGGCGGGGGAACCAGCGCCTGGAGGTGCAGGACGAAATGCAGGTGGACTTCCAGCAGGACATCCAGCTGCAGCCCATTCGAAAGGGGGCCGTGATCTGTCTGATCCGGCCCGCCAGGCCGGGGACCGACGGCATGGATGTGACAGGGCAGACCCTTCCCTGTCCGCGGACCGTCAGCGCCCTGGTCCCCCAGGGGACGAACACCGCCATCGGCAGGGGCGGACAGGCGCTCACCGCCAGCGTAGACGGGCTCCTGTACATGGAGCAGGACCGGTTCTGCATCCATGAGCAGAACATCATTGACGGCGATCTGGACCAGTTTCAAGGGCTCCTCCAGATCTCAGGGAACCTCTATATCGGCGGAAATGTGGACGGCGGGGCCGAGATCGAAGCCTCCGGCGACATTGTCATCAACGGCAAGCTGGGGCAGGCCCGGGTGACCTCCAAGGGCGGGACCATCCGGGTCCAGCAGGGCATCTACGGGAGCAGCGAAAAAACCTTTCTGAGCGCGGCCTGTCAGGTGCAGGCCCCGGTGATGGAGTGGGCGGACATCGACGCCGGAGGCAGCGTGATTGCGGAGATGATTTCCAACTGCACCATTTGCTGCACCGGAACGGTCTGCGCCATGACCGGGCGCGGCATGATCGCGGGCACCCGAATCCAGGCGGGCGGCAGCGTCCTGTGCCAGCGGATCGGCAATCTGGCCGGTGACCTGAGCCGCTTTTCGGTGGGCTATCCTCCCCACTGTCCAGAGACCTGGAACCGGCTTAAAGCCGAGCTGGCGGAGGTGCAGTCCACTTTGAACAAGCTTTGGGCCACCATCTCCGACCTGCGGAAACGGGGGAGCCGGATCTCGGATATGGAGAAGTCGGTGCTGGAGCAGCTGGTCGTGCAGCGGGACCTTTATGACGAAAGGCGGGAGTCTCTGACCGTCGAGCTGAACGTTTTAGACGAAATGCTGTCCAAAAAAAGCAACGGGAGAATCCAGTGCGAAAATCTGCACCCCGTCCTGGAGATTCAGATTGGCCGGCTGGCAGAAACAATTACGACGATGGAGGAAAACTGCAACATCCGCGCCGTCGAGAGCCGGATTTTCATCAAATAAGGGTACATTGGTGTGAAAATGTGCCGCCCATAGGGCGGCACATTTTCTTATTCCGTGGTGTAATTGTCAAAATATCCCTGGATAAAGACCACCGGGGTGCCCTTGTCGCCGGAGCCGGAGGTCAGGTCGCACAGGGAGCCGATCAGGTCGGTAAGGCGGCGGGGGGTGGTGCCCTCGGACACCATCTGGCCCACCAGGTCCCCGTCCTTCTTGTGGATGCGGTCCTTGATGGCCTCCTTCAGCGCCTCGCCGGACAGGTCAGCGAAATCGTTGTCGGCCAGATATTTCAGCTTCAGCTCGTTGGGGGTGCCCTCCAGGCCGGCGGTGTAGGCGGGGGAGACCACCGGGTCGGCCAGCTCCCAGATTTTCCCCACCGGGTCCTTGAAGGCGCCGTCGCCGTAGACCATGACCTCCACATGCTTACCGGTCTTCTCCAGCAGCCGCTTCTGGATGGCCTCTACCAGCCCCTGGCAGTCCCGGGGGAAGAGCTTCACCTGCTCCTCGGTGGCCTTGTTGGAGCCCAGCAGGCCGTACTTCTCGTTGTACCCGCTGCCGTTGACCGAACGGATCAGGATATCGTCCAGGCCGTAGACCGACACCGCTCCGGCCTCCCGGAGCAGCCGCTTGGTGCGCTGGCGGGTGTGGATGTCGCAGCACAGGACGTGCTTGGTGTAGGGCAAGATGGCCCTGGGGTCGTTGGCAAAGATGATCTCCACCTCGGCTCCGCAGTCCTGAATCAGCTCCTGGTAGTAGGCCACGTAGTCCACCCCGGTGAAGGGGTGCTTCTCATAGCCGAACAGCTCCCGGTACTTCTCCAGGGTGAGGACGTCCTTGTAGGGGTCCACCCCCTTCGCGTCCAGGGCGTCGATGCTGACAAGGTGGTTGCCCACCTCGTCCGAGGGGTAGCTGAGCATGAGGACGATCTTGCTGCACCCCTTGGCGATGCCCCGCAGGCAGATTGCAAACCGGTTGCGGCTGAGGATGGGGAAGATCACTCCCACCGTCTCCCCGCCCAGCTCGCTTCGAACATCGGCGGCGATCTGGTCCACCGTGGCGTAGTTGCCCTGGGCGCGGGCCACAATGGCCTCGGTCATGGCCACGATGTCCCGGTCCCGGATAGCAAAGCCGTCCTCCTCTGCCGCCTCCAGCAGAGAGCTGGTGACGATCTCCACCAGGTCGTCTCCGCTGCGGATGATGGGGGTGCGGATGCCCCGGGATACAGTACCGACCATACGGCTCATAAAGGAACACTCCTTGTTTTGATTTCATTTGCGTGGAACTACGTTCCACAACATAGTATGATAACACGATTTCGGCCGGTTGTAAATATAATTTTCCTGATTAACGCGGCAAAGCGGCTATTCCACCCCAAAGGAGGCGATGGCGTCCCGCATATTGCGCCACTGGTCCCGCATTTCCTCCAGCCGGGTCTGCCCCGTGGAGGTGATCCGATAATACTTCCGGTCCGGCCCGCCGCCGCCGGGGGCCATGTACCATTCGGTATACCCCTCCTTCCCCAGCCCCCGGAGGAGGGCGTAGATGGCGCTCTCCTGGGTGTCCGGGAAGGCTGCCCGCAGGGGGGTGAGCACCTCGTAGCCGTACTTGTCGCCCCCCGCCAGCAGTTGGAGCAGACACAGCTCCAGCAGGTCCTTCTTCAGCACAGGGCCACCCCCGTTCCGATGAGGCCAACCGCGCCGATGGGGATAATCCGAGCGAACAGGTAACCTTGCAGTTCAAAAACACCTCGAGCGGAAACATCCATGCTAGTCAGATGAAACTCCGCAAACCCAAAGATTGCCGCTGCAGTGACGCACAGGATATATAGGGCTAACCACCGGCGGTCGTAGCATTTGGCAAGCACCAGCCCGGCCAAAGCAAGCAGGGCGCAGGCGGTCCCGCCTTCAATCAGCAGTTCACGCTGCACAATAATCTGCCACGGCGTGGGATTTCCCGCAGCTGTCTCGACCAGATGCGCCATCACTTGCGGGTCAAACAGATAGTAGGTCCATACCAATGTCACGATCCCCAGAAGGAGCACGACTGCCAGGGCAAAAATCAGCTTTTTAGGCAACAGGCCGCTCTTCTGCCCGTGCCGCCGGAACCAGTACAGGGACAGAGGCAGCCCTACCGCCATCGTCCATACCGGGTACCACCACGCTTCTATCCCGTGTATGTACAGGCGGGTATGCGCCGTCCACGCCCATTTTGCCAGCAAAAACAGCCCAAAGGCCAGTATCGCGAATACTTTCAGCCACCGGCGATAGGTCGTCACATCGGTGAGCAGGTGGGCCGCCTGGACGGGTTCCCCCAGCTCCTCCACCAGTTTGGATTCGTCCCGCTCCTCCTGGAAAATCAGTTCCCGGTAGTCGGCAATGGCGTCCTCCGACTCCTGGGGCGGCAGACGCCACCGCACCGCCCGGCTGAATTGTTTCAAATACTGTTCACGGGTCAGGGACTTGGGATGCTTCATACATCATTCCTCCGTTCACTAATGTTAAAAATATAGTACTATTAAAAATATAATACTAAGCTGTACGAACTTTGTCAAGAGAAATTTTTGACGGTGGGGAATTTTTATGGTATGCTGAAAAAAAGGAGGGACGCTCCATGGATATCCAAGCGCTGGTCACAGCTCAGAGGGCCTATTTCAAGACCGGGGCCACCCTGCCCCTGTCCGCCCGCCGGGGAGCCTTACAGAGGCTGAGAGCGGCCATGAAAGCCCATGAGACGGACATTACCGCCGCCCTCAAAGCCGACCTGAACAAGTCCCCCGCCGAGAGCTACATGTGCGAGGTGGGGCTCACCCTGTCGGAGCTGACCTTCGTGGAACGGCGGCTGGCCCGCTGGATGAAGGACCGGCCCCACCTCACCCCCCTGGCCCAATTCCCCGCCCGGAGCTTCACCGTCTCGGAGCCCTATGGGGTGGTGCTCATCATGTCCCCCTGGAACTACCCCTTCCTGCTCACCATGGAGCCGCTGATCGGGGCCGTTGCCGCAGGCAACTGCTGCGTGGTCAAGCCCTCCGCCGACTCTCCCGCCGTTTCGGCGGTCATCCGGACCATTTTGGCGGAGTGCTTCCCCCCTGAGCTGGTGGCGGTGGTGGAGGGGGGCCGGGTGGAGAATCAGGCCCTCCTGGATCAGCGGTTCGACTACATCTTCTTCACCGGCGGGGCGGCGGTGGGCCGGGAGGTGATGGCGAAGGCGGCGGTCCACCTCACCCCCGTCACTCTGGAGCTGGGCGGGAAAAGCCCCTGCATTGTGGACAAAACCGCCCGGCTGGAGCTGGCCGCCAAGCGGCTGGTCTTCGGCAAGCTGCTCAACTGCGGCCAGACCTGCGTGGCCCCGGACTACCTGCTCATCGACCGCCGGGTGAAGGACCGCTTCCTGGCGTATGTAAAGCGGTGGATCACCGTTCTGTACGGCTCCGACCCGCTGGACAACAAGGGCTATGTGCGCATGGTCAACCGGAAGCATTTTGACCGGGTGATGGGCCTCATCAATCCGGCTCAGGTGGTCTTCGGCGGCCAGGGGGACCCGGCCGCGCTGGCAATCCAGCCCACGATCCTGGACCCGGTCTCGCCGGAGGACGCCGTCATGCAGGAGGAGATTTTCGGGCCGGTGCTCCCGGTCCTCACCTTTGACGCGGTCCAGGAGGCGCTGGACTTTGTCAATGCCCGCCCCCGTCCCCTGGCCCTTTACCTGTTCTCCCAGGACCGGGAGGTCCAGGAGCAGTTCCTGCGCCGGGCCTCCTCCGGCGGCGGGTGCATCAACGACACCATCATCCATCTGGCCACCAGCCGCATGGGCTTCGGCGGCGTGGGGGACAGCGGCATGGGCAGCTACCACGGCAAAGCCAGCTTCGACGCCTTCTCCCACCGGAAGAGCATCGTCAAAAAATCCACCCTGGTGGACCTGCCCGTCCGGTACCCGCCCTATACCCGGACCAAAGCCAGGCTGCTGCGGCTGTTTCTGCGCTGAAAAAGGCCGTCCCGCCGAACAAGCGGGACGGCCTTTTATGTTACTCCCGTCCGTGCCGGGGGTTTTTGGAGACCATGACAGCTGCCTCGCTGATGGCCGCTACCACATCGGCCCGGGACTGCAGCTCATAGCTCTTCAGCTTGACCAGCAGCCGGCCTTGCCGGGTGGCTACGTAGTGGGGCGCCAGGTTGTTCAGGGTGTAGGCCACCACGTCCGACTTGCAGGCGTCGCAGGTGCAGCCGCCCTCCGCCGTCATTACGGTATCCAGGTTTTGCAGGACAATGTCCTCCATCAGATTCTTATATTCGATCGCCATCTCCATATCCTCCTTCTGTTTATGGCCTGGTTTCCCCTTTATTATATTTCCTTCCAGTCGAAATTACAATCCTTAATTTCCTTGAACCGGTATATTAAAAAACTTTGAACGTGTGTAAAGATTTTGTAAAAGCCCTATGAAGTCTCCGCGGCCTCCGTTATAATGGTAGTATCGCATGAAAAGGGGTGGCGGCCATTGCGTCTCAATAAAAAGCTGGTCGAAAAGACCCAGGAATCCATGGCCTCTGTGCTTCCCATCACGGCCATCGTCCTCCTGCTGTCCATTACCATTGCTCCGCTGGACCCCGGCACGCTGGTCCTGTTTCTCTTCGGGGCCATCCTGCTGGTGGGCGGCATGGGACTGTTCACCCTGGGGGTGGACATGTCCATGATCCCCATGGGCGAGGGGGTGGGCTCTACCATCAGCAAGCACACGCGGCTCATCGTCCCCATCGCGGTCTACTTCCTGCTGGGCGTCCTCACCACCATGGCGGAGCCTGACCTTCAGGTGCTCTCCAAGCAGGTGTCCTCCATCAACAGCGCCGTGCTCATTATTACGGTGGCGGTGGGCGTGGGACTCTTTCTGGTGGCGGCTACGCTGCGGGTCCGGTGGGGCATCCCCCTGCGCCGGCTGCTACTGGTCCTCTACTTCGCCGTGTTCGCCCTGGCCTTTCTGGCTCCGGGGAATTTCATCCCCGTCTCCTTCGACTCCGGCGGCGTCACCACCGGGCCCATCACCGTCCCCTTCATCATGTCCCTGGGCCTGGGCATCGCCTCCACCCGCAGCGACAAAAATTCTGCCAGCGACAGCTTCGGCCTGATCTCTCTGTGCTCCATCGGGCCGATCCTGTGCGTGCTGCTGCTGGGCATTATCTACAAGCCTACGGAGGCGGCGCCCTCTGTCGGAGTCGTCCCTGACGTATCCACCACCGCCCGGGCCGCCCGGTATTTCGTGGAATCCTTTCCCACCTACCTGGAGGAGGTTGCAACCGCCCTCCTCCCCGTTGCGGGGCTGTTTCTGATCTTCCAGCTTCTGACCCGCCACTTCAAGCGCGGACAGATGCTGCGTATTGGAGCCGGCCTGCTGTATACATATCTGGGGCTGGTCCTGTTTCTCTGCGGTGTGAACGTGGGCTTTATGCCCGCCGGCCAGCTGATCGGCGCAGCCATTGCGGAGGGCGGCGCCAAGTGGCTGCTGGTGCCTATCGGTATGCTGATTGGCTATTACATCGTCAAGGCGGAGCCCGCCGTCACCGTCCTCACCAAGCAGGTGGAGGAGGTATCCAACGGCTCCATCTCCCAGCGGGCCATGGGGCTGGCCATGTCTATCGGCGTATGCGTCTCGGTGGGGCTGGCCATGGTCCGGGTGCTCACCGGGCTGAACATCTTCTGGCTGCTCATCCCCGGCTATGCCGTCTCTCTGGGACTCACCTTTCTGGTACCCAGCATCTTCACCGGCATCGCCTTCGACTCCGGCGGCGTCGCCAGCGGACCCATGACCGCCACCTTCCTGCTCCCCTTCGCCCAGGGGGCCTGCCAGTCTCTGGGCGGCAATATGATGACCGACGCCTTTGGCATCGTGGCTATGGTGGCCATGACGCCCCTGGTTACCATCCAGGTGATGGGTCTGTCCAGCATAATCCACCACAAGCTGGCCCGCCGCCGCCTGCGCTCCCGCATGGAGCGCGTGGAGGACGCCGTCCTCTACTTTGACTGAGAGGAGAGGGAACTATGGAAGCGATGAAGCTGATTCTCTCCATTGTGGAACGGGGCCAGGGCGCTGCCATGCTGCGTCTGTACCGCAAACGCCATGTGCCCATCCATCTTCAATGTGCCGGCAAGGGCACCGCCACCTCCGAGATCATGGATATCCTGGGGCTGGACTCCAGCGAAAAAGACGTGCTGATCAGCTTTGCCGCCGCGTCTGCGGCGAAGAAGCTGCTCCACGACCTGGACAATGAGCTGCGGGGGCACACCGGCGGCGCGGGGATCGTAGTCTCAGTCCCGGTGTCAGGGCTGAACAGTCTGGTGGCCAACCTGGCCGCCTATTACGCCGAAGGGCTACGGGAAAAGGAGGAAGAACCCATGGAACGGACCGAAAACAGCTTGATTCTGGTCGTGTGCGCCCGGGGCTGCACCGACGACGTTATGTCCACCGCCAAGGCCCACGGCGCCCGGGGCGGGACCGTCATCCGGGGACGTCTCTCTGGCCGCAAAGAGCTGGAGCAGGCTTACGAGATCGACCTGGCCGAAGAACGGGAGATCGTGGCTATCGTTGTCCCCACCGGTCTGCGCGCCCCCATCATGGAGGCCATCAACACCAAGCACGGCCTGCGCAGCGAGGCCCAGGCAGCGCTGTGCTCCCTGCCCATTGAACAAATCGTCCGATTGGGATAAAATAGTGGACGGCCTCTGGGGGGCACTGATAAAGAACCTTATAAAACCACAAAAAAGTTGAGCAGTTACTGAGAAAAGCAAGACTCTGTGACAAAAATCAACATCCCCCGAAAAAGCACGATTGCAAGATCGTGCTTTTTTTACGCTGAACAGGGGCGCGTCTGCATCTACTACACCGTGGACGAAAATGGCCAACTGCGCATGAATCATGCTCCCATCCTGGCGTCTGCCCGTCCATTTCTTGGTAATCTCCGTCATGGCCAGGTACAGCATTTTCAGCAGGCTGTCATCGGTAGGAAACACCAATTTGGCCTTGGTCACGTTCCGCAGCTGGCGGTGAAAGCCCTCAATGGTATTGGTGGTGTAGATCAGCCTGCGCACCTCCTGGGGATACTTGAAGCAGGTGCTGAGCTTGGCCCAGTTGGCCCGCCAGAATTGGGAGATTTGCGGGTATTTCTTGTCCCAGCGCTCCTCAAAAGCGACCAGGGCATCCAAGGCGGCCTGCTCATCTACGGCTGCATAGACCGCCTTCCGATCGGCCATAAGGGCCTTCCGGTCCTTGTAGGACACATACTTGCTGGAATTACGCAGCTGGTGGATGATGCAGTTCTGGATTTCGGTTTGAGGAAAGGTGGCGTGGATGGCCGCATCAAATCCTGTCAAATTGTCTGTACCGGCGCTGTTGAGTACAGTCGCCCAGAATTTAGCACTCTCATTTTCACTAACCCACATGCCCAGGACATCTTTCCTTCTGTCCAGGTTGACTCCAAGAGCGATATACACTATAGGAGGTTTACACAAACTTTGGGATGTTCTCAAGGCCGAAGCCGACGGTGTTTGTTCGCTGTTGTGAAACCGTCCAATCAGTAGTTTTCCAATGCTGTTTTCGCTCATGGTCAGCAGCAGGGATATGACCGTTTCAAAGGCCAGCGTCCGGGGACAGGTAAAATCCCGCCCCGGCTGCCTGACGTATTGTTCTGGGTACTCCCCCATTTTCCCTTTTCAGGGCTTCGCCGCACATTTTTTCTCTTTTGTCAACCCCTTTTTACATCTTTTTTGACTTTATTCTCTCCCTATTCCCAACTTAATGACATTACTCACCGTGAGACGCGAATCTTTTGCTTTTCTGCGCAGCGACTTGATAAATATTTGTTCATATGATATACTGCTTCATCATCAATTTTTTGGTGAGGAGGTGCGCAATGGCATTTTTAGAGGAAAATGAGTGGATTTTACTCAATGAAGTGGCCTACAATATCAGCTTTATCTATACCGTTGAGGAGATGCAGAAAGCGATTCTCAACCGCTGGCTTCCCTTTTTGATTTCCTACGATGCAGCTGTTTTTTCGCGCTTGTCTGTAACAGAGGACGGAGACTTCAAGTTTTTGGATACCGAGGGGTACAATCTCTCTCTCCAGTCGATACAGATGTGGGAGGATCAAACGCGGAAGGACGACGCATTCCGTTGGATGATTTACAGTACGAACCGCTGCGCCTTTGCGGAAGATATTTCCCAGCCGGGCAGCCGCCTCCAGGATAGTGAAATATACCGCACCTTTTGGGAACCCAACCGTTTGAGCTGTTCTGCGGGGCTATGCATCGCATTCCGCGAGGAGCCTATGGGATTTCTGAGGCTTTACCGCAAAGAAGGCGGGACGCCATTTACCCCCAGGGATCTCTTTGTCCTGGAGCAGCTGCGTATGCACTTTGCGTACCGTCTGGCTTATGAGGCAAAAAAGGGAGATTCCCGTTATTTCTTTGCGAAAGGCTATCAGGAAAAATTGTGCCGCCAATATGGATTAACTGCTCGGGAAGGCGAAATGCTGGATTTGGCCGTGCAGGGCTGGTCTAACGACGACATCTCTAAGCAGCTGAGTATCAGCATCCACACGGTGAAAAAGCACTTTCAAAGTATCTACGCCAAGATGCATGTCCGTAATCGGGTACAGATGCTTCAATGTCTGCCCATTTCTACCAGCAAAGTCAATTTCGACGAATTGCAGTAAAAACCAAAATTTAAACTCCGTTTTTTGTTACTTATCCATTATATAAAAGTATTATTTTTAGGCGCAAAAGAAGTATACAGTTCTCCGGGAGAAGTTTTTTTATATCAAAAGGTTGAAGCAAAATAGGACCCGCGCTGAATATCAGTGCGGGTCCTATTTTGTTATAATAGCCACATACGGAGGGAACACTTCTATGAAGCAGAATGACAAATTTTGGATGGTATTTTATGCTTTTCTAGGAATAGCATCCGCTTTTTTAACTATAACAGGAGGATTTTCTCGGTTTAACCAGATGTTTCCCTATATAGCCGGTTTTGTGCAATTTGCAATATACGCCACTGCGGGGGAACTGCTCTCTGCCCGGATACTGGAAGGAGTATGGGCGGTAAACCGCGCTACTTGGTTTAAGGCGGCAAGCTGGGGATTTGGAGGGCTGTGGGTGACCTTGGCGTTCCGGGTGTTCAGCGAGGGAACGGTCCGGGCTATGGAGGTGGGCCTGCTGCCCTTCTACGGCAGTGCATTGGCCGCCGCGTTCTTTACCAGCTGCATCAACAACCTGTTTTTTGCCCCGCTCCACTCCGCACTGATGCGGGTCTGCGGCAACTACGCCGACTTGCGCTTTCTTCAAAACAGGCAGATCACTGTCCGGGAAGCGGTAAACTCGGTGGACTGGGGAGAACTGGTAGATTTTACACTGTTTAAAACCATCCCCTTATTTTGGATTCCCATCAACACTGTGGGCTTTTTGCTGCCGGTAGACTACCGGATCGTTTTTGCCGCCATGCTGTCCCTGGTGTTTGGGGTTTTAATGACTATTTTAAAGCTGCGTGAGCGTAAAAACCAGGCAAAATACAGAAAGGAGTCTTTACCTTGATCCAGATTTCAGAAAACACAACGTTGATTCAACCCTCCAAAATTCGTAAGATGTTCAACAAGGCATTGGAGTATGACCAGGTGCTCAGTTTTACCTTGGGCGAGCCGGATTTCACCGCCTCAGAAAATGTGGTGGAAGCCGGATGCCGGGCCATTCGTGAGGGACAGACCAAATACTCCGCCAACGCGGGGCTGCTGCCCCTGCGGGAGGCCATCTCCGGCTACCTGAAACGGACTGAGGGACAGGAGTACGACCCTGTTTCCCAAATTGTAGTGACTCCTGGAGCAATGGGGGCGCTCTACCTGGCTCTGAAAACGATCCTGAACCCCGGCGACGAGGTGATTGTCAGCGAGCCCTGCTGGACCAACTACATACAGCAGATTCAGATGTGCGGCGGCACAGCGGTTTCAGTCCAGACTGACCCCAAGCGAAGCTTTGACCTGGACGTGGAGGCCATCCGCTCTGCCGTAACGGACCGTACCCGGGCCATTATCCTGAACTCTCCCTGTAACCCCACCGGGGCGGTGGCCAGCCGGGAGGCTCTGGACGCGCTGGCTCAGGTGGCCAAGGAATTTGACCTGGCCGTGCTGGCCGACGAGGTCTACAAGCACATCCTCTTTGACGGCGCGGAGTACACCAGCCTGGCCTCCCTGCCCGGCATGGCGGAGCGTACCCTGGTCATCGACAGCCTGTCCAAAACCTACGCCATGACCGGCTGGCGGGTGGGCTTTGCCGCCGGGCCCGCTGAGGTTATCAGTCAGATGACCAAGCTCCAGGAAAATACCAGCGCCTGCGCCTCCACCCCCTGCCAGTGCGCCGCAATCGAGGCGCTGAACGGACCCCAGACCCACCTGGAGCACATGCGGGAGCAGTACCGCATTCGCCGGGATTATGTGCTGGAGCGGATTGCGTCCATCCCCGGCCTGTCCTGCTCCAAGCCCCAGGGGACCTTCTACGCCTTTCTGGATATCCGCCAATCAGGACTGGACAGCGAGACCTTTGCCATGCGGCTGCTGGAGGAGGAACAGGTGGTCCTGGTGCCCGGAACCGCCTTTGGCGAGTTTGGCGAGGGGTATGTGCGGCTATCTTACGCCGCGTCCATGGAGAGTCTGGAGCAGGGCTTCGACCGGATTGCGGCCTTTATGGAGCGCTGCCATGGGTAAGCGGCTAGAGCAGTGGCTCCATGAGCTGGGCCAGATCGGCTTTCAGGCGGGGGTGGGGACCACTCGCCTGCCATACTCCCCGGAATATGACCGAGGCCGGGAATATGTCCGCTCTCTGATGGAACAGGCCGGTCTAAAGACCAGCATTGATCCGGTGGGCAACCTGCGGGGCCTGCTGCCCGGCGAGGGAAAACGGCTGTGCATCGGCTCCCACATTGATACCGTCCCCGGCGGCGGGATTTACGACGGCGCCTACGGAGTGCTGGCCGCTGTCGACTGTGTCCGGCGGCTCAGGGGGGCGGGCTGGGTCAACCGGCATCCTCTGGAGATCGTGGCCTTCACAGAGGAGGAGGGCAACGTGATTGGAGGGACCTTTGGGAGCAAAGCCTTTGCGGGCGCCTCCATAGATTCGGCCATAGAGGCCAAGCTGCCCCAATATGGCCTGAGTTTGACGGATGCTGCCGCCTGTCGGCAAAGTCCGGAGGATTACCTCTGTTATCTGGAGCTGCACATTGAGCAAGGCGGTATTTTAGAGGCGGAGCAAAAGCAGATTGGCGTGGTTGGCGGGATTGTAGGTATTCTGCGCTACCGGGCAGTGATGCGGGGAGCGGCCAACCACGCGGGCAGTACCCCCATGTCCCTGCGGGACGACGCTTTGGAGAAGACCAGCCGCCTCATTGCCTGGCTGATGGAGCAGGTGCGCACCGCTTATCCCGAAATGGTGTGTACCGTGGGGACCTTGAAGGTGTCTCCCGGCGCGGTGAATGTGATTCCAGGCGAGACGGAGTTCGTTATTGAGCTGAGAAACCGCTCCATGGAGGAGATGGAGCAGATCGCGGTTCTTTTGTTGGAGAGGTTCGGCTCGGAGGGGCTGACTATGGAGGAGATGATCCGTCAGCCTCCTACCCTGTGCGACCCCGCCCTGCTGCAGCTGGCCCGGGACTGCTGCGACGGCCTGGGCTATACCCGGAGGGATATGTTCAGCGGCGCGGGGCACGACCTGATCAATATGGCCCTGCTGGCCCCATCCCTTCTGGTGTTTATCCCCAGCAAGAATGGCATCAGCCACCGGATCGACGAGTACAGCGCGCCCGAAGACCTGGAGCGTGGAAGTTGCGTACTCATGGAGCTGATCAAAAAAACAGATCAAATGAATTAGGAGGGGATGCGGACCATGAAAATCAAGCTGATTAACCCCAACACCACCCTGTCTATGACCCAGAGCATCCAGGAGGCTGCACTCCGGGCCGCCCGGCCAGGTACCCAAGTCTACTCTGTCAGCCCTCAATGGGGGCCGGAGAGCATCGAGTGCTATGTGGACGAGTATTTGGCGGTTCCCGGCGTGCTCAAGGAGGTCATCAAGGGGGATCGGGAGGAGGGGGCAGACGCCTTTGTCATCGCCTGCTTCGGCGACCCGGGGCTCCAGGCGGCCCGGGAGGTGACCCGCAAGCCGGTGCTGGGCATCTGCGAGAGCGCCATCACCACCGCCAAGTTTCTGGCGCCCTATTTCTCCATCGTCTCTGTGCTGGACCGGGCCCGCAAGGTCACAGAGGACGCTGTGTCCGCCTATGGCGCGGAGAAGTTTTGCCGGTCCATCCGCTCCACCGGGCTGAGCGTGCTGGATTTTGGCCAGGACCCGGAGCGGGGCCTGGAGGCCCTGGCCCTGGAGGGGGAGAAGGCCGTCCGGGAGGACGGGGCGGAGTGTATCCTGCTGGGCTGTGCCGGCTTTGTAGACTTTGCCCAGGACCTGGAGCGACGGCTGGGCGTGCCGGTACTGGAGGGGGTCACCCCCGCAGTCAAGTTGGCTGAAGCCCTGGTGGATATGGGCCTGGGAACCAGCAAGGCGTCTACCTGGGGGTGGCCGGAGAAGAAACAGTTTTTGGGATATCCCCTCTTTTCTGAGACGGATTTAATGTTTGAGGAGGACTAAACTGTGCGTATTTTAGTTAAGGGCGGGACCATTGTAACCGCCAGCGAAGAATTTCAGGGTGATGTTCTGGTGGAGGGAGAGACCATTCGGGCTGTAGGCCAGCACTTGGACCTCCCTGCCGATCAGGTCATTGATGCTGCGGGCAAGTATGTGCTGCCCGGCGGCGTGGACCAGCACACCCACTTCTCCGCCCTGTGCAACGTGGGCGACCAGGACACCGCAGGCTATGAAACCACCGACGCCGTTGTGGTGGGGGGGACCACCACCATTGTGGACTATGCCCCCCAGGACCCCAAGACGGGCCTGCTGGACTCCATCGACTACCGCATCAATGTCCGGGCTAAGGACAAGGCCTGTGTGGACTTTGCCCTGCACGGTATGGTGACGGAGATCATGGACAGCATGTTTGACGAGATCGCCCAATTTCCCCAGAAGGGAATTTCCAGCATCAAGATTTTTATGGCCTACAACGGCTCCCCCCTCCATGTGGACGACGGGACCTTCTTCCGTATTCTGGAGTGCAGCCGCAAAGCGGGGGTCACCGTGTTCGTTCATGCGGAGAACGGCGAGATTTTGGATTTCCTGCGCCGCCAGTGCGTGAAGAACGGGCAGACCACACCTCACTATCACTATGTCTCCCGTCCGCCCTTCACCGAGGCGGAGGCGGTGCGCCGGGCCATCTATCTGGCAGGGCAGACGGATACCCCCCTGTATATCGCCCATATGACCTGCCGTCCGGCGCTGGAGGCGCTGCTCCAGGCCAAGGGGACGGGGCAGCGGGTGTACGGGGAGACCTGTACCCACTATCTGACCACCACCAAGGAGGCGCTGGACAACCCGGACTTCAACGAGGCGGCCAAGTTTGTCTGCTCCCCCGCCCTGCGGGACCAGGAGGACTGTGACGCGCTTTGGGCGGCGCTGAACAGCGGACTGCTTAACGCCGTGGTCTCTGACCACTGCGGGATCGACGTGGCCAACCTGAAGCAGGTGGGACGGAACGACTTCACCCAGATCCCCAACGGCGCCCCCGGCGCGGCGGACCGGATGCACGTTATCTGGACGGAGGGGGTAGCCAAAGGGCGTATCTCCCGGCAGAAGTTTGTGGAGATCACCGCTGCCCAGCCCGCCAAAATCAACGGCATCTACCCCCGGAAGGGCCACATCGCCGTGGGCTGTGACGCTGACCTGGTCATCCTGGACCCGGATTACCGGGGGGTGATTCGTTTGGAGGACAACCCAAATGGGGTGGACTACAACATCTACGAGGGCCGGGAACAGCTGGGCCGGGTGGAGACGGTGCTGCTCCGAGGCCGGGTGGTGGTCCGGGACGCCCAATTTGTGGGAGAGTATGGCCAGGGGCAATTTATTCCTGCGAAGATGTACGGCTCCTGCTACGAAAACAGGAATTGAAGCTGTCAGGTATTGGCTCTTGTAGAATGGTGCAAACCATATTGGTGCAGGAGGGAGGAAATCTTATTTGATTATTTCACCGTTTTACAGTTCAGGGCTTTACCCAAAAATGTATGATGTGAAGAGAGGCAATCGAGTGTATGTCATGTAAGATCAAATATGGACCCGATTATCAAAAAAGGAGTGAAAGCAAATGAGTATTTTTGGAAAAAAAGAAATACGTATGCCACATGTGTTTTCGATCATAATTATTTTAATCGTTCTTTGCGGTATTCTGACGTATATTGTTCCTGCAGGGGTTTATGAGCGGATCGAAACCGATGGGGTCACAAAAATTGATGTAGATAGTTTTCATTTTGTGGATCAAACACCTGTGTCACCCTTTGACTGGTTCGTTGCAATCCCACAGGGAATCCAAGCTGGTGCATCTGTCATCGCTGTGATCTTCATTTGCGTTGCTGGTATGAGTATCTATACATCGACAGGAGCGTTTACGAACTGTATCAACTTTTTTATCAAAAAATCAGGAAAAATAGGCACATATGTTTTGATTTTAGCGTTGATGCTATACTTCTTTTTGAATGGAGGCTTGACCGGCGCGGTTGACGGACCTGTTGCACTGGCACCGATTGTGATCGGTTTTGCGTTAGCGGCTGGGTATGACGCGCTGACAGGACTTGGAATCGTCTGTGTTTGTGCGATTTGCGGATTTTCCTGTGGGCCAACAAATCCGTATACTGTAGTTGTTGCGCAAGAGATTGCTGGTTTACCTCCATTCAGCGGAACTGTGCTGAGAACAGCTTGCTGGCTCACGATCATGGCAGTCACGTTCCACCATATTCTAAGTTATGCAAATAAGGTTCGAAAAGACCCCAGCAAAAGTTTGGCGCCTAACATTACCGCAGCAGATATCGGGATCGTAAACAATGACAAGGAATCGCTGGACACGAAAGATAAGATTATGGTAGTAATGCTGCTGCTCACAATTATTGTGGCAGTTACCTGCTGCCTGGTATTTAAATTCTCCCTTCCTCAGGTTTCTGCCATCTATATCATCAGTGGGATTATAGGCGGAATTGTTTACGGATATGACAACAACCAGATCGCGAATATTTTTGTGGAAAGCGCTAAAAACGTATTCGTAGGGGCAATGTGTATCGGTCTGGCCCGAGGGATCCAGATTATCCTTACAAATGGCAACATTATTGATACTATTGTTTACTATGCTTCCAATGCGTTAAGTGTTTTGCCAGCTGGTATTACTGCCGTAGGTATGTTTGTATTTCAAACTGTCATTAATTTCTTCGTTAATTCTGGCAGTGGACAGGCAGCGGTAACAATGCCGATCATGGTACCGCTGGCTGACACCCTTGATATTACCCGGCAGACCGCTGTCATGGCATTTCAGCTGGGTGACGGACTGTCAAATCTCGTATTTCCAACTTCAGGTTCGCTGTTTGCCTATCTAGCTTGCTCCAAAGTGGATTATGGTACCTTTTTGAAGTTTGCATTGCCTCTTTTCCTAAAGACCTGTTTTGTAGGTGCAGTTTTTATTTTAATTGCAACGTTTACAGGCTACGGACCATTTTAAGATAAACTGATTATTTACGATGCCATCCCTAGTTGGAGGCGAGAAAAAATCAAAGTTTTCAAACGGGAAATAAAATGTAATCTAGAGCTTTAAAAATGGAGTGCAAACTATGGAAAATCGTTATAAAAAGTATTATGATATACTTGTAAATTTTCGAAAGGAAGTTCATCAGGAGCCTGAACTAAGTTTTCAAGAATATAAAACCCGCGATAGGATTGTTTCAATACTGGAGAAATATGATATTCCTTACAGCGTTGTATTGAATACAGGCATCGTAGCTCTGATCCAGTGCAATAAGCCTGGAAGGGGGTATATTGGTTTGCGTGCGGACATGGATGCATTACCGGTCCAAGAAGATACCGGGTGTCCATTTTCCTCTACGACCCCAATGGTGGCGCACTGCTGTGGTCACGACGCGCATATGACTGCGCTCTTAGCGGCGGCATTAGTCCTTCAGGAGCACCGTCAGACATTAGAAAACAATGTTTGTCTGATCTTTCAGCCTGGAGAGGAAGAGGGTACGATCGGCGGCGCAAGAAGGATGATTGACGAAGGGGCATTCGCTAAAATCAAACCTAACATGATCTTTGGAATGCACGTGTTTCCAAAAAGCGGGCAGGGAAAATTTGGTGTTTGCATGAAGGAGGCGATGGCGTGCTGTGATATCTGGCATATCAAGATACAGGGAAAAGGAGGACATATATCTGCTCCGCACAACGCCATAAACCCCATTTATGTTGCCAGCAAAGTCATCAGCGGTATTGAATCCATCAAGGGACAGCAAGTCGACCCATTTAATGCTGTCATTATGGATGTTGGATCGATCCATGCAGGAACAACTGCAGGAAATATCATCCCGGAAACTGTAACTATTTACGGAAACACGCGTGCGTATTCTAACAGTATCCGGGAGACTTTGAGAAACGCACTTATATCTATGACCGAGGGCGTCTGCAAAGCGTTTTCCTGTGAGTGTTCTGTTAACTATATGATGGGGTATGAACCTCTTGTCAACGATCCGAAAGCAGCAAAAATACTATTTTCTGCTGCACAAAAAGTTCTTGGGCCCGAACATGTCTATCAGGCAACGCCTAGTATGGGAGCGGAAGATTTTGCTGCCTATACCCACCTCTGCCCCAGCGCATTTGGATTTATCGAAGTGGATAACAGCTATTCTCTTCACAGCCCTCATTTTATAGCCGATACAGAGAGTATATTTGCTGCCGCTGATATCTTTATCCAAACCGTTGATTCCATTTTACCGCTGCCCTGTTTGTAATGTATCCGTCTCTATCATTAAACGGGAGGTTTACATGAAAAAAATTGATAAGCTTGTTACTGCCCCCCACTTTTACACCATGGAGGGGGAGGGAGTCGGCTACCGCGCCGCCTCTGCCATGGCAATCAACTGCGGCAAGATTTTAGAGGTCGGTCCTGTCGAGTACATGCTGAAAGAATACGCCCCCCAGGAGACCATCGATCTGCCCCACCACATGGTCCTGCCCGGCTTGATCGACGGGCACATGCACACCGCCTGCAACATCATGCGCGGTCTGGCCCAGGACACCAACAATTGGATGATGTTTGGCCTGCAGCCCTTTGACAACGCCGTAACCGACGAGGAGCGGGATGCAGGCAGCCGGGTGGCCATTCTGGAGGCCATCCGGGCGGGCACCACCACCTTGGGCGACTATGAGTCCAAGATGGACAACGTGTGCAGCTTCATCGAAAAGGTGGGGGCCAGGGGCAATATTGCCCAGACCATCCGGGCCGCCAAACGGCGGGTCTACCAACCGGGCGAACTCTATGAGTTCGACGACGAGATGGGTGAAGAGAGCCTCCAGCGCAATATCCAGCTCTACGACAAGTGGCACAACCAGGCGGGGGGCCGGATCAAGATTCTGTTCGGGCCCCAGGGAGCGGATTTTGTCAGTCCCGAAATGCTCTTGAAGATTCAGAAGATTGTCAAGGAGCGGGGAACCAAGATCCACATGCACGTTCAGCAGGGCGACCGGGAGACCTATCAGATTGAAACGCGTTACGGCAAACGGCCCACTGCCTTTTTGGATGAGCTGGGTTATTTGGACTCCTCCCTGATTGCCGTCCATCTCACCGACTGCACCGACGAGGAAGCCGCCCACATCGCTGGAAAGGGCGCCTCCATGATCGTCAATCCCGGCTCCATCGGCATTATTGACGGCATCGTTTGTCCCAGCGTGGCCTTCCAGGAGGCGGGCGGCTCTGTGGCTCTGGGCTCTGATCAGGCCCCCGGCAACAACTGCCATAATATCATCAACGAGATGAAAAATGTGGCCCTGTTCAACAAGATCAAGTACGGCAATCCAGAGGTCATGCCCGCCTGGCGGGCCCTGCGGATGGCCACCATTGAGGGCGCTCAGGCTATTGGCCTGGGGGACAGCGTGGGCTCGCTGGAGCCGGGCAAGCAGGCGGACTTTATCGCCATCGACCTGAACTGCCCCTCCATGCTGCCGGTGTATACCTACCCCATGCGCAACATGATCCCCAATCTGGTCTACAGCGCCAGGGGCCCGGAGGTGGCTTTGGCTGCGGTGGACGGCGAGATCATTATGCGTGACGGTATATTTACAAAAGTAGATCAGCAGGAATACCTCTCTGCCATTCCCCAGTATCCAGATGAAATCGGCCACAGGGCCGCAGAGGAATTTTTCCAGATTGACGGCACCAATGCCCGCTTTATGCGGGAGGGAAAGCTGTAACCCTACCGCCAACCTTTCTTCACATGGGGCGCTCCAGGAACCGACAAGGCTCCGGGGCGTCCCAAATAATGCAGGTGATACTATGCGGCACTCCTCCGAAACTCTTCAATCCAACACACGGCTGCTTCTGATGCTGGCTTGGCCCGCCATCGCGGAGCAGCTGCTGCTAACCATGACCAACTATGTGGATACGGCTATGATCGGTGCGTTAAGCATCGACGCCACCGCCGCTGTAGCCATCAATTCCACGCCGGTCTTTTTTATTGTGGGACTGCTGACCGCGGTGGGGGTGGGGTACTCCGTTCAAATCGCCCACAGCCTGGGGGCCCGTCAGGAACAGCTGGCTCGCAGCATTACCCGGCAGGCTCTGCTGGGTTCGTTGGTGTCCGGGACCGTTATTATGCTGGTCACCCTTATGCTGGCGCCCTGGGTCCCCAAATGGCTGGGTGCGGATTCGATTATTTTAGGCGATGCACAGAGGTATCTTTTTTTCTACGCCCTGGGCATTCCATTCCAGACGGCCTTGGCGGTTTTTTCTGCGGTACTTCGGTGCGCAGGAGATACCAAAACCCCTTTGCAGCTGAACGCAGGCGCCAATGTACTCAATGTAATCCTGAACTTCTTCCTGATTTTTCCCAGCCGCACGGTCCAAATTGGGGAGCATACCCTTCGGATCTGGGGCGCCGGGTGGGGTGCGGCAGGAGCGGCAGGGGCAACCGCTTTTTCTGCCAGCCTGATGGGATTCTGCTGCATTTTGCTGCTGTTCCGCCGCTCGGGTCCAGTAAATCTGGAGCTGAAGGTCTCTTATCGCCCGGATTTCGCCATTATTCGGCAGGCTGTCCATTTGGGAATCCCAGCAGCACTGGAGCGGGGCGCTATTTGCAGTGGCCAGCTGCTGATCACCCGGATGGTGGCCTCCCTGGGAAACGTGGCCCTGGCCGCCAACCATGTGGCGGTGACGGCGGAGGCCATCAGCTATCTGCCCGCTACAGGGGTCTCCTTTGCCGCCACCACGCTGGTGGGGCAGGCCTACGGAGGTGGAAAATATTCTCTGGCCCGGCAGTTTGGAAAAATCTCCGGTTGGATCGGCCTGCTGTCTGGGGGAGCGGCGGGAATCATCCTGTTTGTATGCGCCACCCCCCTTGCCGGCATCTTTTCTCCTGATCCTGACGTCATCAAGCTGGCGGCGGATATGCTGCGGATCGTAGCTGTCTCCGAGCCGCTGTTCGGCCTCTCTATCGTGCTGTCCGGCGTGCTGCGGGGCGCCGGCAACACCCGGCTGCCCTTCCTGGTGGTGCTGAGCGGTATGTGGGGTGTGCGGGTCATCTTAACGCCTGTTCTGCTGTTTTACGCCCATATGGAGCTGGCCGGCGTGTGGGTGGCTATGGTTGCTGACCTGATGTTCCGCGGAATTTTGTGTGAAATTCAGACAAAACGTCTTTTGTCAAGTAATGTCGTCAAGTTGGGAATAGGAAGAGAATAAAGTCAAAAAAGATGTAAAAAAGGGTTGACAAAAGAGGAGAACTGTGCGGCGAAGCCCTGAAAAGTAACCGTGCTTTTCGGGGGCGCACATGAAATACACACCAAACCGTCATTGACGGCAAAAAAGCGGACGCCCATCGGCCGTCCACTGTTTTATGAGGTGATTTTTATGGAGCAATTACACATTGTCGATGCCTGTAGGGAACAGCATTTCCGGGACATGTCCCTCCTCCACGCCCTGGGCTGGCGGGCCGCCTACCGGGACAGTATCCCCGCCGATTACATGGCCCGGGAGATCACCGACGACCGCTGGGTCTCGGTTTTCCGTCAAAACTACAGGGAGGGCCGCTATCACGGCCTTCTGCTGTATAACGGGGAGCAGCCCCTGTGCTGTGCCACCTACGGCCCCGCTCGGGTGGATCAGTCCGCCGGGGACACCATCTGCGATTTCAGCTCCCCCGACCTGGCCGCCTGGGGGGAACTGGTCTCCCTCTACAGCCACCCCGACCACTGGGGGGAGGGCTGCGCCTCCATCGTCACAGAGGAAATCCTCCGGCGCTTCCGGGAGACAGGCTATCCCGGCTGCTTCCTCTACGTCCTCCAGGAGAATGACCGAGCCCGGCGGTTCTATGAGAAGCACGGCTTCGCCTGGGACGGCCACAGCCTGGAGGTCACCCTGACCCAAGACACGGTGCTCACCGATTTGCGGTATTGCCGGAAGTTTTAGCCCCGGCCATTCAGCATTTCGGCAGTAAAATTTGTGCCTGCCAGGATCAGCTTCTTCAAATTCGGCAAACCAGACAACATATTGTAATCCTCAATGTAAAGATTACGAATCGTTAAAGACCGAAGACGCTTCATGCGCCCCAGCGCAGTCCAGTCCCCAGGACTGTAATAGAAATAGGAAGACAGCAAGGGCAGCGTTTCCAAATCCGTCAGAAGATATTTCCCACGCCATAGGATATGCGTCCCAAGATAGGGTGAATGGTAATAGTTTGGGCTGTCTACCACTAATGTCTTGATTTGAAATAAGTCATCCGGTATTTGCGGCAATTTCCCAGTCGTAAGCCGGATGGCCTCCGACAGCAGCGGGGACAGCGGGATCGCGTTCCGCTTTTCCCCGTTCTCGCGCTCCTTCCGGGCAAGCTCCAGCTGGTTCGAGTAGACACACTCCAAAAAGGGCGGCTCCCAGGACAGGTCCTCCATATCGTAGTGCCGGTCAAGATATTTGCACATCGCCTGCTTCGTGCCGCTCTCCAGCGGATAGACATGGAGGGTCCGTCCCACCTGCTCCGGCTGGGCAGCTTGGTCGGTGCCCGGTATCTTCAAGTCGTGACGTTTCCGTATCCCTGCGTCGATTTCTTCCTTGCACCGCCGCAGTGATTCAAGGCCGTTCATCTAGCATCCTTCCTTTACAAAAAAGCGGAACAGCTCATTGAACTGTTCCGCTTTGTGTAGGCACTACCTATCTTCCCGGTCCGTCTCCAGACAAGTATTTTCGGCAGAAGCGAGCTTAACTTCCGTGTTCGGAATGGGAACGGGTGGACCCTCGCCCTAATCAGCACCTACTATTTTAATCACCGAAGTGACTAAAACCGATATAAAGTTTTCATTGGTGACCCGTACGGGAATCGAACCCATGTTTGCGGCGTGAGAGGCCGCCGTC
>CAJUAW010000016.1 GCA_910584605.1 uncultured Oscillospiraceae bacterium
CATTGCTGCCTTCAGCACTTTACTCAAGCGGTTTTAGCCTATTGGTACAGCTTCTCAGATTACAATCAGCATAACCACTTGGATTTTTTGCGCGGTATCGTCAAGCTTTGGCTATGGCTTTTTGAACGACATGCCCTGGTCCTTCCAAACCAGATTTTTGGTTGGCCTCGTGTTGATAATGGCTCCGGTCTTGGTATTTTGGGTGATTTTGGAACTGTTCCGGAAAGCGAAATAGTTGGCTCACAGGATATATTCTGATTTGGAGGAAACCAACATGCAGGAAGCGGTACTGAAAATCAAAGCAATCGGCCCGCCGCCGGAGGGGTTTGAGAACATCAGTGCGCCCGGTGAGGAGGGGGTTCCTTTCGAATCACAGTTAGCCTCCGGCAAACTTCTGCCTTGACAAGCCCTGAAACGCAAGGTACAATAGGTAAAATATCGAAAAGGAGACGTGGAATTATGGTGAATCAAGACGCCGCCCAGAAGTTTGTGAAGCAGGGCCTGACCTTTGACGACGTACTGCTCATCCCGGCGGCCAGCGACGTGCTGCCCGCCGATATCGACCTGAAAACCCGGCTGACCAAGAAGATCAAGCTGAACATCCCCCTCATGAGCGCGGCCATGGACACGGTGACCGAGTACCGCATGGCCATCGCCATCGCCCGGGAGGGCGGCATCGGCATCATCCATAAAAATATGTCCATCAGCCAGCAGGCGGAGCAGGTGGATATGGTGAAGCGGTCGGAGAACGGCGTGATCACCAACCCCTTCTGGCTGGCTCCCGGCCACACCCTGGCCGAGGCCGACGAGCTGATGGCCAAATTCCGCATCTCCGGCGTACCCATCTGTGACGGCGGCAAGCTGATCGGCATCATCACCAACCGGGACATGAAGTTTGAGACGGATATGACCGTCCTCATCGACCACGTGATGACCAAGGAAAACCTGGTCACTGCCCCCGAGGGTACCACCCTGGCCCAGGCCAAGGAGATCCTCCGCCAGCACAAGATCGAGAAGCTGCCCATCGTGGACGAGGAGGGCCGCCTGAAGGGCCTGATCACCATCAAGGATATCGAGAAGGCGGAGGTCTATCCCAACTCCGCCCGGGACGACAAGGGCCGTCTTCTGGTGGGCGCCGCCATCGGGGCCACCTCCGACGTGCTGGACCGGGTGGCCGCCCTGACCGACGCGGGGGCGGACGTGCTCACCCTGGACTCCGCCCACGGCCATACCCAGAACGTACTGGAGACCGTCAAGCGCATCAAGGCGCTCTATCCGGATGTCCAGCTGATTGCTGGCAATGTGGCCACCGCCGGCGGCTGCAAGGCTCTGATCGAGGCGGGAGCCGACTGCGTGAAGATCGGCATCGGCCCCGGCTCCATCTGTACTACCCGTGTGGTGGCCGGCATCGGCGTCCCCCAGATCACCGCCATCTACGACGCCGCTCGGGTGGCTGCGGAGTACGGGGTCCCCATCATTGCCGACGGCGGCGTGAAGTTCTCCGGTGACATTGCTAAGGCTCTGGCCGCCGGAGGGGATGTGGTCATGCTGGGCTCTCTGCTGGCCGGGTGCGAGGAGTCCCCCGGCGATACCGAGATTTTCCAGGGCCGCCAGTTCAAGGTCTACCGGGGTATGGGCTCCCTGGCCGCCATGAACAAGGGTTCCAAGGACCGGTACTTCCAGGAGTCCAACAAGAAGCTGGTCCCCGAGGGGGTGGAGGGCCGCGTCCCCTACAAGGGAGGGGTGGGCGAGACCATCTACCAGCTCATGGGCGGCCTGCGGGCCGGTATGGGCTACACTGGCTGCCACAACATCGGTGAGCTGCACTCCAAGGCTCAGTTTATGCAGATCACCGCCGCTGGCCTGAAGGAGTCCCATCCCCACGATATCTACATCACCAAAGAGGCGCCCAACTACACGATCAGCCCCAACTGATCCAAACACCAGCCCGAGGCGATGGGCCATTGCCTCGGGCTGTTTTATTCCAACTTGAACATCAGGAACAGGAGAACAACTATGAACCAAAAAGAAGTCAGCGAGCTCCGCCGCAGATGGCGGCTGGAGAAAAATGCCGTCAGCCATATCTATGGCTGCTTTGTCAACGCCAACAAGGAGATCATAGCCGACCTGGACGAGTCCCTGGGCATGATGACCCAGGAGGAGGGGGAGCAGTACATGAGCCTGCTGAAAAAGACCCTGTCCGGAGGGCTGGGAAAGAACCTGATCGATATTGTCTTTTCCACCCAGCAGGTTATGGACAGCCCGGAGCACCGCCAGCTGATGGAGCTGCGCTCCAGCAGGCTGAAGGACGGGCAGCTTCGCCGGCAGTTTTACCAGACTGTGACCGACAGCCTGGACATGGGCGGCAGCGGCTATCTGCTGCTGCTGGCCTGCGACTCCTATGATGTGCCCCGCCGGGGCCGGGACGGCGAGGAGCAGCAGGACGCCTCGGAGGAGGTGTTTACCTACCTGCTCTGCGGGATCTGTCCGCTGAAGCTGGGCAAGCCGGAGCTGAATTACTACCCTGGGGACAACGAGTTTCACTGTGCTGTCAGCCAGACGGTGGCTCCGCCGGAGCTGGGCTTCCTGTTCCCGGCCTTCGACGACCGGACGGCTAACATCTATAACGCCCTGTTCTATGCCCGGAAGGCGGACGAGCTGCACCAGGAGTTCATCGACGCCGTCTTCCGCACAGAGCCCCCCATGTCCGCCGGGGAGCAGCGGGAGACCTTCCAGAGCGCCCTGGCCGAGTCGCTGGAGGACGGCTTCAATGTGGAAATTGTCCAGGCCGTCCATGAGCAGCTGACCGACCGGATTCTCCGGCACAAGGAGAGCAAGGACCCGGAGCCGCTGGCCCTGACCGCCCGGGATGTGGGGAGCATCCTCCAGGACTGCGGCGTGACTCAGGAGCGGGTGGAGGACTTTCGGAAGCGGTGCGATGAGCAGTTTGGCGCGGACGCGGCCCTGAGTCCCGCCAATCTCATTGACGCCGGCCGCTTTCAGCTGAAAACTGCGCAGGCGGTGGTGTCCGTCGCACCGGAGAACTGCTATTTGGTAGAGACCCGGATCATCAACGGAAGAAAGTACATCCTGGTCCCGGCGGAGGAGGACGTGGAGGTCAATGGCCTGGCGGTCCGCTTCACGGCGGATCAAGAGCCGCAGTAACATTGAAAAGGAGGCGCGCCCATGTTCAAGCTGCTATTGGGCCGGGCGGGGTCCGGCAAGACCACCGCAGTGCTGGACCGGATGTGCCGGGCGGGGCGGGAGCGGCCCCAGGTGCTGCTGGTGCCGGAGCAGCAGTCCCATGAGACAGAGCGGGCCCTGTGCACCGCCGGCGGACCCCAGGCCAGTCTGTACGCCGAGGTGCTGTCCTTCAGCCGCCTGTCCAGCCGCATCTTCCAGATGGCGGGGGGGCTGGGCGTGGAGGAGCTGGAGCCCGGCGGCCGGCTGCTGCTGATGTACCGGGCGGTGCAGAACGCCTCCCCTAAGCTGACGGTGTACAGCCGGCCCTCCAGGCGGCCCTCGTTTCTGACCGCCCTGCTGGCCACAGCGGACGAGCTGAAGAGCTGCTGCGTGTCCCCCGAGCTGCTGATCCGGGCGGGGGAGGAGGCCCCCGGCCCCGAGGGGGACAAGCTGCGGGATCTGGGGTTGATTTTCGGGGAGTACGAGGCCCTCACCGCCCAAACTGCTCTGGACCCCAGGGACCGGCTCACCCGTGCGGCGGAGAAGCTGCGCTCCTGCGGCTGGGCCAGAGGGAAGGACCTGTGGCTGGACGGCTTTACCGACTTCACCCCCCAGCAGGGGGAGCTGCTGCGGCTGCTGATGGTCCAGTCGGAGTCCATGACCGTCACCCTCACCTGCGACCATCTGGAGGAGGACGAGGGGGGGACCGGCATTTTTTCTCCCGCCCGGCGCACCGCCAACACTCTGCTGCGGCTGGCAAAGGAGGAGCGGGTCCCCTGCGAGGTGGAGCGCCTGGCCCCGTCAGCCACAGGCAAGGCGGAGCCGCTGGTCCATCTGGAGGGGACCCTCTTTGCGGAGGAGACCCCCGCGCCCGTCCCCTGCGGCGGGGCGGTGGAGCTGTTTCAGGCCGCCTCCCCCCGGAGCGAGGTGGAGTGGACCGCCGCCCGCATCCTGCAGCTGGTCCGGGAGGAGAACCTCCGGTTCCGGGACATCGGTGTGGCGGCCCGGAGCTATGGGACCTATCGGGACCTGGTGGAATCCGTTTTCGGGCGGTACGGCGTGCCGGTGTTTTCCTCCGCCATGACGGACATTCTGGAAAAGCCGGTGCTGGCCCTGGTCACCGCCGCTCTGGATATCACAGCAGGGGGATACCGCTACGATGATGTCTTCCGCTATCTGAAGACCGGCCTGACCGATCTGCCCCAGGAGGAGATCGACCTGCTGGAGAATTACGTCCTGAAGTGGGACATCAAGGGCAGCCGCTGGACCCAGGGGAAGGACTGGACCTGGCATCCCAAGGGCTATGGTCTGAAGTGGAAGCGGGAGGACAAGGCCCTGCTGGCCCGGGTGGACCAGGCCCGGAGGCAGGTGGCCGCTCCGCTGGAGACCCTGCGGAAGAACAAGGATAAGACCGGGCGGGGGCAGGCGGTCTGTTTGTACACCTTTTTGGAGGAAATCGGCCTGCCCGAGCGCCTGGAGGAGCGGGTTGACCTGCTGGCCCGGCGGGGACAGCCCGCCTTGGCGGAGGAGTACCGCCAGCTGTGGGACATTCTGTGCGGCGGCCTGGAGCAGTGCGCCCGGCTGCTGGACGCCTCCCCCATGGAGCTGGAGGAGTTTGCCCTGCTGTTCCGGCTGGTGCTGTCCCAGTACGATGTGGGTACCATCCCCGTCTCGCTGGACCGGGTGACGGCGGGGGAGACCACCCGTCAGACCGGTCACCGGGTGAAGGCGCTCTTCCTGCTGGGGGCGGACGACGCCTCCCTGCCCCAGGTGGGGACGGCCCCCGGCCTGCTGTCTGACGACGACCGGGCTCTGCTTGCGGGCTGCGGCCTGGAGCTGGCCCAGTCCCAGCGGGATCTGCTCTACCGGGAGATGACCACCGTCTATCAGATCTGCGCCCGGCCCAGCCAAAGGCTTGCCGTCACCTGGCCGGCCCAGGGACCGGGCGGTGAGGAGCGGCGTCCCAGCTTTCTGGTGGGCCGCCTTCGGCTGCTGTTTTCTGATTTGAAGCCAGTGCGGGAGGAGGAGCTGAACGGCTCCTTCCGTCTGGCGGCCCCCCTGCCCGCCCTGGAGCAGGCGGGGCGGGATCAGGCCGCCCGCCGGGCGCTGAAGCGGCTGCCCGGCTTCGAGGACCAGGTGGCCCGTCTGGACCGGGCCGCTGTCTGGGAGCGGGGCCGGCTGTCCCGGCAGGCGGTGGACCGGCTGTATGGCAAGCGGGTGTCGATGTCCGCCTCCCGGATGGACAAGTATAAATCCTGCCATTTCTCCTACTTCATGCGCTACGGACTGGCGGCGGAGCCCCGCAAGCCCGCGGGATTCACTGCGCCGGAGTATGGCACCTTCGTCCACTACGTGCTGGAGCAGGTCCTTCAGGACCGCATGTTTGGCAAGGGCGCCCCCCGCCCGGAGGGGGAGGAGGCGCTGGCCGCGTGGAAGAAGAAGCTGCGCCGCCTGACCAAGCAGGCGGTGGACCGCTATGTGGCCCAGGAGCTGGGGGGACTGGAGGGCCAGACCCCCCGATTCAAGTACCTGTTCCGCCGTTTGCTCCGGTCGGTCCAGGCGGTGGTGGACAATGTGGCGGAGGAGCTGCTCTGCTCCGAATTCAAGCCCATCTCCTTTGAGCTGGGCTTTGGGACAGGGGAGGAGGGCGCGCTGCCGCCGGTGGAGCTGACCTGCAGCGGCGTGACCATCAGCGTCACCGGCTTTGTGGACCGGGTGGACGGCTGGGAGGAGAACGGCCGCCTCCACCTGCGGGTGGTGGACTACAAGACGGGCCGGAAGACCTTTGACCTCACCGAGGTGTGGAACGGCCTGGGGCTGCAGATGCTGCTCTACCTGTTCACGCTGGAGAAAACGGGCCAGGAGCTTTACGGCCTGCCGGTGGAGGGGGATGGCGTGCTCTACCTCCCGGCCCGGGAGGCGGTGGTCCGGGGCAGCCGCACCATCAGCGACGAGGATCTGCAGAAACAGGTGGACCGGGAGCTGACCCGCCGGGGCCTGCTGGTAAACGATCCCAAGGTGCTGGACGCTATGGAGGCGAGGGGCGGGGAGGGCTATCGCTTCCTGCCTCTGAAGGTGAGCAGCGCCGGCGGGGAGGTCACCGGAGAGGCGCTGGCCTCCGCCGAGCAGCTGGGCAAGCTGGGCAAGCACGTCCAGCGGGTGCTGGAGGACATCTGCCAGGAGCTGGCCGGGGGCAGCATCGCCGCCGATCCCTTCTGGCGCGGCCCGGAGAAAAACGCCTGCCGCTACTGCGACTACGCCGCCGCCTGCCACTTCGAGCCGGGCCGCGGCGGCGACTGCAGGCGCTGGCTGTCCAGCGTGAGTGCGGAGGAATTCTGGGAACAGGTGGGGAAAGAGCCGTGATCAATGAGCACCGGCGGCTCAATATTCTTCAATAAGGGAGTAAAAGAGGTAAAAATATGGTAAACAGCAAAAATATTCTCATTATCGGAGATATGCCCGGATATGGGAAGATCGGGATGGCGGCTGTGCTGCCCATTCTGTCCAACATGGGGCACAGCGTGTACAATCTGCCCACCGCGCTGGTGTCCAACAACTTCGACTACGGAACATTTGCCCTGATGGACACGACCCAGTACATCCGGGAGACCATTCAGGTCTGGCAGTCGCTGGGGTTCCAGTTCGACTGCATCACCACCGGCTTTCTGGCCTCGGCGGACCAGGCGGAGCTGCTCCAGTCCTTTATCCGCAGCCAGCGCAGGGAGGGCCTGCTGGTGGTCACCGACCCCATCATGGGGGACGGCGGCAAGCTGTACAACGGCTCTACCCAGGAGACGGTGGACAATATGCGCCGCTTTATCGGGGCGTCGGACGTGATCGTCCCCAATCTGACGGAGGCGGAATTCCTCACCGGCCTGTACCTGGGCCGGGAGCGGCTGACGAAGGGGGAGGCGCGCCAGCTGCTGGACGGCCTGCGCGCCTGCGGCCCCCGGTCGGTGGTGGTCACCAGCGGTCGGGAGGAGGAGTCCGGCCGCCATGTGGTGTGGGGCTTTGACCACCGGACAGAGGAATATTTCACCGTGCCCTACCGGTTTATCAAGGCCCACTTCCCCGGCACCGGCGATATTTTCACCTCTCTGCTGACCGGACAGCTGGTCAAGGACAGGACCCTGCCCCAGGCGGTCGGGAAGGCGGTCGAGCTGCTGGAGCGGCTGATCTTTATGGAGCAGGATGTGGCCGAGCGGAACAACGGCATCCGCATCGAACAATACCTCAGTGTGCTGACAGAGTGAGTCCCTTTTGGAACTCATACAGCGCAGGGAACGATAGAACATGAGCACACACCCGGCTGACGGCGCTGCTGCTGGCCCTGCTGCTGACGTCCTGCGGCGGCGGCGCGTCGGCCACATCCATGCACCTGCGGAAAACGGAGGGGACGGTGGACGTGTCTGACGGCGAGGGCAAGGAGGTTGCGGACGATGAGGACTTGACGAAGATCGTTTTGGATACGACCGAAATCAATATAGCCGCGTACAATATCCATACAGACATATACAAAGACAGCGGCGGCAGCCGTGAACCCGCAGAACGATTTGAGGAGATACACAGTCAATTCAGCACAGTAAAGCTTTTGGCGCATAGCCCTGATGGCAAGACCTTGGTGCTTGATGCTGGGTAAAGGATAAAGGAGGCGACAGCGATGCCCTTTCCACTGACAGAGGAACAGCGAAACATCGTAGACGACCGGGGCGGCGAGCTGCTGGTGTCGGCGGCGGCGGGGTCGGGGAAGACCCGGGTGCTGGTGGAGCGGCTGCTGGACCGGGTAACCAAGGAGGGGATCGACATCGACCGCTTCCTGGTCATTACATACACCAAGGCGGCGGCTGCGGAGCTGCGGGGCCGCATTGCCCAGGAGCTGTCCGACCGGCTGGCGGCCAGCCCCAACGACCGCCACCTCCGCCGTCAGACCACCCTGGTCTACCGGGCGCAGATCTCCACCATCCACGCCTTCTGCGCCGCCCTGCTCCGGGAGAACGGCCATCTGCTGGACCTGGACCCGGACTTCCGCCTGTGCGACGAGGGGGAGAGCCGGGTGATCATGGCCCAGGTGCTGGAGGAGGTGCTGGACCGGCGCTACGAGGACCTGGCTGAGGACAGCCCCTTTGCGCTGCTGGTGGACACCCTGTCCGCCGGGCGGGATGACAGCCGTCTGGTCCAGATCGCGGCGGACGTCTTTGGCCGGGTGCAGAGCCATCCGGACCCCGCCCGCTGGCTGGAGGAGCAGAAGGAGCTGTGGAGGCTGCAGGATATCTCCGACCTGACCGAGACCCCCTGGGGCGCGCCCCTGCTGGAGGACGCCAAGCGCCAGATGCGCGCCTGCCGGGACCGGCTCCGTCAGGCCCTGGAGCTGGCTCAGTCAGACGAGCTGCTGAAGATGAATTACGGCCCCACCCTCTCCGCCTCGCTGGACGCCCTGGAGGAGCTTTTTCGGGAGGCAACCTGGGACGGCGTCTGCGCCCGCCTGCCCATCCCGTTCCCCGCCGCCGGGCGGAAGCGGAAGCGGACGGTCACACTCAGCCCCATGGAGGAGGAGCGGGCCGCCCAGGCCGGGGAGCGCATGAAGGCCATCCGCACCCGGTGCAAAAAGACGCTGGACAAGCTGGCGGTCCCCTTCGCCGGAAACACCGCCGCTCAGGTGGAGGAGCTGTCCCTTTCCGCGCCTGTGGTGGAGGCGCTGATGGATCTGGTGCTGGATTTCCAGACCGCCTTTTCCCGGGAAAAGGCCAAGCGGGGCCTGCTGGATTTCTCGGATCTGGAGCATTGCTCCGTCCGGCTGCTCACCAACGGGGAGGGGGGTCCCTCCGAGCTGGCCCAGTACTGGGGCGCCCGGTACGACGAGGTGCTGGTGGATGAGTATCAGGATACCAACCAGGTGCAGAACGCCATTTTCCAGGCCATCTCGTCCAACGGACGGCGGCTGTTTCAGGTGGGGGATGTGAAGCAGTCCATCTACCGGTTCCGCCTGGCCGACCCCACCATCTTTTTAGACAAGTATCGCCGCTTTTCCAGCGGGGAGGAGGCGGAGGAGGGACAGCCGCGCAAGCGGGTGCTGTCACAAAATTTCCGCTCCCGTCCCCAGGTGCTGGAGGGATGCAACGACCTGTTTCGCAGCATTATGTCAACTGAATTCGGGGAGCTGGACTATACGCAGGATCAGGCCCTGGCGCCGGGCAAGTCCTTTCTGGAGGAGGAGCGGTCCGGCGGCCCCGATCCCTACGCACTGGAGCTGAATGTCCTCGATCTGTCGTTTCTGGGGGACCAGGAGGGGGAGAAGGAGGATAAAAATCTGTTGGAGGCCCGCTTGGCCGCCCGGCGCATCCGGGCGCTGCTGGACCGCCCTCTGCTCATTGAGGAGGGGGACGGCCTGCGGCCTCTGCGGCCCTCCGACGTGATGATCCTTCTGCGCAGCCCCGGTCCGGTGCTCCACCACTACCTGCGGGCGCTCAACGAGGCGGGGGTTCCCTGGACCGCCGACGGCGGTGAAAATTTCTTTCAGACCACCGAGGTCAATACCGCCTTGGCCATCCTCCAGATCGTGGACAATCCCCGGCAGGACGTGCCCCTCATCGCCGCCCTGCGCTCCCCGGTGTACGGCTTTTCCGGGGACAAGCTGGCCCTTCTCCGGGCGGACAGCGGCGGCGATTTTTACAGCGCCCTGGTCCATGCCGCCGAACAGGGCGATGGGGAGTGCCAGGACGTTTTGGAACGCCTGGAGACGCTGCGTTTCGGTGCGGGAGACCGCACCTGCCGCCAGCTGATCTGGCACATCTTTGAGCAGACCAATCTGCTGGGGATTTTCGGAGCCATGGAGGGGGGCGGGGAGCGGCAGAGCAATTTGCTGTCCCTCTATGCGCTGGCCGGCCAGCTGGAGGACAGCGGCTGCCGCACACTGTTCCAATTCCTCCTGCGGCTGGAGCGGCTGAAAAGCACCGGCTCCCGCCTGGGGAACTCCTCGGGCGCAGGCCGGGAGGGGGAGGGGGTGTCCATCCTGTCCATCCACCGGTCGAAGGGGCTGGAAAAGCCGGTGGTGCTGGTGTGCGGCCTGACCCGCCGCCTTAACCGGGACGACCTGATGCGTCCAGTGCTCTTCCACCCCAAGCTGGGGGTGGGCCCGCGGGGCCTGGACCGGGAGCGGATGGTGGAGTACCCCACGCTGGCCCGTCAGGCGGTGGCCCGCCAGCTGGAACGGGAGATGATGGCGGAGGAGCTGCGCCTGCTCTATGTGGCCATGACCAGAGCCCGGGAGAAGCTGATTCTCACCACGGTCCTGTCCGAGGGCGCAGACGGGCTGAAGCGGCTGGGGGAGGACCTGCCGGTCTCCCCTCTGGCTCTGGAGCAGCAGCAGAGCGTGGGGGCCTGGGTGCTTCTCTACGCCCTCACCCGCCCCGAGGGGCAGACCCTCCGGGCGCAGGCCGGACTGCCCGAGGCGTCGGAGCCATCTGCCGGTCCCGCCTGGGACATCCGGTGGGTGGATGGCGGGTCTCTGAACGAAGTGCAGAAAGTGGAGGGCCGCTATACCAGCCTTCCCCAGATGGAGGCCGCCGGGCTGGATCTGGCGGATCAGTTGGCCTGGACCTACCCCCATCGGGGGGCGGCGGACCTGCCCTCCAAACTGACCGCCACCCAGATCAAGGGCCGCGCCCAGGACCAGGAGGCGGCGGAGCATGCGGCTCCCCCCTCCCGCCAGGGACAGCCCATTACCCGGCCCAATTTTATCGCGGAGGAGAAGGGGCTTACCCCCGCCCAGAGAGGCACCGCCCTTCATCTGGCCATGCAGTATCTGTCCCTGGACGGCGGCGGCAGCCTGGAGTCGGTGACGGAGGAGCTGGACAGCCTGACCGAGGCGGGTTTTCTCACCAGGCTCCAGCGCGAGGCCGTTGAACCGGAGCGCCTGTCCGCCTTTTTGACCAGCCCCTTGGGCCGGTCCATGGCGGCGGCAGGGGCCAAATGCCGCCGGGAGTTCAAGTTCTCCGTCCTGGACTCCGCGCTGAACTACTTCCCAGAGGGAAAGGGGGAGGAGGTCCTGCTCCAGGGGGTCATCGACGCCTGGTTCGAGGGGGCGGACGGCTCCATCACCGTAGTGGACTTCAAAAGCGACCGCATCCGTCCCGGCGGGGAGCGGGCCCGGGCCGAGGAGTACCGCGCCCAGCTCAACGCCTATAGCCTGGCTCTGTCCGCTATCCTGGGCAAGCCCGTCAGCCGGCAGGTGCTGTGGTTCTTTGCAACGGATTCGGCGTTCGAGCTGTAAAAAAGCCGCCCGGCTGGGCGGCTTTTTCTACCTCTCGATCAAAATAATGTCCTCTCCGAACCGCTTGACGGCTCCCCAGGGGATGACCTTGTCCTCCTCCCGGCCCAGCAGGCCGAAGAAGCGGCGGCGGCCGGGGACCACCAGCGCCCGGACCTGACCGGTTTCCAGGTCCACCTCCATGTCGCCTACGTATCCATACCGGCTACCGTCCTCCACGCTGATGACCTCTTTGTACCGCAGCTCCGCGATCCTGGTTTCCATGCGCACTCCCCCTGCATTGTTCGTTATCTCAGGGTATGAGAGGAAGGGGCTGTCCTATGCGGTCAACAGTCCTTTGGAGACCAGGAATTCCCGGGCCACCTCGGCCACGGCCCGGCCGTCCACGTCCACAGCGTAGGTCAGCTCCACCATGTCCTCGCTGCTTACCTGACCGGTGAGCAGCTCCAGCACTTGCTCCAGATTGGGGGCCGCGTCGTAGAAGTCCTGGAACAGGTCCTCCCGGACCAGGAAGGCGCCGTAGTATTCGGGGAAGAAGCCCAGGTCGTCCTCCAGGATGGTGAGGCCCGCCCGCTTGTTCAGGCCGTCGGTGGCGTAGACCACCATCACGTCAAAGGCGCCGCCCTCCACGGCGTTGTATTTGAGCACCACGTCCACCGGCTTGGAGGAGCGGAAGTTCAGCCCGTAAAAGTCCACGAAGGGCTGATACTTCATGCTGCCTTCTTCGGTGTAAAATTCGTGCTCCGCGCCGAAGTCCAGCTCCCCGGCGATGGGGATCAGGTCGGAGATCGTTTCTGCGCCGTACCGGTCTATAACAGACTGGGTCACGCCGATGGAGTAGGTGTTGTTCAGCCCCACCTTGCCCAGCAGCCGCAGGCCCTCCCGCTGGCTGACGGCCTCATTGACGAAGTCATACAGGCTGACGCCCTCGGGAATGTCGCTGGTGTCCAGACCAAGGAAGGTGGTGAGCACCGTTCCGTCATAGCTGAACATCAGATCGCAGCTGGGATCGCTCCCCTTTAACTCATTGTGGTTGTTGACCTGGGTCATCTGGTCCAGAATGACCACTTCCAGGCCGGTTTTGTCCTCCACCAGCTGCTCTACCATGCTGTGCATCAGCTTGACCTCCGAGTAGTCCCCGTCGTAGAGGGTGAGCTGTCCGGAGGTGTCGGCGGGCAGGAGCATGGACCCCACCAGAGCGATACCGGCGAGGGCCAGAACGCCTCCTCCGGCAGCCTTCGCCGGGAGGGGGAGCTTCTTGTGCCGGGCGCCGGACAGCCGCCGCTCCACCCAGCCGAGACCCACGTCCAGCACCAGGGCCATGCCCATGAGGACGGCGGTGCCCAAGGCGATCATGCCCATGTTCCGCTGGCGGATGGCGGTGTAAAACAGTCCGCCCAGTCCGCCGCCGCCCACGAAGGAGGCGAAGACAGCGGTGCCGATGGCGTTGACCGCCGCGATGCGGATGCCGGTGACCAGCATGGGAGTGGCCAGAGGAACGTCCACATGGAACAGGCGGTAGGGTTTGCTCATCCCCATGCCGGCGGCGGCCTCCTTCAGGTGGTCCGGCACCTGGAACAGGCCCAGGGAACAGTTCCGGGCGATGGGCAGCAGGGAGTAGAGGGCCAGGCCCAGCATGGCGGTGGGGGAGCCCGGCCCGGCGATGACCATGATCACGCCCAGAAGGGCCAGGGCGGGGATGGTCTGGATCAGGTCCACGACCCACAGCAGGGCCTTTCCCGCTCTGGGAAACAAATAGGCCAGCAGTCCCAGAGGCACTCCGGCGGCGATGGCCAGGATCAGGGCGGACAGCACCAGGGACAGATGGTCCCAAATCATAGAAATACTCATTTCCCGGCCCTGCCTTTCCGCAGGCCCTGGGGAACCACCCGCTTCTGAAGGGCGTCCACCAGCCCGCCCAGCGCCAAAGCGAGAATGGCGGCGGGGATGGCGCCCTGAAGGATCAGCGCGTTGTTGTTGGAGCTGACCCCTTTATAGACGAAATCGCCCAGGCCGCCCTGGCCGATCATGGCGGCCAGCACCGCCCAGCTGACCGTATACACGGTGGATAGCCGCAGCCCGCCGATGATGGTGGGCATGGCTAATGGAAGTTCCACCTGGACCAGGCGCTGGAGGTGGTTCATGCCGCAGCCCCGGGCGGCCTCCTTATACTGGGCGTCCACGCCGTTGAGGCCGGCCACCGTATTTTTCAGCACCGGGAACATGGCGTAAATGGATAGCGCGATGATGACGGTGGCGGGGGTCATGCCGATGAGGATGACCAGCACACCGATGAAGACGATGCCGGGCACCGTATTCAAAATGGACAGCAGAGGGATCAGATAATTGGCCAGGGTGGGCAGCCGGGACAGTCCGATGCCCAGCGCCAGTCCCAGCACAAAGCCGGCGGCCACGCAGACCAGAGTGTATCCGGTATGGACGGCGGCGGCGCGGAGGATGGAAAGCAGCAGTTCGCTCATACCATCACCCCCAAAGCTGTTCCGCCATGGCGGAGGCCATGCTGGTCTTGGTGACGATGCCGGCCACCGTTTCGTCCTCCTTGAGGACCACCAGATAGGGGAAGCCGCTGGAGATCAGCTGCTCAAAGCACTCCTTGGCGTTGTCTCCCACGTGGACCACGGGTGTGGTGCACCGCACCAGCGGTCCGATGGTTTTTACCACATGTCCCGTCAGGCGGATGTCAGCGATGGACACCGTGCCCTGATAGCGGCGCTCCTGGTCCACCACCAGCAGGGTGTCCACGTTGTGGTGCTGCATCCGGCTGACGCACTCGTTGACTCCCCGGTTTTCCTTGACGGTGATGATGCCGGTGCGCATGAATTGGTCCACCGTCAGGCTGGCGGGGTCGGGGCCGGTCTGGTGTTTGCCCAAAAATTCCTTAATCTGGTCGGTGGCGGGGGTTTCCAGCATCTCCTCCGGAGGGGCGATCTGGACGATTTCCCCCTGGTTCATGAAGATGATGACGTCGGCCAGGTCCAGGGCCTCCTCCATGTCGTGGGTGACGAAGATGATGGTCTTGTTCAGCTTCTGCTGAAGGGTCTTCACCTCCAGCTGGAGGGAGCGGCGGGTCATGGGGTCCAGGGCGCTGAAGGGCTCATCCATCAGGACCACCGGGGGAGAGGCGGCCAGCGCCCGTAGGATGCCGATACGCTGCTGCTGGCCTCCGGACATCTCTCCAGGATACTTGTGGGCGTACCGATCGTAGGGCATGTCGACCATGTCCAGCAGGTCGTGAACGATCTGGCCGCATTTGTCCTTGGGCCATTTCAGCAGCTTGGGCACCACGCAGATGTTTTGGGCCACCGTCATGTTGGGAAACAGACCGATCTGCTGGATGACGTAGCCTGTGTGCCGCCGCAGCTCGTAGCGGTCCACTGAGGCGATGTCGCGGCCATTTAAGTAGATATGACCGCTGTCCGGCTGGATCAAACGGTTGATCATCTTCAGGGTGGTGGTCTTGCCGCATCCGGAGGGGCCGATGAAGACGGCGAACTGCCCCTCCTGGATCTCGAAGGAAATATCCTTCAGAATGGTTTGGCTTCCGTAAGCCAAGTTTACATGATCGAATCTGAGCAAAGCTACCTCCTTTTCCGGGGCGCGCCGCGCCGGTTTTCCAGACACATCCATTCAAATAGTAAAAAAAGAGGGCCGAATTGGACCGGCCCGAGAAATCATATCCGAAGATGTGGCCAAATGGAAAGGTCTGGCATATTGACTAAATATAGTATAGCCGATTTTGCCATTTTTGTCAAATGAAGAAACTGTAAATTCTGGTCGAAGGCTGGCGCATTAAGGAAACCTTTATAAAATCTTAATCGAACTCCCCCTTTGTCCTTAAAGAAGGTCTGGTATCCTTGGGGACAGATCAAACGAGAGGAGGAGCGGGATATGGATTGGCTGTTTCCTGCCGCGCTGGCCCTGACGGGCACATTTGGAGTTTTGATGGGGCTTTGGGGCCTGTGGTATTTGGCGGCTGGCCTGGCCTGTGTACGGAAGCCGGCGGACTACGGCTTCCATCCGCCCCGAACCCGGTTCGCTGTCCTGATCGCCGCCCGGAATGAGGAGCTGGTCATCGGCTCTCTGATCAACAGTCTGCTCACCCAGGACTATCCGGCGGAGCTGTATGACATCTGGGTCCTCCCCAACAACTGCACCGACAACACCGCCCGGGCGGCGGAGCAGTTTGGGGCCAAGGTGCTGGAGTGCACTGTGCCGGTGAAGAGCAAAGGGGAGGTTCTCCACTTTGCCTACAACCGGCTCCGGGGCCGGCAGTACGATGCCTGGCTGGTCTTCGACGCGGACAACGTGGTGGACCGCAGCTTTCTGGCGGAGATGAACAACGCCCGGCTGGCCGGAGCTCAGGCGGCTCAGGGCTACCGGGACAGCAAAAATCCCTACGACACCGCCGTGTCCGGCTGCTCCTCTATCTACTACTGGATGATGGACCGCTTCCACAACGGAGGCAAGGCGGGGCTGGGGGTGTCCGCGATGATCGGGGGCACCGGCTTTATGGTCACCCAGAGGCTGCTGGACAAGCTGGGCGGCTGGCACACCGAAACCATCAGCGAGGACCTGGAAATCACCGCCCAGGCCGTTCTGGCGGGGGAGAAGGTGGCCTATGTGCCGAAAGCGGTCACCTATGACGAGCAGCCCCTCACCTGGGAGCAGTCCATGAAGCAGCGCCGCCGCTGGACCAGCGGCACCCTTCAGGTGGCCCAGCGGTTCCTGCCCCTTCTGGGGGAGGCTCAGTCCCGCCGGCCCCGGCTGACGCTGCTGGACTTTGAGTTTACCCTTCTGATGCCCGCCTACCAGCTGGCCGCCCTGGCAGGACTGGCCGGAGCCGCCCTCACCTCCGCGCTGGGCGGACGGACTGTTCTGCAATCCCTGGTCCTGGCCCTGGTGGGAATCTTCGGCAATCTCGCTTGGGCCGCCCTCACCGCCACAGCTGCCGCCGGGATCGTGCTCACCCTGGAGGGCAAGTGGGACCGCCGCCTGTGGAAGGGCCTGGCCGCCTACTGGCTGTTCCTCCTCACCTGGCTGCCCATCACCGCGGCCAGCTTTTGGAAGAAAACCACCGTCTGGGAGGAGATCCGCCACACCCGCGCGATGGTCCCCCAGCTGCCGGAGCGATAAAGTACAGACCGCCGCCCCAACACAGGGGCGGCGGTCGTTCTATCACTGTACCGGCTCAAAGTCGGAGGCGGGGCGGCGGCAGATGGGGCAGACGTAGTCCTCGGGCAGGGTGTCGCTCTCATAGATAAAGCCGCAGATCTTGCAGATAAAGCCCTTGGGCCTGGGGGCCTCCTCCTGGATGGGGGCGGGTTCCTCTCCCTTGACCGAGGCGGCCAGGGCCTGAGCCAGAGCCTCCAGCTCGGCCTCCTGGCCGGGGGCCAGGGCGGACTTCAGGGTGATGGGGGCCTCCAGCAGCTCGATGTTCTTCATCCCGTTCAGGATCTCGGCCATCAGCTTGCCGCTGGCGGGGGCCCAGGAGCCGTTTTGGATGAGGGCCGCTTTGCGGTTCTGCAGATTGTGGTGGGCCAGATCCCGAAGCAGGTGCTCCATGGGATCAAAGACGCCGTTGTTGTAGGTGGGGGCGGCGAAGACGATGTGGCTGTACTTGAAGCAGTCGGACAGCACATAGGAGTAGTGGGTGACGGAGACGTCGTGCATCTGGACGGGGACCCCAAGCTCGGCCAGACGGCAGGCCAGGATGTTGGCGGCCGTCTCGGTGTGGCCGTAGATGGAGGCGAAGGGGATGACGGCCCCCTGGACCTCCGGCTCGTAGGAGGCCCATTTCACGTAGCGGTCGATGATCTGCGAAAAATCCTTGCGCCACACGGGGCCGTGGAGGGGGCAGATCATCTGGATGTCCAGCTTGGAGGCTTTGCCCAGCAGGGCCATCACCTGGGGGCCGTACTTGCCCACGATGTTGGTGTAGTACCGGCGGGCCTCGTCCAGCCAGTCCCGCTCCCAGTCCACCTCGTCAGCGAAGAGAATGCCGTTCAGCGCGCCGAAGGAGCCGAAGCCGTCGGCGGAGAAGAGGATCTTGTCGGTGGAATCGTAGCTGACCACCACCTCGGGCCAGTGGACCATGGGGGCGGCCACAAAGGTAAAGTTGTGGCGGCCGGTGGACAGGGTGTCCCCCTCGCCCACCAGGATGGCCCCCTTGGGGTCGGTGGCGTGGAACTGGCGGATCATGTTGATGGCCTTGCCATTGCAGACGATGCGGGCCTCAGGGTGGCGGAGCATCAGGTCGCCCAGGGTGGCGGCGTGGTCGGGCTCCATGTGGTGGACAAAGATATAGTCCAGCTTCCGGCCGTCCAAGGCGTGCTCCAGGTTCTCCAGGAATTGCGTCTGAACAGACCGGTCCACCGTGTCGAAGAGGACCGTCTTCTCGTCCAGCAGCAGGTAGGAGTTGTAGGACATCCCTCGGGGGACGGGGTGGGCGGCCTCAAAGATGGGGTGCTGGCGGTCGTTGGCGCCAATCCAGATCAGGTCTTCCGTGACCTTACGGGTACAGTACATAGAAAAACCTCGCTTTCGTGCAGAAATTTTATCGCCCCATATCATAGCATATTTTCCTTCAAAATGCGATAACAATTTGTGAACGGCGGAAAATTTTCCAGTTTGTTGGGAATCTGTTGAAAAGAAGGGACGAATCCCGTATAATATAGCCTGAACAATCAGAAAGGCGGGCGAACATGTACCGTATTGATATTATGACATTATTCCCTGATGTGGTGGGAGATATGCTGTGCGAATCCGTTCTGGGCCGGGGCCAGGAGCGGGGGTATATCCGGGTGGAGTGCCATCAGATCCGGGACTACACCGTAAACAAGCAGAAGCAGGTGGACGACTATCCCTACGGCGGGGGCCGGGGAGCGGTGATGCAGGCCGACCCGCTGTTCCGTTGCTGGGAGTACATCTGTCAGGAGGCGGGGGAGCGGGTACATACCATCTACATGTCCCCGGCGGGCAAGACCTTTACCCAGTCGGACGCCCGGCGCTTGAAGGACGATTACCAGCGGCTCATCCTGGTCTGCGGCCACTATGAGGGCATCGACGAGCGGTTCATCGAGGAGTGCGTGGACGAGGAAATTTCCCTGGGCGACTTTGTCATGACCGGCGGCGAGATCCCTGCCATGGCGGTGGCCGACGCGGTGTGCCGTCTGGTGCCCGGGGTGCTGTCCGACCCCTCCTGCTATGAGAACGAGAGCCACTGGAACGGCGCTCTGGAGGCCCCCCAGTATTCCCGTCCCGAGGTCTGGCACGGCCGGGCGGTGCCCCCCATCCTCCTGTCGGGCAACCACGCCAAGGTGGACCAGTGGCGGCGGAAGCAGTCCATCCTCCGCACCAGACAGCGCCGGCCCGACCTGTATGAAAAGCTGGACCTGTCCTCCAGGGAGGACCAGAAGCTGTTAAAGGAGCTGGAGGAAGGGGATGCTCTATGAAGCGGGAACAAGGAAGGGGACTGCTTGTGCTGCTCCTGGCTGCGGGACTGATCCTCGGCAGCGGCATCCTTGTGTACTGCGTGTGGCGAGACCCGAACGTTGCAGTTGCCATAGGCATGTTGTGGACCGTCGGAGCGGTGACTTTCTGGGTATCTGACGCATTCGTGCTTCGATTTGCGCCGGGACGTATGGTTCAAAGGCGCATCGACCGGGCGATTCAGGGGAAATGGAGCAGCTGTCTCAGCCCTTACAACGGCAGCGGCCAGCTGCTGGAGGAGTATCAGAACGAACCAGAGGAGGCCGAAGAGAACGATTTTGATCCCTGTCTGGTCACGTTGACAGGGCGGGAAACGCTCCACCGGCTGACCCTCTTGATCCGAGCGGCGGATGTTCAGCGGCTGGAGCTGAGGGAGGGGGACAGGGTGCTGCTCATTCTGTCCGGCTTGACGAAAGGGGTATTCCTGCTTGGGACGCTGAACCATATCGAAGAGGATGGGGAGAAGTGCAAGGCCAGTGTGACCCTCTGGAAAGGACTGATCTGTGACCGAGAGCGGGAAGTTTTTCTGTGACCGTCCGATTTTCTGATTTTCCCTTTACATCTCTCAAAAGATATGGTAAACTTATTGGTGAAATCTAATTTAAAAGACCACGTCTGGAGATGAAATATATGAGTTTCAAAATTGTAGTGGACAGCTGCTGCGACCTGACCCCCGCCATGCTGAAGGACCCGGCCTTTGTGAAGGTGCCGCTGACCATCTTTTCCAATGGCAGCACGTTCGTTGACGACGAAACCTTCGACCAGGCCGACCTGCTGTGGTCCATGCGCCAGAGCGAGGACGCCCCCTCCACCGCCTGCCCCTCTCCTCAGAGTTATCTGGACGCCTTCCGGGGGGTGGACGACGTGTATGTGGTGACCCTGTCCGCGCTGCTCAGCGGCTCCCACAACAGCGCCGAGCAGGCCCGCCTCCTGCTGGAGGAGGAGGCCCCCCAGGCCAACGTCCATGTGTTCAACTCCTGCTCCGCCGCCGCTGGGGAGCTGCTGGTGGCCATGGCCATCCACCGGCTGGCCTCCGCCGGGATGCCCTTCAAGCGGGTGGTGACCGAGGTGGAGCAGTTCATCTACCAGATGCGGACTATGTTTGTGCTGGAATCCCTGGAAAACCTGCGAAAAAACGGCCGGCTCACCAAGCTCCAGGCGGTGATCACCGGGGCGCTGAAGATTAAGCTGTTTATGGGCGCCACCCCCGAAGGGGAGATTTGCAAGCTGGGCCAGGCCCTCACCATCAAGCAGGCCCTGACCAAGATGGTGGACAAGATCGCCGCCGACGCCGGTCATGTGGGCCGCACCCTGGCCATCTGCCACTGCAACTGTCTGGACCGGGCCTTTCAGGTAAAGGCCATGGTGGAGGCCAAGTGCAAATTTGCCCACATCATCATCACCGAGGCCGGCGGCATCACCAGCGTCTACGCCTACGACGGCGGGATCGTGGTGGCCTATTGACAAAACTGCCAGTTTGTGCCCATAATAAGAGGATGGTTGTTCCATCCTCTTTATTTTATCACCAGGAGGAATTCGTTATGTCGATGAACCGCGGGCAGGCATGGGACCTGCTGACCAAATACAACAAAGAGCCGTTCCATCTGCGCCACGCCATCACGGTGGAGCATGTCATGGGCTGGTACGCCCGGGAGCTGGGCTATGGGGAGGAGGCGGACTTCTGGTCCATTGTGGGTCTGCTCCACGACCTGGACTTTGAGATGTGGCCCGAGGAGCACTGCGAGAAGTCCCAGGAGCTGATGCGGGAGGCCGGAGTGGAGGAAGCCGTCATCCGGGCCACCGCCAGCCACGGCTGGGGCCTGCGGGTGGACATCAAGCCGGAGCACGAGATGGAGAAGGTGCTCTACGCCAGCGACGAGCTCACCGGCCTGATCGGTGCGGCGGCCCTGATGCGGCCCTCCAGGAGCGTGGCGGATATGGAGCTGAAATCCCTGAAGAAGAAGTTCAAGGACAAGAAATTCGCCGCCGGCTGCTCCCGAGATGTAATCGCCAACGGAGCGGAGCTGCTGGGCTGGGAGCTGGACAAGCTGCTGGATATGACCCTTAAGGCCATGCAGGCCGAGGAGACGGCCATCGAGGAGGCCGTAGCGACGCTGGGCTAAAAAATGCGCTCCAAGGGTTGCAAACAGGACAAAACAGTGATATAATACCACCGCTTATTACACAAGAGGGGGAACATTTTCATGTCCGGACATTCCAAGTGGCACAACATACAAAAAACCAAGGGGGCGGCGGACGCCAAGCGCTCCCAGATTTTTACCAAGATCGCCCGTGAGATGATCGTGGCGGTAAAGACCGGCGGCAGCGGCGATCCGGCCAACAACTCCCGTCTGGCCACCGTCATCGCCAAGGCCAAGGCGGCCAATATGCCCAACGACAACATCAAGCGCACCATCGACAAGGCGCTGGGTTCCGGCAACACCGACAGTTTTGAGAATGTGGTCTATGAGGGCTACGGCCCCAACGGCGTGGCGGTCATCGTGGAGGCCCTCACGGACAACCGCAACCGTACCGCGCCCGAGGTCCGCCACCTGCTGGATAAATACGGAAAGGGCCTGGGGGCCACCGGCTGTGTGTCCTGGTCCTTTGATAAAAAGGGCGTCATTGTCATTGAGTCGGAGGACCTGGACGAGGACACCGTCATGATGGATGCGCTGGATGCCGGGGCCGACGACATGCAGGCCGACGGCGAGGTCTTTGAGGTCTACACCGATCCGGATTCCTTCACCGCCGTCACCGAGGCCCTGGAGGCCAAGGGCTACACCTTCCTGGAGGCCGGAGTGCAGATGGTGCCCCAGAACTACGTCAAGCTCACCGACGAGACTGACATCAAAAACATGGAAAAGCTGATTGACTTCCTGGAGGAGAACGACGACGTGCAGAACGTCTACCACAACTGGGACCAGGAGTAAGAACACAGACCGTTGCCCGACTGGACGGCGGTCTTTTTTATCAAAGCAGAAATGAGGATTGTTATGAATTGAAGCTGAAACCGATATCCTGCATGATGGCGGCGCTGAGCAGTGCGTTTCTGGCCTTCGGGCTATACCATGTCCACTCCTTCTCTGGGGTGACAGAGGGGGGCGTGCTGGGCATGACGCTGCTGCTGGAGCACTGGCTGAAAATCTCTCCGGCGGTGTCCGGCTTTATCATGAACGCCTTGTGCTACGCCATGGGCTGGAAGCTGCTGGGACGGGAGTTTATCGGTTACTCCGCCCTGGCGTCGCTGGGCTTTTCCGCGGCCTACAAGGTGTTTGAGCAGTTCCCGCCCCTGTGGCCTCAGCTGGCGGAGATGCCCCTGGCGGCGTCGTTGTTGGGCGCGGTGTTTGTGGGCGTGGGAGCAGGGGTGTGTGTCCGGGTGGGAGGGGCCACCGGCGGGGATGATGCCCTAGCCATGTGCGTCTCCCATGTGACGCATTGGGATATCCAGTGGGTCTATCTGCTGTCTGACTTTTCCGTGCTGGCGCTGTCTGTCAGCTATATCCCGCTGCGGCGCATCGGCTGGTCTGTGCTGACGGTGGTCCTGTCTGGCCAGATCATCGGCTTGATCCAGAAAATCGAGCTGCCCCGTGAGAGGACGGCCTGAAAAATATTTCCAAAAATGCTCTTATTTCCCTCCCTGTTTTGGTCGATATCAATACATATGAAATGAGGAGGGGAGTTCTGTGAGCGGCATGAGTGTTTCTGGTGTCGGTGCGAGCGCGTATTATCCGAAACCGGCTGCGTCTGGTCAGGCCGCCGCCGTCCAGGAGGAACAGAAGCCGCTGGCGGATGCGCTCCGGGAGGAGCAGGAGAGCCAGCCGACCCTGGCCGACATGATGAAGGAGGCCCAGGAGAAGGTGGCGGAGCGGGAGAAGATGTTCCAGCTCCCCAAGAGCAGCCGGCGCTATGGCGATGCCGCCATTCTGGCCTACTCCAAGCTGGCCCGGGCCAGGACTGCAGGGGATGTGGACGCCGCCTCCGGCTATGCCCGGCGGCAGATCGCCCAGCTCAGCGCCGCCAAGCGCAGCGACAGCGACAACGCAGACCGGATTCAGGCTGCCATCAACCAACTGCAAAAGGCGGTGAACCGGGCGGGGAAGAAGAAGCGGGAGCTCAATCAGGAGAAGCTGACCGCCAAGCGTCAGGCCAAGCTGGAGAAGGAGAAGCGCACCCGAGAGGCCAAGCGCCTGCGCCACCAGCTGAAGAGCAAGCAGACCATGCGGATCATCCGGGAGTCTGGGTATCTGCGGGAAGCGGCGGTGGATAACCGCATGCAGGACCATATCGCCGCCTCTAAGCAGGAGATGCGCGCCCAGATGGAGCAGCTGACCGCTCAGACCCAGACCGCCGTGGACGCGGCCGTTCAGCAGTATGCCGCCGCCTCGGCGGAACCGGCTCCCGCGCCGGAAATCAGCATTCAGGCATAAACAGGACCGCCGTCCCAAATGGGACGGCGGTTTTCTGGTGCAGTAAGCCTGTAAGCCGGGTTCTGTCTTTTAAGACAGCCATCTATCTCGACGCGCCGTTGCCAACGCGCTCTAGCCGCCTCCCCGGGACGGCCGGGCCGGCCTGTATGTCCCTCCACGGCGTTGCTCCGGATAGAGTTTACAGCGATGGACGCTTTTACACGCCATCGGGTGAGCTCTTACCTCGCCTTTCCACCCTTACCGCACCGATCCCTTGTGAGGAAGGATGCGGCGGTATATCTCTGTTGCACTTGTCCTAGGGTCGCCCCCGGCGGGTGTTACCCGTTATCCTTGCCCTGCGGAGCCCGGACTTTCCTCACAGACGGGCCTTTCGCCCCGTTTGCGCGGCTGTCCAGCTTACTTGCCCGATTATCATACAGGAAAATGGGGAGGATGTCAAACAAAAGAGGGAAAAAATTTCATCTTCGGGTTGAGTATTAGAGAGGGATGTGTTAGAATATCTTACTAATGATAAAATGTGATTGGTCTGCCCATCGCGCGGGGGCAGGGCCAAAGAAGCGGCCGCCGCGTATCATGAAGTGAGGTATTATGCTATGAAAGTGTTAGTATTGGCGGGCGGACTCAGCCCGGAACGCAATGTGTCGCTGTCCTCTGGGGCCATGGTCTGCCAGGCCCTGCGGGAGCGGGGGCATCAGGTGGCGCTGATGGACCTGTTTTACGGTCTGGACGGCGCGCTGTCCGGGGAAAACCTGTATGTCGCCCCCATTCCGGAGTCCTTCAAGCGGGTGGCCCGGGAGGCCCCTGATCTGGAGGAGGTAAAGACCCGGCGGGGCGGCGGTCCCTCCGCCATCGGTCCCGGCGTCTTTGAGATGTGCGCCAGGGCGGAGGTCGTGTTCCTGGCCCTCCACGGCGCCTGCGGCGAGGATGGCCGCATCCAGGCCGCTCTGGATCTGCTGGGCGTGCCCTACACCGGCTCGGGCTGTCTGGGTTCCGCCATCGCCATGGATAAGGACCTGACCAAGCGTCTGGTGGCGAACCAGGTGAAAACCCCCCGGTGGGAGACGGTTACCGTCACCAGGGAGACCCTGGAGGAGCTGGTGGAGCGCACCAGGCTTCCGGTGGTGGTGAAGCCCATTGCCAGCGGCTCCTCCATCGGGGTGTACATTGCGAAAAGCAAAGGGGAGCTGAAAAAGGCCCTGGAGGAGAGCGTCAAGCTGGGCGGCCGCACGGTCATTGAAGAGTACATCAAAGGCCGGGAGATTCAGGTGGCGGTGCTGGGCGGCAGGGCTCTGCCCTCCATCGAGATCATCCCCAGAGAGGGCTTCTACGACTACGCCAACAAGTACCAACCCGGCGCGGCAACGGAGGTGTGTCCCTCCCGCATCCCCAAGGAGTGGGAGAAGGCCGTCGGCGATGCGGCGCTGGCGGTGTTCCATACCATTGGCCTGTCGGTTTACGCCCGGGCGGACTTTATCGTCACCCAGGAGGGCGTCCCCTATTTTCTGGAGATCAACACCCTGCCCGGCATGACGCCCACCAGTCTGGTGCCCCAGGAGGCCGCCGCAGTGGGCATGGACTACGGTAAGCTCTGTGAGACCATCATTCAAATTTCCATGGAGGCCCGGAAGGAGAGACTGTAATGGAACCCATCACCTTGGCTCAGCTGCTGGAGGCGGTACACGGCCGCCTGCTGGGAAGCTTTGACCGGTTGGATACTCCCATCTCCAAGGTAGAGACGGACAGCCGGTCCATCCATCCCGGCACCCTGTTCCTCCCGCTGGTGGGGGAACGCTTCGACGGCCACGCCTATATCAACTCCGCCCTGGAGGGGGGCGCCGCCGGCTGCATCACCGCCCTGGAGCGGGACAGCTGCCTGCCGGGAAAGTTCTATGTGAAGGTGGAGGACACCCAGCAGGCCCTCCGGGACCTGGCCGTTTGGCATAAAAACCGGTTTGCAATCCCTCTGATCGGCGTGACCGGCAGCGTGGGCAAGACCACCGCCAAGGATATGCTGGCCGCCGTTCTGGGCGTCCGATACAAGGTGCTCAAGACGGAGGGCAACCACAATAACAACATAGGTCTGCCGCTGACCCTGCTGGAGCTGAACTCCAGCCATCAGATCGCGGTGCTGGAGATGGGGATGGACAAATTTGGCGAGATCGACTATCTGGCCGGTATCGTCAGGCCCGATGTGGGGATCATCACGAATATTGGCGACGCCCACATCGAGCGTCTGGGCAGCCGGGAGAATATTTTCCGGGCCAAGTGCGAGCTGCTGCCCCATGTGAAGGGGGACGGCCTGCTGATCCTCAATGGGGACGACCCTCTGTTGGCTTCGCTGAAGGGGAACGTTCCTGTTCCCGCTGTCTTCTGCGGGCAGGGGGAGGGGTGCGACTACCGGGCCCAGGTGACCGGCGGCGACGGCGTCAGCCACATCCACTGCCGCCTGACCACTCCGCACATGGACCGGGATGTGAGAATCCCCGCGTTGGGGGAGCACATGATCTATCCTGCCCTCATCGCGGCGGCGGCGGGGGAGCGGTTCGGCCTGACGCCCGACCAGATCGAGGAGGGCCTGAGCCAGTTTGTCCCCACCCGGATGCGGATGAATGTGCTGCGGCGGAGTTCCGGCATCACCATTCTGGACGACACCTACAATGCCAATCCCCAGTCCATGCGGGCGGCCATCAGCGCGTTGGCGGACAGCCGGGGCAGCCGGAAGGTGGCCGTCCTGGGCGACATGCTGGAGCTGGGTCCCTTTGCCCCCGCGCTCCACAGCGGGGTGGGGGAATATTTGGGGACTGCGGGCGTCGACTGTCTGGTGGCGGTGGGCAGCCTGGCCCGGCACATCGCTGAGGGCGCCCGGGAGGCGGGCGTCGCTCAGGTGATCCACTGCCACACCCGGGAGGATGCCATGGCGGTACTGCCCCAGGTGGTCGGGCCGGACTGCACCGTACTGGTGAAAGCGTCCCGGGGCATGAAGCTGGAGGAGCTGACCGCCAGGCTGCTGGCGCTGACAGAAGAGGTGTGAGGGAGGCGTTTATGCCTCTTGAAATAATCTGGCCAGACTTTGATCAAAGGGGGGCCTGAGAACGCCCCGCTCGGTGATGGCGGCGGTGAGCAATTCGTGGGGAGTCACGTCAAAGGAGGGGTTCCAGGTCCGCACCCCGGCGGGGCCGGTCTGGACCCCCGCGAAGGAGGTGACCTCTCCGCCGTCCCGCTGCTCCACCGGGATGCGGCTCCCGTCCGGGAGCGACCGGTCGATGGTGGAGGAGGGCAGAGCGGTGTAGAAGGGGATGCCGTGGTGCTTGGCCAGCACGGCCAGGGAGTAGGTGCCAATCTTGTTGGCGAAATCCCCGTTGGCGGCCATGCGGTCACAGCCCACCACCACCAGATCGACGCACCCCTGAGCCATCAGATACCCGGCCATGCCGTCGCAGATGAGGGTGACAGGGATGCGGTCGTTCACCAGCTCGTAGGCGGTGAGCCGGGCGCCCTGGAGCAGAGGACGGGTCTCGTCTGCGTATACCATGGAGACCTTTCCCTGGGCATGGGCCGTGCGGATGACCCCAAGAGCGGTGCCCCAGCCGCCGGTGGCCAGTGCTCCGGCGTTGCAGTGGGTGAGGATTCTGGCCTGACAGGGCACCAGCTCCGCGCCCGCTTTGCTCAGGGCGGCGTTCATCTGGATATCCTCCAGGTGGATGGTCCGGGCCTCCTCCTCCAGGCGGAGCAGGTCAGGCCCGCAGGCGAGCCAGCACCGCTCCATCCGGTCCAGCGCCCAGAACAGATTGACCGCTGTGGGGCGGCTGCCGGCCAGCGTCTGCTTGGCCTGAGTCATGCTCCCCGTGAAGTCCGCCGCACCGGCATATTCCTGGGCGGCCAGCACCATCGCGTAGGCCGCCGCCACGCCGATGGCAGGCGCGCCCCGGACCACCATGGTCCGGATGGCCTGAGCCGCATCCCGGTAGTTGGTATAGCGCAGCCAGTATTCCGAGCCGGGCAGACGGGTCTGGTCCAACAGATAGAGCTCATTCCGTTCCCAGCGGATCGCCTCCATAGAAAATCCCTCATTTCCATTTGATTTCGAGAGAGATTGTACCATAAGAAACGATTGAAGACAAGCGAGGACCCAAGCAATGATTGATATCGCAGTATCCGGCCTTGTAAAAGAGTTTGAGGTCGGCAAAAAAATACTGGACGGGCTTACCTTCCAGGTGGATTCCGGCGAGCGGGTGGGGCTGTTGGGCCCAAACGGCTGCGGCAAGACCACCCTGCTGCGCATCCTCACCGGCGTGGTCCACCCCGACGAGGGGGAGGTGGTCATTGCCCCCAACCGGCGGCTGGGACTGATCTCCCAGATCCCCGTCTACCCGGCGGGCTACACCGTGGAGGATGTGCTGGACACCGCCTTTGAGCCCCTCCATCGGATGGAGGAGGAGATGGCCGCCCTGTCCCAACGGATGGAGAAGGGGGAGAGCGATCCCGCTGTACTGTCCAGGTACGACAAGCTGTCTGCCGCCTTCCAGACCGGCGGCGGCTATGAGACGGACACCAACAAGAATAAGGTGTGCAGCGGCCTGTCCATCCCCCAGGATATGCGGGAGCGGCTCTTTGACCAGCTGTCCGGCGGGGAGAAGACCCGAGTCAACCTGGCCCGGCTCATCCTGGAGGACACCGACATCCTTCTGCTGGACGAGCCCACCAACCACCTGGACCTGCGGGCCACCGAGTGGCTGGAGGAGTATTTGGAAAAATTCAAGGGCACCGTCCTGGCCGTCTCCCACGACCGCTGGTTTTTGGACAAGGTGGTCAAACGGGTGGTGGAGATCCAGGCGGGAAAAGCGGAGTTTTACGCCGGGAACTACAGCTTTTATGCCGTGGAGAAGGAGCGGCGGTACGAGGAGAAGCTGCGCCAGTACGAGAAGGAGCAGGCCAAGATCCAGCAGCTGGAGAAGGCCGCCGAGCAGCTGCGCATCTGGGCCTACTCGGGCAACGACAAGATCTTCAAGCGGGCCCAGTCCATGGAAAAGCGCATCGAGCGTATCCGTCAGACGGACAAGCCCAAAAAGGACCGCAAGATGTCCGTCCGCTTTGGCGAGCGGGAGTTCCGAGGGGACGAGGTGCTGTCCATCAAAAACCTGTCCAAGGGCTTTGGCGGACGGACCCTGTTCGACCATGTCAACCTGGAGGTGGCGGGCGGCGAGCGCATCGCCCTGCTGGGGGACAACGGAACCGGCAAGTCCACCCTGATCAAGATCCTCATGGGGGAGGAGGAGCCGGACGGCGGAAAGCTGAGGAAGGGACCGACGGTAAAGGTGGGCTATCTGCCGCAGATCATTCACTTTGACCACCCGGAGCGCGACTTGGTGAACACCATGCTCTATGAGCTGGACTGCACCGCCCAGACTGCCCGGGACCGGCTGGCCGCCTTCAAGTTCCGGGGGGAGGACGTCTTCAAGCCAGTGTCCGCCCTGTCCGGCGGGGAGCAGTCCCGGCTGCGGCTGTGCATGCTCATGGACAGCAAGATCAACCTGCTGATCCTGGACGAGCCCACCAACCATCTGGACATCCAAAGCCGGGAGTGGATCGAGGAGGCGGTGGAGGAGTACGAGGGCAATCTGCTCTTCGTTTCCCACGACCGGTACTTCATCGACCGCTTCGCCACCCGCATCTGGATGCTGGAGCAGGGAACGATCACCGATTTCCGGGGGACCTATCAGGAATTTCAAACGGCGAAGGAGCGGGGCAGGCTGGCGGAAGCCGCCGCTCCCCCTCCGCCGCCGGAGAAGAAGGACAAGCCCAAACGTTCCGGCGGCACCAAAAACCTGGAGAAGGAGGTCAACGCCGCCGAGCGGGCGGTGGCCGCCGCCGAGGAGCAGATGTTTGATCTGGAGCAGGCCATCCAGGAGGCGTCGGCGGACTATTTGAAGCTCCAGGAGCTGTATGAACAGCGGGAGGCCCTGGAGGACGAGCTGGCCCATCTGTATGCCGTCTGGGAGCGGTTGGCGGCAGACCTGGAGGAGGCGCGGGGATGATGCAGAAAATTCACAGACGGCCCAAGGTGGAGGTGGCCAGCTACAAGGGAAAGCGGTTTGCCCTGTGGCTCAAGGCGTTTCTGGCCCTTGTCCTGCTTGGGGCGATGGTCTTCGGCGCCCTGCTGAGCCTGGTGCTCAGCGGTGCGCGGGACGAGGTCCGGGGCGACCCCAAGGTCATGGTGATCCTGGGCTGCCAGCTCCACGACTGGGGTCCCTCTGTCATGCTGCAGGACCGGCTGGACAAGGCTCTGGAATACCTGCAGGACCACCCGGATATGACGGTGGTGGTCTCCGGAGGGCAGGGGGAGAACGAGCCCACCTCCGAGGCCCAGGGCATGGCCGATTACCTGGCGGAACACGGCTTCAGCCGGGAGAATATCATTTTGGAGAGCCAGTCCCACAACACAAACCAGAACCTGCGCTGGTCCGCCCAGCACCTGGCGGAGGCGGGCATCGACATAAAGGATGGCGTGATCATCGTCTCCAACGGCTTCCACCTCACCCGGGCCAAACTGCTGGCCGGACGGGCGGGATATGAGAACGTGTCCACCCTGGCCGCCCCCTCCAGCCATGTGGTCTCCCGGCTGAAAATGTATATCCGGGAGCCGCTGGCCCTGGTGAAATCCTTTGTGTTCGACCGGTAGAAGGGGCTCAGCCCTGCGGGCGGAGTCCCCGCTGCGAAGAGAGCCTGCCGCCGCCTGTGCGGCGGCAGAATGAATGCGCATACCGCATACGAAGGAGGGCTGTCCATGCTGGACAAGCTGATTACGATTGAGGCGAACTACAGTCAGATTGAGGCCCGGCTGGGGGCGTCGGAGACCTACGGTGACCCGGACCTGGTGGCCCGGCTGAACAAGGAGCAGGCCGAGCTCCAGCCGCTGGTGGATACCTTCCGCACCTACCGGCGCACCCTGGACGCCAAGGCGCAGGCGGAGGAGATGATGTCCGACCCGGAGCTGAAGGAGCTGGCCCAGGAGGAGTATCAGCGGACGCTGGAGGAGCTGCCCCGGCTGGAGCGTGAGCTGCAGATCCTGCTTCTGCCAAAAGACCCCAACGACGGGAAAAACGTGATTGTAGAGATCCGCGCCGGAGTGGGCGGGGAGGAGGCGGCCCTGTTTGCCCACTCCCTGTACCGGATGTACTCCATGTATGCCGAGTCCAAACGGTGGCATACTGCGGTGGACTCCGCCAATGAGACGGAGCTGGGCGGCGTGAAGGAGATTGTCTTTACCGTTGAGGGGGACGGCGCCTGGTCCCGATTCAAGTTTGAGAGCGGCGTCCACCGGGTCCAGCGGGTGCCCGAGACCGAGTCTGGTGGGCGGGTCCACACCTCCACGGTCACGGTGGCCGTCCTGCCCGAAATGGAGACGGCGGACGTTCAGCTCAACCCCGCCGATATCGAGATGCAGGTGTTTCGCTCCTCAGGGGCGGGGGGACAGCACGTGAACAAGACCTCCTCGGCTGTCCGGCTGATCCACAGGCCCACCGGAACGGTGGTGGAGTGCCAGCAGGAGCGCAGCCAGTTCCAGAACCGGGACAAGGCCA
>CAJUAW010000017.1:0-9092 GCA_910584605.1 uncultured Oscillospiraceae bacterium
CCAGAGTGCCGCGGATGCTGGAAACCTGGTTGATCGCGCTCCGGATGGTGTTGATTGCAGCACCGGCGCTCTCCTGGTCGGCAATGCTGAGGCCAGCGACACCCAGAGCAGTGGCATGGACATCACCGATGTTGACCTTCAGCTGGTTGAACTCCTCAGAGGTGTCGCCAATCTGCAGGGTCAGAGCATTGCCAGCTTCCTTCTCTACAACGGTGTTGGAGGTAACACTGTCAAACTTCTGAATCTGGTGCTCAAGGCCGTTGTCAGTCTCGGTCAGGTTGGCATCACCGGTATAGGTGGTGCGCTCGGTGATGATCAGAGCTTCGCCACCCTTGACCACCTGAACGTCGAACATCTCGTTGTCCTTTGCGGCCACGGACAAACGGTCCAGAGCCTTGCGCAAATCATCCCCCGCACCATTGGCAGTAGTGCCCAGCTTATCCAGGCCGCGGATGTCCACTACATGGACATTGTCGGCGTACTCACCATTGAACACTTCATCGCTCTTGGCAAAGACGTAGTAGTCATCGCCCAGCTTCACACCCGCACCGTCTGCGAAGAACTTGGTAATGTCATTGTATCCATCATTCTTATTCGTATTGGTCGGAGTAGCGGCCTGGAAGCGAATCAAAGCCTCAGCATAGATGGTGCCGGCGGGAGTGGTGCCTTCGTTGATGTTATCGGTGGCGGGGTGGGTAGTCTCGCCGTTCACATAGTTGGTAAATGTCTCCTCAAGCGAACCAGCAGTGGGCGCACTAACAGTAGGCTTGTAGTTCAGGCCCACATTGTAGTTGCCCTGGAAATAGTTAGTGGTATTTCCATTCCTCTGAGCAACGGTCGCAGCATCATTGTAGCCCTTATCGCTCATCTCAAAGCGCAGCTTATCGCCATCTTCCAAGGTAACATTGTACTCAATGAACGTTGCTTCATCGGCGGCACCTGCAGTCGTGCCAGTACCAACCTTGAGGTATACCTTGCCGCCGTTCTTCTCGATGGTTTCCATGATAGACTGAGCAATGTTCTGGGAGGTAATACCGTCTTTGTCAGCGGTCACGTCGTATGTGACGCGCGTCCCATCAGTCTTCAAGTACAGGGCATTGTTCGTGGCACCTGTTGCACTAGCGTCTGTCGTATAGTTGCCGTCCAAACCGAGGACCAGGCCAGAGATGCTCTTGCCTGCGGTGAAGTTGCCGTTGGTGGTACCGTCCAGGTTAATAGTGAAAGCGGTCTTTCCGCCTACAGCAGCGTCCTTATGGTAGCGGATACTCTTGTCACTAGCATAGAGTTCTGTAGCCGTGGAACCAAAATTAACACCAGTCAAATCCAGGCCGCCTTCGGTATTCTTGAGGGCTGTTGTCCCATCAGCAGCTATACCGAAGGAGTTGCTGCTCATCACCATGTCATTAATCTGAGTGGTGGTGGTGGCCCGGCGGCCGTTAGCGTCCAGGGAGCCGTCCAGCAGCTTGATGCCGTTGAAGTTGGCGGAGTCCGCGATACGGTCGATTTCGGAGTTCAGCTGGTCGACCTCCTGCTGGAGGGCGGCACGGTCGGTCTCGTTGTCGTAGGTGCCGTTGGCGGACTGGGTGGCCAGGGTGACCATGCGGTTGAGCATGTCCTGGACCTCCTGCATCGCGCCCTCAGCGGTCTTCACCAGGGAGATGCCGTCCTTGACGTTCTTGGAGGCGGCTTCCAGACCGGAGATCTGAGCGCGCATCTTCTCGGAAATGGCCAGACCGGCGGCGTCGTCGCCGGCGCGGTTGATCTTGTAGCCGGAGGACAGCTTCTCCAGGTTCTTGGTGACGGCGGAAGTGTTCAGGTTGTAGTTGCGGTAGGCGTTCATCGCCGCGATGTTGTGTTGAATCCTCATTTTAAAGCTTCCTTTCAATAAAATGTTTGTCCAATCGGATCAAACTCATGCCGGTACATCCATGCTCCGGCATTTTGGGTGGAGCGCCTCCCTCCGGTATCCGGCCGGACTGCCGTCGGGCGGTGCGGGACTATATTTCAACCGGTTCGCGAAACCGGGTGAAACCGAAGGTCAAACGGCGGGGTCCTGGGCCTCTTCCCGGCGGAGGGCGGCGTTGTAAAAGGTGGCCTTGGCCATGCCGCAGGCGCTGGCCGCCTGCTGGAGGGACATCTGGCCGCTGCGCCAGGCTTGGCGGAGCTGGTCGAAGTTGTCCGGCAGGGGGGCGGCGGGCCGTCCGAACCGGACGCCCTTGGCTTTGGCGGCGGCGATGCCCTCCGCCTGCTTCTGGCGGCGGCCCTCCCGGCGGCTCTGGTCGGCGGCGGAGAGGAACAGCTGGGAGACGAAGTCGCTGAGCAGCTCCTTGCTCTGCACGCTCTCCAGGGCGGCCAGGTCGGAGGAAATTTCCCTGGCCAGTCTCTGCAGCTTTGCCTGAAGCTCCTCCCGGCTGAGTTCCCGCTCATCGGAAGCGTATGCCATAGCTGGTCCTCCTCTCTGTTACTCAAACTATACTTTGTGTGACAAGTGATTCTGAAATCTATATCGGACGTAATCCGGAAAACTTTAGCTTTTTTAAAAACTTTTTTACGCAATTATTTTTTGCTACCGAAAGTATAGTTTTTGTAACAGAAAAGGCATAAAAAAAGCTGTATCCCCGCCGGTTTTGGCAGGGATACAGTTTTTTATCCTGATTGAGCGCGCAATTGTTTCACTTTACGGAGGAAGGTCTGGTAGGAGATGCCCAGCTGGGACGCGGCCTTCCGGGAGGAGACCTGGCCGTCGATCCACTGCTGGGCCAGCTCGGAGAAGCGTTCCGGCATTTCCATGGGCCTGCGGCCGAACTGGGTCCCCCGCAGGCGCGCGGCGGCGATGCCCTCCGCCTGGCGCTGGCGGATGTTTTCCCGTTCGGTCTGGGCCACGTAGCTGAGCAGCTGAAGCACAATGTCTGCGATCAGGGTACCGGTCAGGTCGCGGCCCCTCCGGGTGTCCAGCAGAGGCATGTCCAGCACCACGATGGCGGCCTCCAGCTGTTTGGTGATCATCCCCCACTGCTCCAGGATTTCCGCGTAGTTCCGGCCCAGCCGGTCGATGCTCTTCACGACCAGCACGTCCCCCGGACGCAGGCTCTGCATCAGCCGCTGGTAGCTGGGCCGCTTGAAGTCCTTTCCGGACTGCTTTTCCACGATGATGTGTTCCTCCGCCACGCCGAACTCCCGCATTGCGTCCAGCTGACGTGTCTCATTCTGGTCCCGGGTGGACACCCGGACGTAACCGTAGGTAATCTCTCTCATATGCGGTCCTCCCCAATTTGATATACTGCATTGTACCAAATCAGGGCCGGTCTGCCCGTCCATTTCCCGCGCCGGCTCACTTCAGTCCGGCCACCTGCATAAAATGCTGCTTCACCGCCGGGTCCTCAAAATACACCCGCACCCCCCGGATGGCCCGGGTCAGGAGCACGTAATAGATCTGCCGAATATACTCGCTCAGCTCCTCAAGGGTGAAGCTCCCTTTGGGCGGCGTGCCGTTCACGTCATAGTAATGCTCCCGCGCCGCCGCCACCACACCCCCGCAGACCGTCAGGTCCCGGGCGACCACAACCCCCGCGTAGTCCAGGTCCACCCCCTGGACCGCGTGGATCGAGCCGATCTCATCCTCGCTCCCCGGCCGGGCGATCCAGCTTTCATGGGTGGAGTTCCATTTCCACTGGCCCCCGCCGTCCTCCTTCCAGTCAAAGGGGGCGTACAGCCTGTGTCCCGGCTTGTACTTGCTGACCCAAGGTCTGGCATACCCGGCCAGCACCCGGCACTGGGCGGAGGGATAATGCTGCCGCTTTCCGTCTACATACTCAAACAGTGCATGGATGGAGTCCACCACCCCAAAGTAGGCGTCCGGCGACGGGTTCTGAAACACACCGGGATCAAATCCCGCCTCCCCCAGCTGCAGGAAGGCGCAGATCCCGTTGACGTAGTCCTCCGCCGTATAGCCGGCCCCCTCGTCCGCCACCTGGACCCGGAACTGGGCGGTCAGCCGGCGCTCCTGAAGGCCGTGCTCCCGGACACGAGTGATGTCAATATGGGACAACAAATTTTTTGAAATTTTCTGAATCCGTGTATTTGCAAGGGTTTCAGGGATTTTGCAAAAATCCGTTTGAGTAAAACGAGTGATTTATAATAGGGACAACATCAAGCATTACTCCCCAAAATCGTGTGTTTTCAATGGTTTTCGCCACCAGAACTTATCGTACATTCACTGTGTTGTCCCTATTATTACTCACACGTCATATTCGGGATGCTGTACGAATCTCTGTAATTCCACATGATGTTGATGACACCCCCCGGGTATACCGTGATGCTCTGGACAAACTCCTTTAACAACTCCGGTGTCAACTCCCGAACATGGATGTGCCTGCATAACGGATCGGTTGCCCGAAGCATTGACTCGATGGACTTCGCCTCAGCACTTAACTGTTCCAGCTGCTTTGTCAGCAATACCACCTGTATGCCAGCCTCTGCTTCAACTTCTTTGGCTGCCGCCTTTCTTTGCAGAAACGCTTCCTTTGTCAGATTTTCGCTGATGTATGCTTCATAATCGCGCATCACTTGTGTCTGGCTTTTTTCAACTCTCCGCTTCTGCTTCTGCAATTCATTTTGAAGGGATGTTTGTTCCGAGAGGGCCCCTTTTCGCGCAGCCCTTGCGGTCTGCACCTTTGCGTCCACCACATCGCATTGATTTTGAATCGCCCGAAGTATAACCTCTGCCAGACGTTTCTCTTGTATATGCACATTTGCACAATCCGAATCCAGGGCATATCTCGCGGTAGCGCATCGGAATGTCTGATTGCTTTTGCGCCCTTTTTGCAGCTTGTTTCCGCAGCAGCCGCATTTCAAATAAGTGGAGAACAGGCTGGAGGGACCTTGTGACTTTGATTTCACGTTGCTCTTGATGACTTTCCTGGACTGGAAAAACATTTCCCGGCTTATGATAGCCTCATGTGTGTCAGGAATCACAAGCTGTTCATCCTCCGGCAGCAGCTTTACTTGGTCACTTCCAACTCTTACTACATGGGATTTGAAGGGAACTGTATCGCCTGTATAAATTCGGTTGATTAAAATATTCTTTACAGAATCAAATGACCAATACAAGCTGACCCGATAGTTTCCACGAAACTTCTTCAGATACATGGAGGGAGTTTGAATCCCGTCTGTGTTCAGACGTTGGGCAATTTGCGACACTGTAATGCCCTCGGATGCCCATTGGAAAATTTTCTGCACCACCCCAGCCGCTTCGGGGTCCACTATAATTGTGTTTTTCTTCTCCCCTTTTCTGTACCCATAGGGAACCGCTCCGTAGACGTATTCTCCATTCAGCTTTTTCATATCGACAGTGCTTTTGATTTTCCTCGATATATCCTTGCTGTAAAGTTGATTGATTAAATTGCGGACTGCCAGCTGCAGGCCCCCAGTGGACTCCCCGTATGCACGGCTGTCATAGTTGTCGTTGATGGAAATAAACCGAACATCATACGCAGGAAAGACAAACTCCAGAAAATGTCCCGCTTCGAGATAGTTTCTGGCAAACCGGGAGAGATCCTTGACAATAATCGTTCCAACTTGTTCTGCCTCTACCAGTTTCAAAAGGCGCGCCGCCCCGGGACGGTTAAAATTGGTTCCAGAATAACCGTCATCAATGATCTCTTCAAAATCGCTGTATTTCCCAAGCTCTGAGTGCGATTCGACATATTGCTGGATCAAAAGCCTTTGGGAGCCGATACTAAAACTCTCCTGCCCTTTTCCGTCAATGTCGTCATCTTCTTTCGAGAGCCGAAGATACATGAGCTTCAGTTTCCCGCTATCCAGCATAGCCAGCACCTCCAGCGTCGCTGTCCAGGCACGTTTCAAGTAACGCATACGGATTGCCATAAGTTGTAGAAATCCGGATGCTTTTATCCTCGAATACAAGTATCCGATCCACCAGTACATCTACAATTTCCTGGTCGATTTTCGGTATCTCCCGATAACACCGGATTGCAGCCAGCCAGGTCTCTGCCGTTCCAAGTGCGGCTTTTATTCTTTCGCACTCTTGGACAGCCTCCTGTTCCTGTTGTTCCAAAAGGGAATGTTCGCTGCGGTATCGTGCCTTGATTCGGATATACTCCTCCCGGTCAAGAACACCCATCGCCACATCCTCTAAAAGCCGGTCCTGCTTGGCCTCCAGGTTCATACGCTGACTGCGGAAACTTGCTAAACGGTTCTGTACGCTGTCAGGCGTACTTTCCATTTTGCGTATCTCTGTAGTCAATCGTTCGATGTCAACTGCAATCTCCACTTGTTTGTCGAGGAAATGTCTCAGGGTATCCATCAGAGTTTCCTGCCGGATGTAATGATTGCTGCACCTGCTATGGTTGGAGTACCGATATTGATTACAATTAAAGTAGACTGAAACTGGAGTCGTTTTCCTGCCAGCCAAGATTCCCGCAGTCATTCTTGCTCCACATTCTCCGCAGAACACTTTGCCACGAAAAATATCACGGTAGTCCGGATCTGGATTGTCCAGCGTGTCATATGCGGCCCGACGCTCTAACTCCGCCTGATTGATTTCCTGAACCTGGTCAAACAGCGCCTGTGTCACGATGGGCGGATGTGCGTTAGGAATTATCTGCCACAGTTCTTTAGGACGAGCTTTCTTATCACCGCCCAGCCGCTCCCGGGCAACCTTTCCGTGGATTCGACTGCCGATATAAACGGCATCCCCCGTAAGTTTTCGGATTGTCCCACGAAGCCATAGCGCGTTTTTGAATTTCTCCGCTTTCGTAAGCCCGCGATCATAGCGGATTTTCCCCGGACTGGGTATCCCCTCCTGGTTCAGCACTTTTGCAATCGTATTGAACATCATACCTTCCGCACGCATTTCAAATATGCGCCGGACAACCGGGGCCGTTTCCCCGTCAATCTCAAATGTACCTTTTTCCGGTGCCCTTCGATACCCATAGGGAACGCTTCCTGAAGATGGCAGGTATTCTCCGCTGTCCATTTTTGCGTGGATGCTGCTTTGAATCCTTCGTGCAGTATCTTTTACATAGGTATCGTTCATAACGAGCCTGAACGGCATCAAAAGGCCATCACGGTCGGAATGAGTATCTTCACTATCATAATCATCGTTGATGCAGATTAGGCGGACACCCATCTCCGGGAATACCTTTTCTACATACTCGCTGGTCATGATATAGTGGCGGCCCAAACGTGAAATATCCTTAACAATGATGCAGTTGACCTTTTTAGCCCTTAAATCGGCAAACATAGCCCGGAATCCAGGCCGCTTGTAATTCATACCTGTGCAGCCATCATCCACATAAAATGCGCCGATTTCAAAATCGCTGTGCTTTTCCAGAAAGGCCAGACAGATTTTCCTTTGATTCCCAATCGAGTTGCTTTCAAGACTGTCCCCATCTTCCACGGAAAGCCGAAGATAAATGGCGGCAATACAATGAGGGCGGATTTCCGGGATTTCCTGGACAGAGCCTGTATATCTGCTCTTCCGTGCCATTTATACCGCCTCCTTCTTCGCTGTGTTCAGCAGATCATAGATTTCCGCCATTTCATCCCGGAAGTTAAAGTCAATATGCACCTCCCTGTTTTCGTAGACATAGATTCTATCAATCAGTGTAACAACGACCTCGCGATCCAACGCAGTGATATTTTGATACTGTAAAAACTGCTCCATCCAGGTGCGGTCCGGAGCCGCTTCCTCCTCAGTCTCTTTGCGCCGCTGCTCCAATTCATGTAGAGCCTGCTCTGAAACCTCGATTTGCTGGGTATACCGCTTCCGCATCTGATGATATTCTTCACGATCCACAAGGCCGTCTGTCATAGCCTCGTACAGTTTCATCCGAAATGTCTCGTAGCGTTCTAATTCCTGCGCTGCCTGGGCAATCAGTATATCCAACCGTTTCAGCTTTACGGCCAATAACTCATTGCAGGAAATCTGCTTTAAAAGCGTATCCATCTCTACGATGCTCTGTATTTGCCCCTGAATTGCGTGCAGTACCGCTATTTCCAGCTTTTCCTGAGAAATGCTGTGGCTGGAGCATCCGCATCCCTTTTTGTTGGTGGAGCATACATAGTAGTAAAACTTTTTTTGACCTCGCGTAACAACACGCCGGCACATGGCACGGTTACAGTCAGGGCAAAACAGCAGTCCCGCAAGCACTTGAACTGTCTTGTGATCCGGTGAAGTCCGGGTATCCCTCTGCATCATTTTCTGAACGGCTGAAAAAAGCAGCATATCAATGATAGGTTCATGGTTGTGCTCCACTACAACCCAATCCTCCGGCTTTCTCTCCCGCATCTTCTTAACTTTGTAATTTGGTGTGCCGCGCTTTCCTTGCACCAGCTCTCCAACATAAACTGTATTTGTAAGGATCTTCCGCACAGTCATGGCTGTCCATTCTGCCCTCTTTGACGATTTGAAACCGCTTTGATACCGCAGACCCAACTGCTTTTTGTATTCAGAAGGCGGCAAAACGCCCATGCGATTCAAATTGTCAGCAATGGCCTGTTGACTATAGCCTTGCATTTTCAGTGCAAAAATGCTGCGAACAATCTCGGCGGCATAGTCATCAATGACCAACTTGTGCCGGTCTTCAGCAGATTTAAGGTATCCATAGCTTGCAAATGCGCCCAAGAACTCGCCCTGACTTCGTTGCAGTCGAAATTGCTCCCGGAGCTTTTTGGATAATTCCCGGCATTGAGATTCGTTTATGATATTTTTGACGGGAATCAAAATGTCGTCTCCTTGACTGCGATGGTCGCTGTCCACATCATCATTGATTGCGATAAACCGCACGCCCTTGTCCGGAAACACCATCTCCAAATACTTTCCAGTCTCAATATACTCTCTGCCTAATCTGGAGAGATCCTTCACAATTACACAATCAGCTTTGCCAGATTCGATTGCCTCCATGACAGCACAAAAGCCGGGGCGATTATAGTTCGTCCCGGTGTAACCATCATCATATGCCTCTCCCACAAGTTCAATATCAGCATGAGTAGCGGCATAATTCTGTATTAACTTTCGCTGGTTAGAAATACTATCGCTCTCATGAGTAGAATAATCATTCTTTGAGAGC
>CAJUAW010000017.1:9102-10209 GCA_910584605.1 uncultured Oscillospiraceae bacterium
TAATATGCCATGGAACGATATATTTTCTCTGGATATAGTGCCATCGTCAAACCTCCTAATGGAATCATCAGGAAATTCGTTTCCGGTACCTATCCCTGGCGGCTGACCAAGCCACCTCCATTGACTCTGTTATTATCCTATATTCAGGGCAATTTGTCAATCGAAAAAGGGATGGTGCTTTTTCCCATATTCACTTTAAGTTAGAAATATAGGACTTCAAACGATCCTGTAAACTGACATCTGTATCGGCGTATCCGATTGTGACCACAATATCGCCATCCAGGTAACAGTATGGATTCCCGATCTGTTCCACATAGCTCTTGATACGCTCTTGCTGCGGCAGCGTCATATCAATACTCACACCGCTAATATCACGAAGGGAAGACTTATCAATACCTTTCCTATCAATCCCCGAACGCATATCCATATTCCTCACTCCTTCCGTTTCTACTATTTCCCAGCAGATTGCCAAATATACTAGATTGCGGCGAAACATCATGATATCTTTTGCTGATTGTGTGATCGTGTTTATGTGATAACCTGTCCCGGCCCATTTCCTGCGCCCTCACTCCAGACCGCGTATTGTCAGGCAGCCGCTGTGCGGCATTTCAGCGGCGGGTGCGCGGAATGCACACTGTCCGCCGCTCCTGTATAACCTCCGGGACAGGGTATGAAGCCCAGCCGATGTTTCAACATAGCAAAGCCCTTTTTCAAGGTGCGCCGTCTGCCGCTGGGGAGCGGCAGGGCATGAAGCGGGGTTCTCCCCGTCTGAAAATAAACAGATTGAGAATGCCTATATTCTGCAAAGAAAAAGAAAAACAAGATATAGAAGATTGGCGTTGACAATCTCTATATCTTGTGGTATGCTATCCGTGTAATTGATTTTTGTGCGCCTCCCCTCGGGGATAGCTGGGCTTTGCCCGGTGATCGGAGCAATCCGAATTGCACACATTGTTAAGTTTGTATGTGCTGCCAGTGGTATTACTGCGCCTAAATGGCCGGTAGCTGCTGGCTTTTTGCTTTTTCTGGGGATTTTCCCACCTATGCGAGAATGACCGATGCCCGTCACCCGACGGACAAAACTGACGTTCAGTTTCAGGAGATCGG
>CAJUAW010000017.1:10219-30932 GCA_910584605.1 uncultured Oscillospiraceae bacterium
TCCCTACACGACGCTCTTCCGATCTCGTTCAGTTTCAGGTCATTCTCGCTTTTTTTCTGCCCAAATGCCGAGAGGCTTTGAGGATATATCAAATTATGGAAGGAGACAGGCTATGAAACGCAGAAGATTCTGGAAACCGGGAGGTCATCCCAGGCGTGCGGCGGGCTCCATGAGGCTCAGCCGCAGGAAGAACCAGCAGACGGCATCGAAGATCGCTGTTCCCAGGAAGGAGGCTGCTGCACTTGGCACAGGCCGCTGAATATCAGCCGCTGGTGCTGGTGGAAACGGCTGATCTGTCAAGGGAAGAATGGCTCGCGTACCGCCGCCAGGGACTTGGCGGCAGTGATGCGGCGTCTGTCCTGGAGATCTCCCCTTTTCGGACGGCGATGGATCTCTATTACGACAAGCGGAACCTTCCTATCGAGGACGATGAAGGGAACTGGGTCGCTATGGAGGTCGGAACTCTGCTGGAGGATTTGGTAGCCCGCATCTTTGCGAAGAAGACCGGGCTGAAAATCTACCGGCGCAAGTGTATGTTCCAGCACCCGGCCCACCCCTGGATGCTGGCCGATCTGGATTTCCTTGTGGAAATGCCCGACGGCAGCACAGCCATCCTGGAGTGTAAGACCACCAACTACAACGCCCGCGACAAGTGGGAGTACGACGGAAAACCGATTGTTCCTGTGTACTACGAGTCCCAGGGACGGCACTACATGGCGGTGATGAACCTGAACCGGGTCTATTACTGCTGCCTCTATGGAAACAACGAGGAAGAGGTCATCATCCGGCACATTGACCGGGACATGGACTATGAATCGGAACTGATCTCTCTGGAGGAGGATTTCTGGCTCAATAATGTCCAGGCCCAAGTGCCTCCGCCCTATTTTGAGGACGATGGCGAATTGATCCTGGAGAGCCTGCGCCGGCTGATGGGGCCATCCTCAAAGGATGCTCCGCCTGCTCTGCTGACACCGCCCCAATCCGCGAAAATGTTCCGGTTCCTGGAGCTGCAAGCAGAGAAAAAACGGCTGGACACGGAATCAAACCGGCTCAAAGCCGAGATGGACCGCATGAAGGCACTGATTGTAGCCGACATGGGGAGCAGCTGCACCGCTGTCTATGAGGACGCCAGCGGCAGCTATACCGTGACATTTAATCCCAGCTACAAGGAGAGCATTTTGAAGGACAATCTGTTGCGGCTGAAAGAGAGCCACCCGGAGATCTACACGGAATATGTCTCAGTCTCCGAGAGCAGGCGGTTCAATGTGAAACGGGCCGAGCCGAAAGCGGCGTAAGCCCCAGGAGGTATGACTATGAGCATTGTCGCGGCATTTGACAAAACATTATTTTACAACGAGACCAGCAAATACTGCGTGCTGCGGCTGAAAACCGCAGACCTGATGATCCCGGAGGATGCCCGAACTTCCTTCCCCTTTGGCGACCATCTGATTCGGTTTACCGCTGTCGGGTATGACCTGCCCCAGACGGATTCCATCAAGATGGAGCTGGAGGGAACGTGGACAAAGGGCAAGTATGGCTGCCAGCTTCAGGTGGACAGGTGACATGAGATCGTGCCCCCTACCATTGAGGGCATCCGGGGCTATCTGTCCTCCGGCCTGCTGAAAGGCATCGGTGAGAAAACAGCCGACGCCATTATCCAGCGGTTCGGCGTTCAGTCCCTCTATGTTCTGGAGCACCAGCCGGATAAGCTGCTGGAGATCCGGGGTATCACCGAGGAGCGGCTGGATGCAATCAAGGCTGGCTATGCAGAAAGCAAGGCCATGCGTGACATTATGACCCTGCTGGCCCCCTTTAAGGCGACCCCCACCACGGCCATGAAAATCTATGAGCATTTCGGCCCGGACGGTGTGGAGCTGCTGCGGAAAAGCCCGTTCCGGCTGTGCCAAATTTCAGGCATCGGATTCAAGAGGGTTGACGCCATCGTGCAGAAATCCGGCGGCGACCTCCATGACCCCATGCGTGTCCAGGGGGCGCTGTTCTATACGCTGGAGAAATCCCGCACAGAGAAGGGCCACCTCTACCTGGAAGCGGATACATTGGTTAGGGACGCTCTTTTACTGTTGAACGAGAAAATCCCCCAGCTTGACCTGCGCCTGAACCGGCAGCAGGTGGAGCAGGAGGTGAAGGCAATGATTATGGACAATGTGATAGTTGCCAACAAGGGAAACATCTATCTGCCCCATGTGTTCACCCAGGAGAGCGAGACCGCCTGCAAGGTGGTACAGATGCTCCTGGAGGTGCCGGAGCCGGTCAGACTTGCCCCCGTCATGGAGCAAATCAGGGGCCGATTGGGTATCCAGCTGTCGCCCAAGCAGTACGAGGGTGTGGAGATGGTGTTTCAGCATAACCTGTCCATCATCACCGGAGGCCCCGGTACCGGCAAGAGTACCATTTTGAAGGCTGTGATCGAGGCATACCAGCGGCTCTATCCCAAGAACGTCATCAAGCTGGGCGCGCCGACCGGCAAGGCCAGCCGCCGTATGGCGGAAACCACAGGAATGGACAGCGCACAGACCCTGCACAGTCTCCTGGGCCTCCACGGTGAGGACGCCGGATGGCAGAAGAAGCAGGAGCTGGAAGCTGACCTCCTGATCGTGGACGAGTGCTCCATGATGGATATGTGGCTGGCCTACCAGTTATTTTCCCGGCTGAAGCCCGGGACAAAGGTGCTGCTGGTAGGCGACGCCGACCAGCTGGAAAGCGTGGGCGCAGGCAGTGTATTCCGAGAACTGATTGAGTGCGGTCTGGTGCCGGTAACGGTGCTTGACCAGATTTTCCGTCAGGCCAAGGACAGCCTGATCGCCTACAATGCCAAATTTGTCAGGGAGGGTAATTGCGACCTGTACTATGGCCGGGACTTCGCCTTCATTCAAGCCGACTCTCAGGAGGAGGTTGCGGAGCTGATCCGCGAGGTCTACCGGACCGAATTGGCACATACCGGCATGGAGCAGGTACAGATTCTCTCCCCCTTTCGTTCGGAGGGCGCCGCTTCCGCCAACGGGCTGAACGAGGCCATCCGGGAGGAAGTCAATCCGGCGGAACCGGGCAAGCCCGAGGTTACATTTGGCGGGAAATTGTTCCGGCTGCACGACAGGGTGATGCAGGTGAAGAATAACTACGACATCATTCTGCACGACCGGGCCAATGAGCCAATCTCCACGGGAGTATTCAACGGTGAGATCGGGGTGGTGTATGCCATCCGCTCCGGCACAGTCATCATCAATTTTGATGGCCGCTTTGCCGGCTATCCGCTGGAGAGCCTGGGAGAACTGGAACTCTCTTACGCCTCCACCATCCACAAAGCCCAGGGCAGCGAGTACGATCTGGTCATTATCCCCATGCTCCCAGCCCACAAGATTTTGCTGTCAAGGAATCTGTTCTATACGGGCATTACCCGTGCCAAGCGGCGGGTGATTCTGGTAGGACACAAGAAGGCACTGTATATGGCGATTCGCAAAAGCAGGAATGGGAAACGCAACACCCTGTTGGGTGAACGCATTACCCTGTACCACTGTGCGCGAACACGTACACCCACGCCGAAACGTGAATTGAAAAATGCCGGTTAAAAAAGGGATGCGCTATGCAGAAAATGGCATGGGTATCTCTTGTTTATTTTAATGAGAGGAGTTTACGCAAATGAACGAGAAGAAGAATTCGATGCTCGCTACCGTTCCCGCCGCCAGGGAGCTGCGGAAGGTGCCGGGGTTTGACCCGCTGAAGTACCTGCGCACGGTCACCCGGGACGGGGAAAAGGTGCTGAAGCTGGACCTCTGCTACAAGAAGCTCTGGTTCCGGCTGGCCTGCCCCAACGGGCGGATGTACCTCAATCCCCTGCGGATCACGGACCAGATGGCGATCTTCGAGGCCCGGCTCTACGCCAACAAGGAGGACAACGCTTCCTTCCTCGCCAGCTTCACCTCCACGCAGATGGCCCGGAATGTTCCCGGCGGCCTGTATATCCGGGCAGCTCAGGACGAGGCGCTGAATGAGGCGCTGGATAACGCTGGCTTTGGCATCCAGTTGTGTGACGTGGCACAGGTGTCCGATGGCAACGGATTTGGCTCTGAAGTCCCGCTGTCTCAGGTGGAGACGCATCCGACGGCCACGGCCTCTGCCGGAACTCCGATATTGGAAGCGGAACCTGTGAATGCCTCTGAACCGGCTGCTGTGCCTGCGGAAAAGGCCGTGGAAGAGCCGAAACCCACAGAAACGTCCGAAGCGAATGTGGCTGACGAACCCGCCGCCCCTGTGCAGACCGCACTGGAGGAGGCTGTGGTTCCGGCCTCAGATCAGGAACCTGCCGACGAACTGCTGGCCGTGGAAGCTGCGGAGGCTGCCCCCGTTGAGGAAGCGCCAGCTTCCCAGGAAGAGGTTACCGGGGTCGGTATGCCCTCCGCTCCGGAGAATGTGACCGTGCTGCCTATGACTTCCCATACCGAACTGGATGCCGAGGCTGAAAACGGCGAAAATGCCGATCACGCAGCGGATGCCCAGAGCGGCTACACGGATGATATGACCGTGGAGGAGATCTGCGAGCGCATGACGATGGATGAGGCCCGGGACATTCTGGTTCCGCTGGGTACCTGCAAGGGGTGGACGCTGGGTCAGGTCCTTGACCGCCGCCCGACCAGCCTGAGATGGTACATGGTCGGCTGCCAGGATGCCAGCAACATCTTGAAGGCCGGGGCGACCCTGCTCTGGAACTACCGTCAGATGCAGAAGGCCGGCTAACTCATATCCTGCCCACCGGACTGATGGAAGGAGCTAATTCCTATGGACTACAAAGCGACAGGTTTTCCTTTTACCATTATGGACGTTGCTTCCCTTCTCCGTCTGAACATTAGGAGGGAAGGGTCCGGCCACATCTATGTGGACTGCCCCATCTGCGGTGACCGCCGCGGGAAGATGAACCTCAATCTGACGAAGAATGTCTGGCGCTGCAACTACTGCGGTGAGGGCGGCGGGATGCTGGCTTTGTACGCAAAGGTCTACAGGATCAGCAATTCAGATGCCTACAAGGAGATCTGCGACGCCTTGCAGACCGGGAGCGCTGCCTCGGCGTACAGCACTCCCAGTCCGGCTGGGCCTAATAAAGAGATGCCCCAAGCGGAACGTGCCAGCGAGCAGGAAATACACCGCACCTTTACTACTATAATGTCCGCTCTGTCCTTGACGTCAGCCCATCGGGAACATTTGCGCAGCAAGCGGGGGCTGACAGACGCTCAGATCGACCAGTTTGGTTTCAAGAGCACCCCTCCCCCGGAATTCTGCCGCATATTGGCAAGGCAGCTGGCGGAGTTTGGATACCGGGTCCAAGGTGTCCCGGGTTTCTACATAGACGACTACGGAAAATGGACAATCAAGTTCCACCGGCGGACCTCTGGGATTCTCATTCCTATTCGCAGCGTGGAGGGACTGCTCTGCGGTCTCCAGACCCGTTTGGACAAGCCCATTCGGGATAAGGATGACCCGCCGGAAAAGTCCGGGATAAAATACCTCACGCTGTCCTCTACAGGTAAGAATATGGGAACCACATCGAAATGCCCAATCCATTTTGTGGGCGATCCATGCTCCCGCATCGTTTACGTGACGGAGGGCGCTTTGAAAGCGGATATTGTTCACGCCCTGACTGGCCGCTCCTTTGCCGCTATGATTGGGGCAAACAATACCGCTGGGTTGGATGAACTGTTCGCGTATTTAAGGAAGAACGGCACCGAGGAAATCATTGAAGCCGAGGATATGGACAAGTACAGCAACGATATGGTCAGCAAGGGCGCGTCGAAAGTCTGCCAGCTGGCAGTCAAACACGGTATGACATGCCGGCGGCTGGTCTGGAATCCCAACTACAAGGGGATTGATGATTGGCAGCTGGCGCTGCACAGGAAAAATGAGATACGGAAGGAGGATGTGACCATAAACATGGAACAGCAGCTACAGTTGTTCCGGGTCTATCAGTTGGATCTGGATGGGATCAAAACCTATCCCTTTGCGTTCCGAAGCATCGAGGTAATGCGAAAGGTCGGTTATCAGCAGCCGCCGGCGGCAGATTACCGGCTGGTCTATGACGGGGAGATTCTCTGTGCTAAGGATGCGGAGCCCAAGGATGTACTGGAACGCATTTTCATTCGCTGCAACGATACCTTCCCCGAGGGCTATCGGGGACACAGTTTGTCTATGTCCGACGTGGTGGAGCTGTATGACGAAAAAAACAGGAGCTATTTCTATTGTGACCAGTCAGGCTTTGTCCCCGTACAATTTTCCGCTGAGCTGGCAAAACCACTGCCAGAAGAGAATCATGGCGCATAGAAGCAAAGCGGAACAGCTGGAAGAAATGAGTTCGTTTTGCCATGCGCTGGGGGTGGAGGTTCAATACCACCCGCTGCACCGCTATTTCACCGCAATGTTTTGGGATGGATGGGATCTGGCCTACAATGAAGGCCCCGCTCTCGCCGTCCAACAGGAGATCCAACGACAGTCTGCTCAATACCCGGATTTGGTGTGCTATTGCTTTGATCCGTTCAGCACCCTGATCTATGCGATTTGAGCAAAATGAGAAAAGGGACACAGTACCGGCCTATGGCTGGTCTGTGTCCCTTTGCTATTAAAATCAAACAGGAGGATTTTTACCATGGGAGTTTTTTCTGAAATGAGCATGGAGCAGGAGTATGGCAACAACCCGGCTTCTGTGAACATCGTTCCTACCGTTCCTGCGGAGCCGGAGGTGCCCGCCTGGGATGAACCGGCAGAGACTGTACCTCCCGCTTTCGAGGAGGAGCCGCACCAGCAGACGGAGCCGGAGACTGCCCCCGACGCCTTGATTCAGGTCAATGGCGCACCGGATGGCGAGCAGACTGTGCCCCAAGGTTCTGCTGCGGCTGAGACCAGCGACGATACAGCAGACGGCAAAGAGGATGAAGATGCCAAGCGGCAGGCCCATGAAGCTGCCGAGGCCCAGCGCAAGGCGGATTGGGAGGCAAAGCAGCAGCAGAAAAAAGCTGCTTTGCAGGCAGAATTGGATCGTCTGGCCGCTATGAGCGACGACGAGGTGATGATTGCCTCTATGAAACGCGTGAGTGCCGACACGGAACGGCTCACCCGCCGCAACATGAAGGATTGTGTGTCCGAATACATCCAGACGAAGTGTTTGGAGGACCCGGCTTTCGCCCGCCGTGTTGGACACCCGCGCAAGAGCATGATTCACTGCATCTGGTATATCAACCGCAAAGCCAGGGAGTACGTCGAGCGGGAAATGAAAGACAACGATGTCAAGCCTGAGAACGGCGTCTATGGCAGCGATGTCCCGGACGATCTCTGCTACCAGTGGGCGGTGGATTACTTCAACGATCCTGACGCCAAGGAAGATCAGGAAGAGGATGAGAAGTTTGTGCCCAAGCCTTATGCTGGCAAAACTGCGAAGTCTGCGGGCAAGGGCAAGGCAAAATCCAAGACCAAAAAAGATCCAGCCCCCAAAAAGGCAGCGACCACAAAGGCTGAGCCTAAAAAATCTGCCGTTTCTGAGCAGATTACATTGGGCGGTTTTGTGATGCCGGAGGAAAAAGCAGGATGATCGCTTACAAGGGATTTCATCCGGGCCTGATTTGCTTGGGATATCAGTATGTGATGGGTCTGAACACAACGTCAGAGGCTAACTGCGCCCATAATGGTTTCCACTGTGCTGAGAACCCTTTGGATTGCTTGTCCTATTACAGCGATATGGAGCACTCGGAATACTTCCTGGTACAGCCGGGCGGCGACATCGACGAGGACGAGAACGACTCCAAAATTGCCTGTACGGAGCTAACCATCATCAAAAAGCTGGAGCGGGAGCAGTTTTTTCTCCACGCCTTGGCCTATATGGTAGATCACCCGGATCGCAAGTGGAACAAGAATGTCTGCCATGACCAGGGCAAAGCTGGGAAGGGCTATGCAGTTGTCAGAGGTGCCGACCCTGTTGCCTCTGGTGAAAAAAACGACATTTTGGCCTTTGCAAAAGAAGCTCCAGACAGCGGAAAAATCATTCAGATTGCTCTGGTTCGCGTGGATGGAAGAAAAATCAAAGTCAATACGTGGTATGACATCAATTTGAAGGAAAGGATGGTGGGCTAACAATGGAAAAGTGCGAACTGCTCGCAATGCGAAAATTGTACGCCACCTCCAGGATGATTTCGGTTGCTAAACAAGATACTCCGAAAAAGGTGAAGTTCAATACATACTGGGGACCTAGAGAGGAGATACGACAAAAGTATTGGCTTTATATGCGCAGTTGCATTGAGAACGGGATTTTGAAGGTCTCGCTTTTTTATCCTGACAATTTGCGTGTCAACGGCCGCCAGCCGTCCTATGAGGTCTACATTGATCGCAATGCTGGTCGCTTCATCACCTATGACCGCATCAATAATAAGTGGTCGAAAGCAAAGGTGGATCGTCTGGAGTGGCCGCGAATGCCTCATACGTTCGACGTGTGGGTATCTAATGCGGATTCTAAAATGGTGGCGTCTTACCTCAATTCTATTGATGAAAAGGGGTATAAAGCAATCCTATCTTATCAGAAAAAGCTACGGGAGGAAGCCCGGATACGCCAGTACCAGAAAGAAACTAACGCCTGGGATGCGGATATGGCGCTGACCCCGGCATTGCCCAAGGACTGGGACCGCTGGGTAAGTAAAGTTGGCATTCCGCAGAATTACATTTTCTATGAGTACCGGAGTGGAGGGGCCAGAACCGGCTACTGTACCTACTGCGAAAAGGATGTACCGATTAAGGGAAAACCCCTCCACAACAAGACGGGCCGCTGCCCCTGCTGCCGGCATGAAATCACCTATAAAGCGATTGGCAAACTGGGCTGGCGAACGGACACTGAAGAAGTTTGTATCTATTTGATTCAGCCCCGGCCGGACGGTTTTGTTGTCCGTGAGTTTTGGGCCGGGAAGCGATACCTGAAGGAAAATCTCAAAACTCCAAAGATATACTGCGTAGAGCATTGGCGCACAATCTATAACACCGACCTGGTTCGCCGTTTCTACTACTGGGGAACCTACAAGCAGTTTTCTACGCGATGGATTGCAGGCAGTCCCTCATATTCTCCGATGGGGGCCAACTGTATTTACAACACTCATGGAGACAAGCCAGGGCGAGTCTATGGGAAGACGCTGCCCCACTTGAACCCCATCTTAAAGCACACTGGATTGCTGGAATGGATCTATGGACATCACATGATCGCCAATCCGGACAGCTATTTTAAGGTACGCAAGCAAATTCCACAGCTTGAACAGATGTGGAAAGCCGAATTGTTTCGGTTGGCCGATGAATGTGAGTGTAATTCTGACTGTATGTACGACCTCATGAAAGCGCCGCAGTCAACCTCTCTCTCAAAAGCATTGGGACTTGACAAACAGAGATTGGAGCGCCTGCGCCGCAGCAATGGGGGCACTGATCTTCTGTACTGGCTACAGATAGAAAAGCAAGGTGGCAAGCCGATTCCTGATGAAGTGCTCAACTGGTTCTGCAAGCAGGATATCAGCAGAGACTGCTTGGATTTTATCTGGGACAAAATGACCGCCGTTCAGATCTACAACTACCTGCGCCGTCAGGTGGAGGAGAGTCAGGAGCCGATCCAACAGGTGCTGACTACATGGCGGGACTATCTCTCCATGGCGGAGCGACTGGGAATCGACACCAGCGATGAGATCATCTACCGGGTCAAGCTGCTCCGTCAGCGTCATGACGAACTGGTACTGCGCTGCAAGCAGATGGACAAGAAGAAACAGGCAGCCGAAGTCTTGAAGCATTTCCCCAAGGTAGACCGTATCTGTCAAGCAATCAAGGCCAAGTATGAGTACGCCAACGAAGAATATATCGTGGTCGCACCTAACGGAGTGCTGGATATTATCGTAGAGGGCGACATACTTTGCCACTGTCTCCGCGGGGCCGACCGCTATTGGGATCGGATTCAGACCCATGAGTCGTACATCCTCTTTTTGCGGCGGGCATCTAACCCTGATATGCCCTACTACACGCTGGAGATTGAGCCGGATGGGACAATTCGCCAGAAGCGCACCAAATTTGACCGACAGGAACCTGACATTGAGGATGCGAAGAAGTTTCTTGTTGAGTGGCAGCGTGTTGTTGCGAAACGACTGAACAAGGATGACCGGAAAAAGGCGGCGGCCAGCCGTGTGCTCCGGGAACAGGAATTTGACCAGATGCGCCGAGATAATGTCATCATCTATACCGGCGATTTGGCCGGTCAGCGTTTGGTCGATGTACTGACCGCTGACCTGATGGAAACCGCAGCATAGACAAAACGGAGCTGGTGTACCCTTCACAGGGTACGCCAGTGCCGTAATAAGAAAGGACTGTGTGAAATGATTTTAACAATTACCCAGCGCAATTCTTTAGTGCAGGAGCATCTCTGGTGCATCGACAGCGTGATCAAACAGAACTACTCCTTAATTCAGGCGGCCCACCTGGACAGGGACGATGTGTACCAGTCCCTCGCTGTGCGCTTGATCCGGGCCGTGGAGCTGTACGATCCCAACAACGAGGCCGGAAAGACCTTGAAGAACTACATCTTTATGAGCCTGCGCTATGCGCTGCGTACCTGCGGTGGTTCTCAGGCGCGGTACAGATTCCGGGAGGCCCCCTATTTCCTCCCGAACGCGGTGGTGTCTGTGGAAGCGTTGGAAGAAGCCGATCTGTATTGGGAAATGCGGATTGCGGCTTAAATCAGAAGGAGGCTACGCAAATGAAGCAGCTTGGCAATTTGGCGATTGTCTGCGCTCAGCGGCGCTCCATCCTGTTTATGGTGGAGAGCGGTGAAGTGCGGGTCACCATCCGCAAGGCCCCGGGAAGCCCCAGCTACTACCTGCGCTGGGATGATGATAAGAAGATCTCGGAAGTTATCCACGAATTGAACTTTGGGAAATACAAGAATTATTGAGGAGGCAGCATTATGGAGCAATCGAAAATTGCGCAGCAGCAGGAGCTGAACACTCTGCTCAATCAGTACCGGCATGAGTATTATAACCTGAACGCGCCCACCGTGAGCGACGAGGTATATGACCGGCTCTTTGATAAGCTGAGGGAGCTGGAGCAGGCTACCGGGGTGCAGATGGCAAACTCGCCCACCCAGACGGTAGGCTGGCCGGCGGTCAGCAAGCTGGAGAAGACCATCCACATCGTTCCCCTGCTCTCATTGGACAAAACGAAAAGCAGCTCGGAATTGGTGTCGTTTATGGGCAGCCAGCTGATTATGCTGATGCTGAAGCTGGACGGCCTGACGGTCAAACTGACCTATGAGAGCGGTGTTCTGGTGGAGGCGGCTACTCGGGGCGATGGCAACGAGGGCGAAATCATTACCCACAATGCCTGCGGCATCACGGGTATTCCTACGCAGATCCCCTATAAAAGCCGTCTGGTGGTCACAGGCGAGGCATTCATTCGCCCCAGTGATTTTGAGGCGCTGAAAGCGTCCCTGCTGGACAGCACAGGCAAGCCGTATAAAAACGGGCGCAATCTGGCCGCTGGTTCCGTCCGGCTGCTGGATGCCGCCGACTGTAGGGAGCGCCGTGTCACGTTTATGCCCTTCAATGTGCTGGAGGGCTTCCCGGGGAAGGAGCGCAAATCGGACAAGCTGTACTATCTGCCGGCGCTTGGGTTCAATCTCTGCAAGTTTATGGTCGCCAACCGGCCGCTGAAGCAGGAAGAGATTGACGATGGCATTCAACTGTTGCGGAAGTACGCCGAGGACAATGACATTCCGATTGATGGGGTCGTGATGACCTATAACGACATCGCCTACTCCAAGACCTGCGGGCGCACCGGCCACCATTACAAGGACGGCCTTGCGTTCAAATTTGAGGATGACCTGTTTGAAACCAGGCTCCAGTGTATTGAATGGACGCCCAGCCGCACGGGGGAGATTGCCCCGGTAGCGGTCTTTGAGCCGGTGGAGATCGACGGCTGTACCGTTTCCCGGGCCAGCCTGCATAACCTCTCCTTTATTGAGGGCCTGGAGCTGATGCCAGGGAACCGGGTGCTGGTGTCCAAGCGGAACATGATTATCCCCCATGTGGAGGAAAATCTGGACCGGGGCGGCTTCTGTATGGAACAGGCCATTCCCGATCAATGTCCCTGCTGCGGCCAGGCCACCCGTATCCATGAGAACAACGGCACCAAGACGCTGTTCTGCGACAATCCTGCCTGTGAGACCCGCCGCCTGCGGAAGTTTTCCCACTTCGCCGGTCAGAAGGCAATGGACATTGAAGGGCTGTCTGACGCGACGCTGGAGCGGTTGGTTGGCAGGGGCTGGATTCACAGTCCGATGGACATTTACCGCTTGAATGAGCATCAGGCGGACATTGTGCAGATGGAGGGCTTCGGAGAGAAGTCCTGGCAGCGTTTGCGGGAAGCCATCCAGCGCAGCCGGGAGACTACCTTTGAGCGGTATCTGATTGCCATGGACATCCCCATGATCGGGAACACCGCCAGCCGCACGTTGGCCCAGCAGTTCCACAGCAGCCTGGAGGAATTTGAGGAAGCTGTTTGCAGCAGCTTTGACTTTACGCAGCTGCCGGATTTCGGAGAGGTTCTTCATAAAAATATCTATCAGTGGTTCCAGGAGGAGCAAAACTGGGATATTTGGCTGGACCTGCGGGAGCTGGTACATATTGTGCCGCCCGCCGCCCCGGAAACCGCTGCGGTGAAAGACAATCCCTTTGTAGGCAAGACCGTTGTGGTCACTGGCAAGGTGGAGCCTTACACCCGGGGAGAAATCAACGCGAAGATCGAAGCTCTGGGCGCTCATGCGGGCAGTTCGGTGAGCAGCAAGACTCACTATCTGGTCTGCGGAGAGAACGCCGGGAGCAAGCTGGAGAAGGCCCGTTCCCTCGGTGTGACTGTGCTGACGCCGGCGCAGTTCTTCGAGATGGCCGGGGTATAGGTGAGTATGGAGCAGGAGGGAACAGTGCGTTTCCCTCCCGCTCTCTCAAAATATTTCTATCAGATGGAGGTGTGATGACCATAAACCAGTATGAACAATATATCCAGGAACAGGGCTGGGATGACCGATTCCGGTATATGTTGCTGGATCGGATGCGTATGGACTGCGGTTATTTTCTCGGATATGGGTATGGATGTGAAAAGTTTCTGTGGGCCGGAAATGTGGCAGGCCAGATTGGATACATGAAGGCCCTGTGGAACAGTTTTCCGGAGGATGGAAAGCCTGAATGGCTGACTATGGAGCAGATTTTGAACTACGAGAAGCAAATGCTCGCTCTGCTGGCAGCAAAAAGCAGAGACGAGGACCAAACAATGAATTAGAAAGGATACTTGAAATGGATTCTTTGACAGCTGCTTTTTATGACGTGATGTACCAGTACCGCCTCCCCTTCAGCCCGGAGGGTGTGGCCGCCAATCTGGCTGCCTGGCGGGAGAACAAGACTCCCCTGGTAGAGCTGCTGCGCCGGCATCCCAACTGGAATGAGCAGGAGCTGGCTATCGTCTTTGATTTCTCCGAAAGCCGGGAGATCGACCACAATTCCGTGGACGAGAACAAGTTTGAGATGATGATGCTTGCCAACGATGCAGGCTTGGGAGACAGCGAATTATCGGATTTCCAGGCTGCGCTGAATGCAGCCACAGCGGATTATGCCACAGTTCCCGACGCGGGCCGGCTGGATACCATCCGGACGCGAGGCCATATCAAGTGCGCCGAGGGTCAAAAGGCCAGCCGGATCATCAACCGGCTCTGCTGTAAGTTCGGCCTGGATCAGTACCAGGTAGAGCGGATACAGGGTGAGCATGGAGACAATCCCACCACGGTGATGGTCAAACCCTACAATGCGATTTTCGCCCGGCTGGCGGACTCCTTGAATCCGGTCCAGATTCCCAAGACTGGAATTTTGTCTGTCCATCCCTGCGATTTTTTGGAGATGTCCAGCCAGAAAAATTCCTGGCAATCCTGCCATCGTCTGAATGGCGGCGGCTACCGTGCCGGGTGCCAGTCCTATATGTGCGATGGTGTCAGCATGATCTTTTTCACCGTGGATGATGACATCAAAGCAGATTTCTACCATGCTCCCCGTCTGACAAGGCAAATTTTCTGCTATAAAGATGGGCTTCTCCTTCAGTCCAGACTTTATCCACACAATGAGGATAATGTTCGGAAGCTGTACCGCAACCTCGTACAAGGTGCGGTCGCTCGGTGTCTTGGCGCTCCCAATTTATGGAGCGTGAAGAGTAAGCAGGAGGAAACCAGGGCACTTTTGGAGACTGCAAAGCATTCTTTGCATTATCCAGATTACGAATACAGCTATGGCGTGGTTTCACTTTTGAATGGAACAACACCAGAGCAAAAGATTGTAATTGGCAGCCGGTCGCTATGTACCTGCTGCGGGCAGCCGCATGACTATTCCAACTCCTTGAAATGTAGTTCCTGCAAGTCTGTTGTCGTCTGCAAGGAGTGTGGGCGTGTTGTTCCGACTGACGAGGCCCACTACATGGAAGACGCCTTTTTCTGCCGGAACTGCGTAACGCGATGTGAGATGTGCGGCTCCTGGATACGAGGCGCTGAGATACATCAGGCTATCAACAGGAGCGGGCGCATTGTCCGTCTGTGCGAACACTGTCACACATCTGCAACAGGAACCTGCGGCCTGTGCAGCAGCCGGGAAATCTGCCAGATCATTAACGCCGGGCGCTTTTGCCCGCATGTGGAATACGCCGTGGCAGCCGCCGCGTGATAGGAGGTACAAAAATGGGTCAACAGGTTTTACAGGGTCAGCTCCACACCTTGGAGTTTGAGCAGATCTTCCAGCTTTCCCAGGGCAACTTGAAAGAGGCTCTGGTGGGTGAACTGAAGGCGCTGGGTTATAAGCCCAAATCCCGAAAGGGGTATCTCTACGCCTCCGGCGAACTGCCGGTCATGCTGATCGCCCACATGGACACCGTTCACCGCCAGTTGGTGCAGCATATCTGCTACTCCGAGGATGGCCGTGTGATGATGTCTCCGGAGGGCATCGGCGGGGATGACAGGGCCGGGGTCTACATGATCCTGCGGATTTTGCAGGAGGCCAAGTGCCACGTCCTGTTCTGTGAGGACGAGGAAATTGGAGGCCAGGGCGCCCGGAAATTTGAACGCTCCAGCATCCGCCCGGAGGTCAATTACCTGGTGGAGCTGGACCGGCATGGCGGGAACGACGCGGTATTCTACAGCTGCAATAACCGGGAATTTATCAGGTTCATCTGTAGTTTCGGTTTCGGGGAGGCCAGGGGAAGTTTCAGCGACATCTCCATTGTGGCCCCACACCTTGATGTTGCCGCGGTCAATATCAGTGCTGGCTACTACAACGAACACCGCCAGCATGAGTATGTGCGGCTGGATCAGATGGAAGAGAACATTTCCCGGGTTCGGGAAATCGTTCTGACCAGCACAGAGCGGTTTGCTTACAGGGGGTTGTACTCCAGTCCCTCGACCGGAGGCTTTTGGGGCGAGGAGCTGACCTTATGGAATATGCGGTTCAGCTCCCGGAAGGAACCAAAGCCGTTGATGGAGCTGTCAGACAACGCCCGCCTGATGATGGGAAGTCATGAGATGGGCGGCGGAAGATCCCACTACATCGACAGGAAGGGGAATGTGTACCTCTATTTGCACGAATTGGGTGCTGCTGTGCTGATCGACGGTGCCTGCGCATATTCCGACGCTGGGGAGCCGCTGTCCTTTGACAGCAAGCTCGCTCAGGACACCCGTATCATGGAGTATGATGAGGCAATGGAGCTGCTGCGCGCCGGATAAAATAGCATCGGGGGCCGTCACTTTTTGGCGGCCCCCTTTTTGTTGACATTCAAAGCACAACGTAGTATAATTGTAGTATAGATAAAGTTTGAATTGATGAAGGAGGAATTGATATGGCGACATCTGTTATGCAGGTCAGAGTAGACGATGAATTGAAGGCTCAGGCGGCCGCTATCTATGAGGACTTGGGCATTGACCTCTCCACGGCAATCAGAATGTTCTTGAAGCGGACTGTGATTCAGAATGGTATCCCGTTCAGCATGACCCTTCCAAGGAGGGATTACAAAGCAGACAGGGCTGTAAGAGCCATGTATAGCCTTGGTGAAGCGGCCAAAGAGAACGGAACCGCTGATATGACACTAGAAGAGATCAACGCCGAGATTTCTGCCGCGAGGGCCGAAAGGGCCGCCGCCAGTGAGGAGCACGAATGAAATATTACGTTGTCATAGATACCAACGTACTCGTATCCGCGCTGATGAAGCCGGAATCTATTCCGGGAGTTATTTTGGAAGAGGCACTGAGCGGAAGGATCATGCCGCTCCTGAACAGCGAAATTCTGGATGAATACGAAGAAGTATTGAGCCGCCGGAAATTCAAATTTGACCATCGTGACATCCGTGTTGCGATTGATGGGCTGGTTCGACGGGCGCTGTTCGTTGACGCCGGGCCAGTGGATGCGTATATTCCAGACCCCAAGGATGTTGTATTTTATGCAGTGACCATGGAAAAGCGAAATGAAAGCGATGAAGAAGCATATCTCGTTACCGGCAATCAGAAGCATTTCCCAATCAGGCCGTTTGTGGTCACTCCAAGACAGATGATTGATATTCTTAATGAAGGCGACAGTTAAGCGCCAAAAGCAGCAGGTCTATCATCAATCAGGTATCTATCGCTTAATCGGCGGCGGATACCTGATTTCATTTTGGAAAACCCTATAAAAGCTGTTGAAGTTATACGCATCCGAATCGTATAAGAGTAGTATAAGGAGGCGAAAGTCTATGTTAATATCCGTGGATCATGGGAATAAGCTGATCAAAGTCCTGCATCACGCTCCGTTTACATCCGGCTTGCAGGAGAGCGACGTACCGCCCTTTGGCGGCGAGACGCTGAAATACCAGGGGAAATACTATACTCTTTCTGAGAAACGCATCCCCTATCACCGGGACAAAACGGAGGACGACCGATTCTGGATTTTGACGCTGTTTGCCATTGCCTATGAAATTGAGGCTGTAGGCGGCTACTCTCAAAACATCATCCGCATCCAGTTGGCGGTAGGACTGCCCCCAGCCCACTACGGCGCACAGTGCGAGGCGTTTACCGGATACTTCACCAACCGGGGCGCTGTCAAATTTGAGTTCAGGGGCCGAACCTATTCTATCTATGTCGAAAAGGCGCTGTGCTTCCCTCAGTCCTATGCCGCCGCCTCGACGATTCTCAGTTCTATCCGCACGATTCCCAAAGCCCTTATCCTGGACTTGGGTGGCTTTACGGCCGACTATCTGCGGATACAGAATGGGGCTGGGGATCTGTCTGTCTGCGATTCCCTGGAGAATGGCATCATTTCCTTTTACAACAAAGTCATTTCAAGAATCAGTTCGGATCAGGATATTCTCCTGGAGGAAAGTGAGATCGACGCCATTCTGGAGGGAAAGGTGGGGCACGTTCCGCCTGCTGTGGCAAGTGCTGTGGAGCAGCAGGCCCAGGACTTCATCAACGACCTGTTCAGTACGCTGCGGGAGCGGGGGCTGGAGCTGAAATCCGGCGTTGTGGTCTTTGTCGGCGGCGGCTCTATCCGTCTGCGCCGTCAGATTGAGGCGTCGGGCAAGGTTGGGAAAGCTCTGTTCGTTGATGACATCCAGGCCAACGCCAAAGGCTTTGAGAAACTGTATCAGTACACGGTGAATGGCAGGTGATGGTAATGTCGGCCTTCGAGAAGAAAGACCCCGGTAAATTTACAGTACGGTTCAACATGGCAGACCCCCAGCAGAAGGCCGTGATCGACCTCCTGAACCAGCAGGGGCGCTATAAGGCACAATTTCTCACCAGCGCGATCCTGCACTATGTTCACTGTCCTGAAACACCGGATATACGGAGCGCGGCGGCGGTGGATAGCACAGAGATTGAGCGCATCGTCCGCCATGTCCTTGCCCAGCAGCAAACAGCCGCTCCTTCAGCTTTACGGCAGGGCGGCCAGGAACCAGGAGAAGCGGTCATCCCTTGGGAGGAGCCAGACAGTTCACTGCCCGACACGCGCAATCCTGCGGAAGATGCGGACAAGGCGGCTATTCTGCAAACCCTGGACGCTTTCCGTAAACAATAAAATGAGGCATGACAGGCTGGAAATACAGCTGGTCATGCCTCATTCTTCATTGAGCGCAACTGCGGTTATGAAACTGTTGATAATATCTCCCAGGCAACAATGCTGCTCCGGAGATAGCTGGGATATTTTCTGGTTCAGGGCGGAAAAATCAATAGGAGGCGTGTTTCCGAACAGCAAATAGTCCGCACTGATCTCCAACACACGGCAGACTCCGATAATGGTATCTGCCCGCATGGCCTTCTTGCCTAATTCGGCATGTGAAATTGTCTGTGCGGAGACATTGGCCTTTTCAGCCAGAGCGTCCTGTGTCAAGCCCTTTTTCTTTCGCTGGGCACAGAGCCGGTGTCCTATTTCCAACAGCTTTGTATCCATTTGTCCCTCCACTCCCCTACTTTAGTTTTATCATATCAACTTTGTTACAAATTATTAACAGAACAAAGTAGAATATTATAAACTTTAGTATTAGAATAGAGGAATTGCAAAGGAGGTCTGATTATGGAATCATGCGCTGTCGCCGGGCCCAAGCCAACCCGGTTCAAATTTGGATATAAGGAAGATAATTCATTGTGTCGGAAAATCAAAAAGGCTATGCTGCGGCAGTTCCGGAGGTTATATCGCAAACGGGGTGTCCGCCGGTTCTATATCGGCGGGGCTATTGGGGTAAATCTCTGGGCCGGCGAGCTGCTGCTGAAGCTGAAAGAGGAACCTGGATATGAAGATTTGGAATTGGTCGTGGTACTGCCATTTCCCGGCCATGACGCTAAGTGGGACGTTCGGAGCAGAAAGCGGCTGGAATATCTGGTCCGACACAGCGTGGAGCATCTAACCACCGGCACAGAAGACTGCCGGGAGAGTTATATCAGCCAGAACCGTTATCTGGTGGACCACGCGCAGTACCTTGTAGCTGTGAGCGAGGAGCACAGGGAGCAGGAAACCGGATCGTTTCAGGTAACGGCGTATGCGCGGGAAAAGGGGCTGGAGATCATCTATATCAATCCAGATACAGTGGAGGTAACTGACGTGCCAAGGTAAAAATATTTGTGCATACAAACGTAGAAAGACTGAGCTGCCCGATAGATGTCAGGTGCTCAGTCTTTCCAATTTTTATTTGCTGGCTATAACTCGCCTAAATGAATCAAGCCACAAATTTGTAACCGCTGTTCACCACCGTCCTGATACAGCCGTGCGTGGGGTCATCTGGATTCAGTTTCTTTCGGATTTGACTGATAACATTGGTGACGGCGGCATCGCTGTCACCATCCGCTTCCTGCCAGACCGCCTCATAGATCTGCCGCTTGGTAAACACCCAGCCAGGGTGTTTTGCCAAGTAGCAGAGGGTGAAAAACTCGTAGTGGCTCATGGGAATAAGGACACCAGCTTTGTAAACAGTCTGCTCCCTTACATGAATCTCCAGATCAGAGACGGTCAATATAGATGTCTCCAGATTTTTGCAGGGCTCTGCTGACCCAGACAATTCCATAAATTGAAATTTTACTTTCCCGGATAGCAGGCTGAAGATATCCTGTAGGATAGATTCCTCTGACTCACCCATTTCAAGTATTAGGATGCGCATATCAGTACCCCCCATAGTATTTCGTCAATGACTTTACTGGTGAGAGTATTGTAAACCCCAAATGTCACAGAAATGTCCGAGCACTCTCAAAATTCGGTATAAAAATCGGTTGAATTGTTACACCGGACGGACATTTCAAAAATTTTTTCTTAAAATGTCTGGGGTATTTACCCGAGTGGCGTTTTCATTCAAAGGGGAATAGTTCAGTTTACGGTATGCCGGCAATAGGAGCGCACCGCCAGGAACGCGAACAGCGGTATCTCAATGATACAGGCCCCGATCATGGCATAGGGCGTCCAGACCGCCAGCCCGCCCAGACTCAAAAACTTAAAATCGGTGATGGCATAAAGGATACTGGCCTGGATACTGGTGCCGCTGGCAGGCAGGATGCTGCACAGCCAGGTGGACAGCGCCCCCGGCACAGTCATGGAGAGCACTACCGGCGCGATGCAGAACACCAGCCCGGAGGCCAGGGACGCCACGGTACTCCTGCATTTGGATGAGAGAAACAGGGTGAAGCTGACAGACGCCAGCACCGAGAGCAGACCGGCCACGGCAAACAGGCGCTGGAGCTCCCCGATATTCATGTCGGTCAGGGTCACGATGGAGTAGAGCATCTGGATGGAGGTCTTGGTACACTCCCAGCCGAACAGGCTATTGACCACCAGAACATGCACAACGGCGCAGATTACAAAGGCGGCCCCGCTAATGAACAAGGCGGCCAGCAACTTGGCAATCCCCAGCCTGGCCCGGCCATTTTGGGTACAGCGCAGAATATCATCCGCACCAGATTGATAATCGGCGGAGAATACCGGGGCGGCGATCACCACGCAGAACAGCAGTACCAGAAAACCCATGATGTTCTGGTAGTCCAGAATGGTGGAGCTCATGCCGGGATAGACCTCAAAGGGCTTTTCTACCTTCTGATACATCTCCACGGCCTTGTGCTGAACGGCGGGGCTGTCCGGCTGCTCCATCGCCATCAGGGAGGCGATCCGGGCCTCGC
>CAJUAW010000018.1 GCA_910584605.1 uncultured Oscillospiraceae bacterium
GGTCCCGGATGCAGCCGCCGATGCAGGTGGCCGCGCCGCCGAAGGGCTCGATCTCGGTGGGGTGGTTGTGGGTCTCGTTCTTGAACATGAGCAGCCAGTCCTGGATTTTGCCGTCCACCTCAGCGGGGACGTGGATGGAGCAGGCGTTGATCTCCTCGCTCTCGTCCAGCTCGGGGAGCAGGCCCCGCTTTTTCAGGACTTTTGTGCCGATGGTGGCGATGTCCATCAGGGTCTGGGGCCGCTGGGCGGCCTTCTCTTCGCCGTAGACCTCCACCCGGGCGGCCAGATACCGCTCGTAGGCGGCCTTCACGTCGGGGTCGTCGATCTGAATTTCGTCCAGGTGGGTGGAGAAGGTGGTGTGGCGGCAGTGGTCGGACCAGTAGGTGTCTACCACCCGGACCTCAGTGATGGTGGGGTCCCGTTTTTCCTCGTCCCGGAAGTAGGTCTGGAGGAATTTCAAATCGTCGATGTCCATGGCCAGCCCCAGCTTGTCCAGCAGGGCGGACAGGGCCGGTTCGTCCATGGCGGTGAAGCCCTCTGCCCTGTCCACGTGGTCGGGGGTGGCGTGCTCCCGGACCAGGGTATCCGGCTTGTCCAGGGACGCCTCCCGGCTCTCCACCGGGTTGATGAGGTACTTTTTGATCTTCTCCTGGTCCTCCTGGGACAGGGAACCCTCTATGGTATAGAAAAGGTAGACCGTGGCGCTGGCTACCAGGGGCCGGTCCACCCCGGCCATGAGCTGGATACACTGGGCCGCCGAGTCCGCCCGCTGGTCGAACTGACCGGGCAGGGCCTCCACGGCCAGCATGTAATGCGGGACGCGGGCAAAGGAAAGGTCCTCATTGCAGACGTTATCCACTTGCGGTTCGGAGAAGACGATGCCCTTGGCCCGTTCAAAGACCTCCTGGGAGATGCCTTCCACGTCGTAACGGTGGAGGATGGACAGGTCCTCCAGATTGTCAATGCCCAGCTGTCCCCTCAGCTGATCCAGCAGAGCGGTGCTCTCCACGTCAAATTTTGGCTTTTTTTCGGAATAGCAGCGGTAAACACTCATAGTCCTTCTCCTCCATTTTCTATTTTAAAACCCAATGTTCCATCGCGTAAAATACGTTTCCCCGCACGGGGAGCAGATCGGACAGCTGGCCCCACTGGGTGAGAACCGAGCCGTTCTTAAACAGGATGGGGACAATCGGAGCCTGCGTGTGGAGCAGGTCAAACAGCTCCGCACCGCAGGCGGCCTTGTCCTCTGCGGCCCCCAGCGGGGACTGAAACAGCTGGTCCGAGCCCTCCGTCCACCAGCCGCCGTAATTCAGCGCGCCGCCAGAGGACAGCAGAGGTCCCAGGTCAAAATCGGCGGTAAACACCGTCTCGGCCATGTACAGGTCGAAGTTCCCTTGCTTGAGGGCGGCGGTGTAGTCCTCAAAGGACAGCTGGCGCAGGTCCACCTGGAACCCGGCGGCGTTCAGCTGGTAGACGATCAGCTGGGCGGCAGAGGATTTTGCCACATTCTCGCTGTTCACCACAAACACCAGTTCGCTGTCCGTCAGCCGCAGCTCCTCCATCAGGAGAGCCAGAGACTCCGGATCGTAGGTGAGCGGCGACTCCCCCAGCTGGTACAGCTCGCTGGCCGGGTGGACGGGGAGCAGGGTGGAGATGGCGTGGTTGGTATAGATGGTGGTGGCGATGGTATCCCGGTCCACCGCCAGCCAAACGGCCCGGCGGGCGTCGGCGGAGCGGAAGATCCCGCTGCGGGTGTTGAAGCCCAGGTAGAGGAAGTCGGTGGTGCAGTAGTCCCAGGTCTGGTAGTTGCCGCCGTAGCCCATGGCGTTGGTGGCCATCAGGTCCACATCCACCAGGGAAATTTCCCCCGCGTCAAAGGCGTAGATCAGCTCGTCGCTCTTGGTGACGGCCCGCAGAAGGATGGTGGAGACCGGCATGGATTTTTCGCTCTGCCACCAACCGTTTCGGGCGGTGAGGGCGCGCTCGTCTTCGGCCAGCACGTAGGGGCCGGTTCCGGCGGGGCGGTCCTCCCGGCCCAGGGCGATGGGGATGTCCAGCCGCAGGGGCAGAGCGCCGTTGGCCCTGCGGAGGGTGATGGTGAACTGATAGGGGTTTGCCTCCGAGGGGGTGACGGCGGTCACGTCGCTCAGCCGCTCCTGGTACCGGCTCCCGGCGGAGCGGGCCAGGTTGAGGGCGTCCGCCGCCTCCTGGGCGGTGAGAGGGGTGCCGTCGGAGAAGGTGATCCCGGCGCGAAGGGTGAAGGTCCACACCAGCTTGTCCTCGCTGACGGTATAGCTCTGACACAGCACCGGCTGGGCCTGGAAGGCGGCGTCCACCGTGAACAGGCTCTCGTAGAGCAGAGGGGCCAGGGTCAGGTTGGCCCGGTTGGCGGCCAGGGTGGGGTGGAGGCTGAACTCGGGATACCAGGCCAGGGTGAAGGGGAGGGGCTCGGCGGGGGGCGTCTCCTCCAGGCTTGCGCTGGAAGCGGCGGCAGAGCCGGAGCTGGCGCTCCCGGAGGAGCCGGTGCCGCCGCAGGCGGCGAGGGACAGCAGCAGCGCGGCAGACAGAAGGGCGGTAAACAGTCTTTTCATAGGCAGATCCTCGTCACAGCAGTTGGATCATGGCGGCCATGCTGCCCCGCTGTCCTCCCTGGACCCGGTGGGACCAGAAGGTGTCCAGCTCACAGGCGGTGCAGGCGGGGCAAATGGCGATGTGCTCCCGACGGAGGCCGGCCTGCTCCAGACATCTGGCGTTGGCCCCCTTCAGATCCACGGAGAATTTTCCCTCCTTGGCCAGGGGACGGATGAAGGACTCCGCCCCCTCCCCCAGTCCGGAGCGCAGGCCGTCGGGGACGTCGGCGTGGGTCTCGAAGCAGCATGGACCGATGCCCGGTCCGATGGCGGCCAGGATGTGTCTGGCCTGACAGCCGTGGTTGTGGACCATGGCCGCCGCCGTCCAGGCGGCGATCCGTGCGGCGGTCCCCCGCCACCCGGCGTGGGCGGCGGCAATACACCGGCGGACCGGGTCGTAGAGCAGGATGGGGATGCAGTCCCCGGAGAAGATGGTCAGGCACACCCCGGGTTCCACAGTCATCAGGCCGTCCGCCTCGTAGACGCCGGGGGCCTCGGGGCAGTCCATCACGTCCGCCTTGGTGACCGAACGGACCTGATTGCTGTGGATCTGGTGGTTTTTCACCAGGGCGTTGGGGTCCGTGCCAATGGCGGCGCAGAACCGAGAAAAGTTTTCCCGGACATTGGCCGGATCGTCCCCCCGGTTGGCCCCCAGGTTCAGGCTGTCCATGGGCGCGGGGGACACGCCCCCCAGCCGGGTGGAAAAGCCGTGGGCCGCTCCAGCCCAGGCGGGATCGGTGCAGGCAAAAAAGGAGACGCCATGGCGCTCCTGTCTGATGATGTCCATGGCATCTCCTCCTGTGAGTTGAAAATGATATTCTATTTTAGCCTAAAACATGGCAAATGACAACCCATAACAAGGGAGAATTGGAGCACAATTTTCCCCAGGGAGCGGGGCAAACTGCCTTAAAGCTGTTCCAGCTCCCGCAGGGTGTCCTGGATGGTCTTCTGGGGGAGATAGACCGCCGCCATCTCCTGGAGCTGGGCCAGGGAGAGGGAGCGGGCCGCGCCCACCATGGGGTGCTTCATAAATTTTCCAAAGCGGCGCTGAAACACCGCCCGGGATCTGGGATTGTCCAGCAGCTCACCGACTGTGATCTGCCTGCTGCGTAAGTCCATGTAGTTTCACCTCCTGAACCAGTCTATGCGCCTGACCCCCTGGCCTTGACTGGGGCGTCCGCCTTGACTTTTGCGGCGGAAAACGTTATACTACCCTTTAAGATTTTTTTGAGAAAGGACGTCTCCTATGGCGAAACAGAAACAGGGAATTCGGGCCGCCCTCGCTGCGGCCCACGATGCGCTGCGCCGCAAGCGGACGGTGGCGGTGGTCTATTTTACGCTGCGCCTGCTGGTCATCGCGGTGATGGTGGCCCAGTTTTTCAACGGGGACTTTGAGAGCGTGTTCCTGTGCGGCCTGACGCTGGTCCTGTTTCTGCTGCCCACCGTTTTCGAGCGGGCGCTGATGATCGATCTGCCCAACACCATGGAGATCATCATCATGCTGTTCATCTTCGCGGCGGAGATTCTGGGGGAGATCAGCTCCTTTTACACCACCTTTAAGGGCTGGGACACCATCCTCCACACCCTCAACGGCTTTCTGTGCGCCGCCATCGGCTTCGCCCTGGTGGATATGCTCAACCGGACGGAGAAGTTTTCCCTGTCCCTGTCCCCTGTGTTCATGTCCATCGTGGCCTTCTGCTTCTCCATGACCATCGGGGTGCTGTGGGAGTTCTTCGAGTGCGGCATGGACCAGCTGTTCCTGCTGGACATGCAGAAGGATACGGTGGTCCACAGTATCTCCTCCGTCATGCTGGACCCTGCCGGGGGGAACAGCCGGGTGGCAATCGACGGCATCACGGACACCATCCTGGTCACGGCCGGCGGACAGCAGATCTCTCTGGGCCTGGGCGGCTATCTGGACATCGGCCTTCTGGATACCATGAAGGACCTGTTTGTCAACTTTGTCGGGGCGGTGGTCTTTTCGGTCATCGGCTTCTTCTATGTAAAAAGCCGGGGACAGGGGCGGTTTGCCAGCCGGTTTATCCCCCAGGTGGTGGACGTACAGCCGGAGGACATCGATCCCCGCCAGCCCCATTTTTTGAAAAAGGCAAAAAGAACCAGTCCGCCCCGAGAATAGAGCGGGGCGGGATGTCCCATACTAAGCCCATCCAAAGGAAGGAGGGTTTTGTATGAACATCCATGAAAAACGGTCCTGCAACCCCAGCATCCGCTGCTCGGTGGACACCTGCACCTATCACTCCGGCGCGCAGAACTGCTGCTCCCTGGACTCCATCAAAGTGGGCTGCTGTGACTGCGCCCCCACCAAGTGCGAGGGCACAGAGTGCGCGTCCTTCAAACTGAACGGCCGGTAATGCAGAGCAAAAAAGCAGCTTCGCCCTCCTTTGGGCGAAGCTGCTTTTTGTTATCCGAGGTACAGTCCGTAGTAGCCCAGCAGGGCCATGGCCATCAGCCCGGCGGTGATCAGCTGGATGGGCACTCCCCGGAAGGCTTTGGGGCAGCGGTTCAGGTCCACTTCCTTCTGGAGGCTGGCGAAGCTGGCCAGGGCCAGGGTGGCGCCGATGCCGCCGCACAGGGCGAAGATCAGGGCGGAGTCCAGCCCGTAGCTGCGCTGGGAGATGAGCAGGGCGGAGCCCAAGGCGGCGCAGTTGGTGGAGATGGAGGACAGGTTGCCGTCCACCCGGCGGGACAGCTCCGGGATGCAGGCTTGAAACAGCTTGCGCACCCCCGCCACCAGCCCCGGGATGAGCAGGGCGAAGGCCAGCACCTGGAAATAGGCCAGGTTGAAGCGGAGCAGGATCAAAAAGTTCAGCAGCCAAGCCCCCAGCGCCCCCAGCACCATCACTAGGGTGAGGCACAGCCCGGTGCGGATGGCCTCCCGTGGGTCCTGGAAGGATTTTTCGTGGGTGCCGATGCCCATGCAGGACACCAGCACCAGGTTTTCGGACAGCAGGGCGGCCAGGGCCACCCCGGCCAGCTCCAGTACGGTATTCATCGGGCGGCCCTCCTTTTATTGCGTATCTTCATAGTCGATTTGTCCTGCGGTGTCCAGATTGGCCACAATGTTCAGCGCCCGGTTGACCCCGGCGGTGATGGCTTTGGAGGTGGCTGTCGCGCCGCTGACGGCGTCCACCGAGTTGCTGCCCGAGGTGCGGATGGTGCCCGAGCGGCCGATATACCGGGTCAGGGCGGCGGGGGTCATGGCGGTGGTGCCCACCCGGTCGGTCTCGCTGTGGCTCTCGATGGCCACGCCGGTGACCACGCCGTTCAGGTCCACCCCCACCGTCATGGTGATGGGGCCGCCGAAGCCCTGACTCTGCACCGAGACGCAGTAGCCCAGCAGAAGGCCGTCCTCATCGTACCCCGCCATGATGGACAACGCGCCGGCGGCGTGATAGGGGGTTTCAGCGCCCACCACGGCCTGGGGCATGGCTTGGGCCAGAATCTCGTGCTGGGCCTGGATCTCCGCACGAGCGGTGTTCAGGTCGGTAAAGCGGTGGACGCCAAAGATCACGCCGCAGGTGACCACGAAGACCCCCGCGAAGGGCCCAGCCGTTTTCAGGGCGGCGCGGAGCAGGTCCAGATAGGCCTCGCCGGGGGCCTGGCCCTCCTGGGGATGGGGCAGCTGGAAGTTTACTCTGGGGCGGACAAATTTGATCTCCGCCAGGCTGGCCCGCATCTCCGCCAGCTTGGCCCTGGTGGCGGCAAAGTTGCCGATGCCGAACCGCCGGGGCAGGCCCAGCCGGTCCAGCAGCCAGACCATGCAGTTCATGGTGAGGATGGCCCAGCCCACCCCCTCGGGGTAGGGGCTGGAGGAGCGGAGCAGCACCGTCAGCAGGCCGCAGCCCACGCCGAACATCACATGCCCACGGGGGGTCACCGGGGAGGTGGCCGGATCGGTGGCAAAGAAGACCGCTCCCATCAGCAGGCCGCCGCCCATCAGCTGATAGGCGGTCCAGACCAGGGGAGAGGTCCCCTCCGGCGCGGACAGCAGGGCGACGGCGGCCACCGTCCCCAGATAGGCCAGCGGGACCCGCGGGGAGATGACCCGGCGCAGCAGCAGATAGACAAAGCCCAGCAGCAGCATGAAGGCGGAGACCTCTCCCATACAGCCGCCCCGCTGGCCCAGAAACATCACGTCCAGAGCCAGGGGCGGGAGGACTCCCTCGTGGAGGTAGGCCATGGGCGTGGCGGCGGACACCGCGTCCACCGCGGTGAGGGACAGCTTCTGCATGGGCTGGGGCCAGGTGGTCATCAGCATGGGGAGGGTGCCGGCCAGCATCCGCCCGGCCAGGGCGGGGTTCATAAAGTTGCGGCCCATGCCGCCGTAGAACTGCTTGACCACAATGATGGCAAAACAGGCCCCCATCACCGGCACCCAGTAGGGGGCGCTGGCGGGCAGGCTCAGGGCCAGCAGCAGCCCGGTGACGCAGGCGGACAGGTCGCCGATGGACTGCCTCTGCCGGGTGAGCAGGCGGTAGAGGGCCTCAAACAGGACGCAGGAGCCCATGGACACGGCGGTGAGGACCAGCGCCCGGGGGCCGAAGAAGAAGACGGCCATACCCAGGGCGGGGGTGAGGGCCACCATCACGTCCAGCATCATGGCCCGTGTGGTGGAGGGCTGGCGCAGCTGAGGGGACATGCGCTTGGGAGCATAGCTGGCAGTCATGACGCGCTCCCCCCTCTCTTCAGCAGATTGGCCGCCTGGGCCACCGTCTCCACCAGCGGGATCTGGGCGGGACAGATGAAGGAGCAGCAGCCGCAGGCGTTGCAGTCCTCCAGATGGAATTTGGACAGCTTTTCCAGGTCTTGGTCCTCCAGGGCCCGGCGGATGATGGTGGGGGCCAGGTGCATGGGGCAGGCCCCCACGCACTTGCCGCAGCGGATGCATACCCCGCCGGGGACGTCGGGCTTGTGCTCCCACTCGGTGAGGCACACCAGGCTGTTGGTGTCCTTCATCACCGGGGCCTCCAGGTTGGGGAGGGGCACCCCCATCATGGGCCCGCCGGTGAGGATCAGGTCGGCCTCCTCCTTCAGCCCGCCGCAGGTCTCCAGCAGGTGGCGCAGGGGGGTGCCGATGGGCACCCACAGGTTCCGGGGCCGGGTGACGGCTCCGCCGGTGATGGTCACCGCCCGGTGGGTGAGGGGACGGCCCTGGAAGAGTGCGTCCTGAATGGCGAAGACGGTGGCCACGTTGAACACGGCGCAGGCCGCGTCGATGGCGGTGCCGCCCGGAGGGACCTCCCGGCCGGTGACGGTCTGGATGATCTGCTTTTCCGCCCCCAGGGGGTAGCAGGTGCGCACCGGGATGATCTGCACCCGGCCGTTGCCCGAGCGGCGCAGGCGGCGCTCCACCGCCTCCACGGCGTTGAGCTTGTCCCCCTCGGTGACCACCGCCACCCGCTCGCACCGCAGGCAGCGGGCGATGGCCTGGGCCCCCCGGAGGATGTGTTCGCTGCGCTCCAGCAGCAGGCGGTAGTCGGCGGTGACGTAGGGCTCGCACTCGGCCACGTTGACGATCAGGGTGTCCACCCTGCCGGCGGAGCGGGCGATCTTTTCCCAGGTGGGGAAGGCGCCGCCCCCCATGCCCACAATGCCGGCCCACTCCACCCGCTCCACCAGCTGTTCCAGGGTGAGCTGGCGGGGGTCCAGAGGGGCGGGGCGGCCCTCGTAATGCTCGCTGCGGTCATCGTTGTGGATGACGATGGCGGGGGAGCGCCTGCCCCAGGGGTGGGGGCGGTCCTCAATGGCGGCCACCCGGCCGGAGACGCTGGCAAAGGCAGCGGCGCCCGTCTGGCCCCGGCGGGCGATGGGCTGGCCCACCAGCACCGAGTCGCCGGGACCGACCATGGGGGTGGCGGGGCCGTCGGCGCACATCACCAGGGGGATGATGATCTCCTTGGGGGTGACCGAAAGCCGGGCCAGCGGCTTTCGGCGGGTCATCTCTTTTCGCGTGGCGGGGTATACCCCGCCGAAAAAGGAGTGGGTCATAAATTCTAAACCTCGCTTCGGCAAAATAAGCGGAATGTCTCAATAATAACACAGCTTACATCATAATCCAATTAAAGCCGTCTGTCAACGTTCATTCTGCCCAAGAAAACAAGGACCACCCCGCCGGATGGTCCTTGCAGTCCGAGTTTCTGGCCCGGTCAGCGCCGGAGGCTCCGCTGTCCCTGCTGCCGCGGCTCCGGCCTGCGCTGGATGCCCAGCTGGGCGGCGCAGGGGGATGCGGTCTCCCAGGGGATCAGGAAGGTACAGACCCCCAGCTTCCGTCCCACCTCCACCTTCCGCCGCAGGGTGTCGCTGTCGTCAAACAGGACGAAATGGGCCCCGTTCTCCCGGCTCATGTAGGTGAAGTAGCGGGCGCACAGGTCGCCGGAGAAGAAGATGGAGGGGGAGAGCCGCTGCTTCAGCGCCTCCAGCTCCTGCTCGGTGAGGGGCTGGCCGCTGCCGGTGGGGGAGGGCAGGAAAAAGTCCTCCGCCACCTTCTCCAGAGCCAGGGCCGTCCGGCTCTCGCCGAAGCGCTCCAGCGCCTCCTCCAGCCGCCGCTGGAGGGACCCGCCCGACAGGGCGGAGGGGATCATCACCCGGGCGTGGGGCGCGCTGGGGGCGTACCCCTCGGTGACGTACAGGGACCAGCCCCGGCGGGAGAACTGCTCATCCAGCTGGGAGGCGGTCTGCTCCAGAGGGGGCAGGCGGTTTTCGAAGTCCAGAATGGCCCCGGAGAAGCCCCTGGCCTGGCACTCCCGCATGATCTCCTGGCACAGCGGGCCGGTGGGGCCCAGGCCGTCGAAGTCCCGGTCGTCAATGACCATCAACCCGCCTTTGGGAGTGGTGCTGTCCGCACGGAACAGGTGGGGGCCCGGCCCGAGGCGGTAGGCCAGATGGGCGGGGGTGGCCTGCCAGCTCCGGAGGGCGGGCAGCTGCCGGGGCGGCAGGGTAATGATAAAGGTGTCCTGTGGCATGGAGCGACCCCCTTGTCCGAAATTTCAACCTGTGATATACTACACGGTATGAAAATGGACAGGAGGATAGAACCATGTCCTTATCACCCATCCCCCGGGGAGTTTATCCCTCGGTGACCGATATCTCTCCCAAGGCCCTGGCTGGAAAGGGCGTCAAGCTGGTGCTGGCCGACCTGGACAATACCCTGGTCCCCTACCAGGTGACGGAGCCCTCCCCGGCGGTGGCCGCCTGGAAGGAGGGGCTGGAGGCCCAGGGCATCCGGCTGTTCCTGCTGTCCAACAGCCGCAGGCCGGGCCGGGCCCAACGGTTTGCGGAGCGGCTGGGCATCCCCTATCAGGGCCACTCGGGCAAGCCGAAACGGGCGGGCTACCGGAGGGCCATGGAGCGGATGGGGGCCGCGCCTGAGGAGACCGTTATGGTGGGGGACCAGATCTTTACCGACATCCTGGGGGCCAACCGCGCCGGTGTGACCCCCCTGCTGGTGAAGCCCATCCGTCTGGCGGGCAATCCGGGGCGGTACCTCCGCTACGCGGTGGAGACGCCCTTCCGCCTGCTGGGGAAAAGGAGGCCCTTTCTATGAGCGCGAAATTCGGCCCGGCGGGCAACTGCGAGAGCTTTTCCAAGGTCCATAAATCCTCCCTGGCCGCCCCCCGATGGATCGCGGACTTCGGTCTGGACTGCTATGAGTACCAGTGCGGCAAGGGAGTCCACGTGGGGAAGGAGACCGCCGTCAAAATCGGGGAAAATGCCCAGGCGGCGGGGATTAGCCTGTCCCTCCACGCCCCCTACTTCATCAATCTGGCCAACCCGGACCGGGACGCCCTCCAAAAGACCATCGGCTACATTACCGCCGGCTGTCAGGCGGCGGACTGGATGGGGGCGAGACGGGTGGTCATCCACTCCGGGGCGCTGATGAAGCGCGAACGGGCCCAGGCGCTGGAAACCGCGAAAAAATCTCTGACCGAGGTCATTTCCGCCTGTGACAGTCAGGGCTTTTCCCATATCACCCTGTGTCCCGAGACCATGGGCAAGATCAACCAGCTGGGCGACCTGGACGAGGTGCTGGAGCTGTGCACCCTGGACGGGCGGCTGGTCCCCTGCATCGACTTCGGCCATCTGTACGCCCGCTCGTTGGGTGCGGACGACGGCCTGGAGGCGTTTTCCCGGATGCTGGACCGGGTGGAGGAGGTCCTGGGTCCGGAACGGGCCGCGTCGTTCCACAGCCACTTCTCCCACATCGAGTTCACCCCCAAGGGCGGGGAGAAGTGCCACCGCACCTTTGACGACGACGGCGGCTACGGCCCCGGCTGGACTCCCCTGGCCGCCGAGATTGCCCGCCGGGGGTGGTCGCCCACGTTCATCTGCGAGTCCGCCGGGACACAGGCGGAGGATGCCTTGACCATGAAGCACATCTATCAGAGCTTTACAGAGCTGTTTTAGAGCAAGAATTTAGGGAAGGGAACATTTGCCATGGATCACATCAAAACAATTGCCGCCCAGCTGCCGGAGTACGGTCTGGACGCCATGCTCATCACCAGCGAATCCGGGGAGCGGTACGCCCTGGGCTTCCACGGGGAGGGCCTGCTTCTGGTCACCCGGAACGGGGCCCGATACTCCACCGACGGCCGCTACATCGAGGCCGCCCGGGAGCAGATCACCAGGGCGGAGGTGGTCCTCGCCACCCCGGAGAAGGGGCATCTGGCCCTGGCCAAGGAGTATATCGAGGAAAAGGGCCTCCACAACATCGGCTTTGAGAGCGGGGCCATGACGGTGGACAGCCACCGAAGGTACACCCAGGAGCTGACCGGCATCCTCACCCCGGCCCAGAAGCTGCTGGACAGCCTCCGGGCCTCCAAGGACGAGGGGGAGCTGGCCCTCATGCGCCGGGCCCAGGAGATCACCGACGAGTCCTTCCGGGCCATCCTCAACTTCATCCGCCCTGGCATGACGGAGCGGGAGATCGCCGCCCGGCTGGTCTACGAGCTGATGAGCCGGGGCGGAGATAAGGTATCCTTCGACCCCATCGTGGCGGCGGGGACCAACGGCTCCCGGCCCCATGCCGTCCCCGGCGACCAGGTGGTGGACACGGGCATGTTCATCACCATGGACTTTGGCTGCAAGGTGGAGGGCTACTGCTCCGACATGACCCGCACCGTGGCCCTGGGCCACCCCACCCAGGAGATGGAGGAGGTGTACAACGCCGTCCTGGCCGCCCAGAAAGCGGGGATCAACGCCGCCCGGGCGGGAGTCACCGGCCAGGAGATTGATGAGGCCGCCCGCCGGGTCCTCCGGGAGGCGGGCTATGGGGACTACTTTTCCCACAGCTTCGGCCACTCCCTGGGGGTGGACATCCACGAGTCCCCCAACGCCAGTTCCAAGGAGACCCGCCCCATGCCGGCGGGGGCCGTCATCTCCGCCGAGCCGGGAGTCTACCTCCCCGGACGGTTCGGCGTGCGCATCGAGGACGTGCTCATCCTCAAGGAGGGCGGCTGTGAGGACATCACCCGGTCGCCCAAGGACCTGATCGTACTGTGATGAACAAGGAAAAAACCTGCTGCTTCACCGGGCACCGGCCGGACAAGCTGCCCTGGGGGGAGGACGAGGCGGACCCCCGGTGCGCGCGGCTGAAGCGGAGCCTGGCGCAGGCAGTGGAGGACGCCTACGCGGCGGGCTTCCGCCACTTTATCAGCGGCATGGCACGGGGCTGCGACCTCTACTGCGCCGAGGCGGTGCTGGCGCTGCGGGAGCGGCACGGGGACGTCACCCTGGAATGCGCCCGGCCCTGCGAGACCCAGGCGAACAGCTGGCCGGAGGGGGAGCGGGATCGGTATCAGCAGATTCTGGACCAGTGCGACTTTGAAACGCTGGTCCAGCGGCGCTATGACCGCTTCTGCATGATGCGCCGCAACCAGTACATGGTGGACCGCTCCAGCCGTCTGATCGCCGTGTACAACGGCGTGCCCAAAGGGGGCACCTGCCAGACCCTGCGCTACGCCATGAAACGGGGGGTGGCCCCCTGCATTCTGGACCTGGAGGACTTTTGCCAATGAACACTCTGATGCACATCTGCTGCGCCCCCTGTGCCAACCAGCCCATCGCCCAGCTGCGGGAGGAGGGGACCTCCGTCACCGGCTTCTGGTTCAATCCCAACATCCACCCCTATACCGAGTACCAGGCCCGGAAGCGCACCCTGGAGGACTATTCCAGGGAGGCCGGCATGAAGCTGATCATCGGCGGGACCTACGATCTGCGGCCCTTCATCACCGCCGTGGCGGGGAATATCGACGGCCGGTGCTCCTACTGCTACCGGGTGCGGATGGAGGAGACGGCGAAATATGCCGCCGAAAACGGCTTTGACAGCTTTACCACCTCCCTGCTCATCTCCCCCTACCAGAACCACGAGGGCATCGCCGCCGCTGCCCGGGAGGCGGGGGAGAGGTACGGCGTGACCTTCCTCTACCGGGACTTCCGTCCCCTGTTCCAGGCGGGGCAGGAGTTCGCCCGGGAACACGGCTTCTATATGCAGAAGTACTGCGGCTGCATTTTCAGCGAGGAGGACCGCTATATGGCGGCCAAGCGGAAGAAAAAGTCCCGCCCCCAGTGAGGGGCGGGATTTTTTATGTACCAGCTCAGCCGAAGATGAGGGGCAGAACATTCAGGAAGATGGTAATGATAATGCCGTTGAAGAAGTCGATGAACAGGGAACCCACCAGAGGGACGATGAAGAAAGCCTGGGGCGCGGGACCGAACCGCTTGGTGATAGCCTGCATGTTGGCCATTGCGTTGGGGGTCGCGCCCATGCCAAAGCCGCAGAAAGCGGAGGTCATAACGGCGGCCTCATAGTCCCGGCCCATCACGTTGAACACCACAAATCGGGCGAAAAGGAACATCAGCACCACCTGGGCGGCCAGCATAACGACCATGGGAGCGGCCAGGTCGGCCAGCTGCCACAGCTTCAGAGACATGAGGGCGATAGCCAGAAAGATGGACAGAGACACGTTGCCCCACATGTCGATGGCCTTGGCGGGCAGAACGATGCGCTTGGCGTCGCAGAAGTTGCGGATGATGGCGGCGATGACCATGGCGCCGATGTAGGTGGGGAAGGTGAACTTGATTTCCTTGCCCATAAACACGATCTGGGCGTTGTTGAACATATTGGTAATCAGAGTGCCCAGACCAGAGGCCACCATCAGCAGGATAATGGCGTTGGTGAAGGCGTCGGCGTCCATCCGCTCAGCCTTGGCCTTCTCGGCCTCGGACTCGCCGTCCATCTCCTCAACTTCGGCGGCGCTCTCAACGGAGGTAAGACCCCGGCGGACGATGATGCTCCGAGCAGTAGGGCCGCCCATGAGGGAGCCGGCCACCAGGCCAAAGGTGGCGGCAGCCATCGCCATAACCTGCGCGCCGGCCAGCCCCATTTTCTCCAGTTCAGGACCGTAGGAGCCAGCAGTGCCGTGTCCGCCCACCATGGGGATGGAGCCGGCGGCTAGGCCGTAGCGGACGTCCAGCTGGAAGACTACGGCGATCAGAGGACTGATGATATCCTGAAGGATAACCATTACAATAGCGATAGCCAGGAAGGTAAATACCTTCTTGCCGCCCTTTTTCAGCAGGCGGAAGCAGGCGGTGTAGCCTACGCTGGTGAAGAACAGGGTCATGAAGTAGTCCTTCACATTTTCATCAAAGGACAGGGCCAGCACACCAGCCATGTACAGCAGCAGGTGGACGATGGCGAAGATCAGACCACCTACTACCGGAGCGGGGATACAGCAGGCCTTCAAAAATTGGACGCGGTTGGTGAGGAAGCGGCCCAGCACGAACAGAAGCATCGCTATGCCCGCCGTCTGGTACATGTTCAGGGTAATCTCTAACATGGTTCTCTCCTTCTTTCTCCAAGATTGTTTGGAACCGCCCTGGCTGGACGGGCCCTTATTTCCAAGGAAATTTTATGACCATACCGTCAAAAAGTTTCAAATTCTAACGGGACCTGGAGAGATTCTACTAAAACCACAAAGGGATTTGTGAAAAAATGTGAGTATTGCACAAAGACGGGGTCAATCCTCCTCCACCAGGATGATGAGGCCGTCCAGAAACTTTTTCAGGCTGGCCTTGCCCCGGAGGCCCTTTCCCTGTTGGAACGCCATCTCCGCCCGGACCTCGTGAAAGGGGAACAGGCAGGTGGCGTAGCGGAGGAAAAATTCGTTGTTATAGTCCTCCAGCCCCAGGCTGGCGATGTGGCTCAGGCCCCGCTCCACCGCCCGGCGGATGCGCTGCTCGGTGGATTTGGGCGGGCCGGGGAGCCGGGCGCACAGGGTGGACACCCCCGTCTGGGAAACGCTGTCCCCCTCCTCCAGAAGGAGCATGCACAGGTCGATGATGTCCTTGGAGCCCTTTTCCCCCGCCATGCCCAGCTGGCTGAGAATGTGGGTCAGCTTCCTCCGGCGGCGCTCCGCCGGGTCCGGCCGGGGAGCAGGGGCCTCCCGGCCGGTGAAGACGCTCTGGATGGTTTTCAGAGCCCGCTCGTTGTCGATCTGCCTCTTCACGTTGGTGATGACCTGGCGGACCTCGATCAGGTTGATGGGCTTCTGGATGAAAAATTCCACCCCGGCAGTGTAGGCCTTGGCGATCATCTCCTTGGAGGAGACCTGGGAGATCATGATGAACTTGGCGCCGCAGCCCCGCTCCTTCAGCTCCCGCACCAACTGGATGCCGTCCTTGCCAGGCATGAGCAGGTCGATGAGGACCAGCTCCGGGTCCAGGGCCAGCACCCGGTCCAGGTCGGGCGCGCCGTCGCCGCTGTCGCCGCAGAGACTGCCCAGGCCGTTGCGCTCCACGATGTCCTCCAGAACACCGATGACGGAGAGGTCGTCCTCGATAATGTAGATCTTCATAGGTGATCGCCTCCTGTCACGGCCTTCAGCGGCAGGTCCACATGGAATGTGGTCCCCTGGCCCAGTTCCGACTCCACCTGGATGGAACCCTCCAGCTCGTCCACGATGTACTGGACGGCGGGCAGGCCCACGCCCCGGTTGATATCCCCGGTGGCCTCGTTGAATTTAGTGGAGTAGCCCACCTGAAACAGCATTTTCATGGCCCGGGGCGGGATGCCGGGGCCGTCGTCCGCCACGGTGAGGTGGAAGAGGCCCTTCTCCGCCGTGATGTCTAGCCGGACCGTCCCCCGGCCCCTGTCGGACTGGATGGCCTCCACCGCGTTGGCCACCAGGTTTTTCAGCACGGACAGCACCCGGTAGTGCTCCGCTACCGGGAGGTCCCGGTCGTAGCGGGACTCCAGGCGGATCTTCCCCTGGTGCTCCCCCAAAAGCTGGCGGTTGGACACCTCCAGAATGTACAGCAGGTCGGACAGAGTCATGGCCTGGTGGTCGTAGGCTTCGGCCACGTCCTCCTCCAGCCCCCGGATGATGCGCAGGTTGTCCTTTTTCACCTCGTGGACGTCCCGGGCGATGGAGAGCGCCAGGGCGGTGAGCCCCTCGGGGGAGGACCGGCCCTCCAGCCGCTCGTAGAGCTGGTAGGCGTTGGACATGACGCCCTCAATGTTCTCGGCATCCTTTTTGAGGAAATACAGCTCGGTCTTCAGGTTGGCGGTCATGAGGAAGAGGCGGCGGTACCGCTGCTCGTGTTCCGAGCGCAGGAGCAGCTGCCGGTAGCCCTGTCCCGCCCAGAGGAGGGCGCAGGCGGTGAGGGCCCGGACCAGGGCCAGTCCCGCCAGGGGCAGAACGGCGGGAAGCTTGGTAAAGTGGCTGGACAGCCACAGGTTAAGCAGGTTGGAGATAAAGTCACACAGCCACAGGGCGAGCCCCAGCCTCAGGGGCGGGGCGGTCTGGCACTCCCGGACCAGCAGACAGAGGAGGGCGTCGTAGCACAGATAAAACACCCCGCCGGGGTACTCGATGAGCAGGGCGTGGGAGAGGGCCATACCGCCCAGCAGGTCGAAGGCCACCCGGATGAGCAGGACGCACAGGCCGGTGGCCAGGCCGGTGTCCGGTCCGCGGCGGTCCTCCATAAGGGTGACCAGCAGGACGGGATAGAGGATGGCGGCGGCGGATACCCGGAAGCCCTCCGCCCACAGGGACAGGTAGATCTGGCTGGTGAGGGCCACCACCACTCCGGTGAGCAGCTGCCGCTGCCGGACAGTCAGCCGCAGGTCATGAAATTTCACCAGCTCCATGAGGGGCCTCCTCTCCGGCGCGTTTTACTTGACTCTATCATAAGGGATACCGGCGGATTTTGCAAGTCCCATCCAAAACACGCACCCCTTTCGGGGTGCGTGTTCGGCGGCAGTCAGGCCCGCATGTCAAACCTGCGGAGGGCCTGTGCGCATTTGTCAATACCGTCCAGCAGTCCGCTGGTGAGGATTCGATCAAACTTCTCATTTCTGTAATCGACCGCTCCGACGGGACGTTTCTGGTCCGGGAATATGGCCGCTTCCTGACAGACTGAGGTCTCATACCGGGAGACCTGCGTTTGTCCGCCGCCGGACTGGGAGATGGTGAGGGCGGAGTGGTATCCGCGGATCGTGGCCGTGGTACAGGGGCCGAACTGGGCCAGAGCAAGGGACCCGTCCGCATTCTTGTGGGCCGGAATATACCAGTCGGGCGTCCCGCTCATATGGAGGCTGTATGCGGCCTGCTGCAGCTCGGTTTTCAGCTGGCTGCCGTCCGTCCAGCTGTAAACCGCCTTCGTGGTGATGCTGGCGCGGGCATAGGAGCTGCCGGAAAACACTCCAAGTCCAGTGTAGGAAGTGGTATAGGTGGCCTCGTTGACCACATCAAAAAATGTGTGCTGATAGTTCCCGGCCACCGTGGTTACACTGACATTGCTTGACAGCTTGGTGCTGGTGACAGCTTTCTGCACAGAGACGCTGCCATAACCCAGAATACCGGCGCTGCGCAGCCGTTCCGCCTGCTCCGGCGTGGGCGGCTTGGACAGGTCGATCACATCGGTCTTTGGCGCTGGCGCGTTCGCTTTGACGGTCACGGTCTGTCCGGCAGGAGTGCTTCTGGTCGAGGTCATGGACAACAAGCGAATGGGCGTCTCAATCATAAGATTCCTCCAGTCGAATGTTTTTAGAACGTTCTGTATTCATTATCGGAAGCTTTTCCCGAAAGTTAAGGGAGGAATACAAAAGAGCGCCCCCAGTTGGGGACGCTCTGAACAACAAATCAAGCCAGGGCCTTTTTGGCGGTGTCGGTGAGCTGGGTAAAAGCGGCCTTGTCGTTGACGGCCATCTCAGCCAGCATTTTCCGGTTGATGATGATGCCGGCCTTCTTCAGGCCGTTCATGAAGGTGGAGTAATTCATGCCGTTCATCTTGCAGCCGGCGTTGATGCGGGTGATCCACAGCTGGCGGAAGTCGCGCTTCTTCAGCTTGCGGCCGGTGTAGGCGTACACGCCGGATTTCATCACGGCCTGGTTGGCCATCTTGAAGTGCTTGGACTTGGAACCCCAGTAGCCCTTGGCCATCTTCAGAATCTTATTTCTTCTCTTGCGCGTCATCATCGCGCCCTTCACTCTTGCCATTCTTCGTTCCCTCCCTCTGTCTTACTTGTACAGGATCATGCGCTTGACAGCGGCCTCGTTGGTCTTGTCAGCGATGGTGGTGCCGCGCAGGGCCCGCTTCAGCTTGGTGGTCTTGCCGTGGCCGTTGAGCAGGTGACGCTTCTTGGTCATAGCCCGCTTGACCTTGCCGGTGCCGGTGAGAGAGAAACGCTTTTTGGCGCCGCTGTGCGTCTTGATCTTGATCTTCTTCGCCATAACAGTTTGAACTCCTTTACTTACTTTTTGTCCTTGGCAGGCTTGGGGGAGAGGAAAATGGACATATGCCGTCCCTCCAGCTTGGGGGACTTGTCCATTGCGGCGATCTCGCCGCACTCCTCCGCAAACTTGAGCAGCAGCTCCTGGCCGATGTTGGTGTGGGCCATCTCCCGCCCGCGGAAGCGGACGGTGACCTTGCACCGGTTTCCCTCTGCCAGGAATTTCTGAGCATTACGCAGCTTCACATTGAAGTCGTTTACATCGATGCCGGGAGACATGCGGATCTCCTTGATCTCCACCACCCGCTGATTCTTGCGGGCTTCCTTCTCGCGCTTGGTCTGCTCGAACCGGTACTTGCCGTAGTCCATGAGCTTGCATACCGGAGGGACGGCATTCGGGGAAATTTTCACCAGATCTAAACTCCGCTCCTCGGCCAGGCGCAGGGCCTCCTGAGAGGACATGATGCCCAGCTGCTCGCCGGATTCAGAGATCAGGCGTACTTCTTTATCCCGGATATCTTCATTGGTTTGATGACCTGTGTTAGCGATGGGAAGCACCTCCAAACAAAATAAAATGTGGGCTGCCGATATGGCCCCCACATCACAACAAAACAGCACCGGATGCTCCGGCGGTGTTATTCCATGTTGACCCTTTGGCTCTGGCCTGGGGTGAGGACGGGGGAACCGTACCTGCTTTTTTGTGCGAATTGGATTATAGCATTGAATCGGACGGGTGTCAAGGATATTTTTTCACTTTTTTCGCCCGGCTATTTACATAATGCTGGACCATAAAAGAGTCTGAGAAGGTTTTGCACAGCTTCCACTGGATTTTCCACATTTGAAAGAAGCTGTGCAAACATCCTGGGTGACATAACGCACGTCATCCCAGGGCGATATCCCGTGTGGCATAGGCGTTCAGGTCCCAGCCGGCCAGATGTCCTGCCTGGAACTCAAAAAAGCCTTGACAGCCAATCATGGCGGCGTTGTCTCCGCACCAGCACAGCTCCGGGAGGAACAGCCGGTCCCCGCTCTGGGTGCAGGCGGCCTGGAGGTCCGCCCGGATGCGGCGGTTGGCGGCTACCCCTCCGGCCACGGCGATTTTTCCATAGCCCGTCTGCCGGGCGGCGGCCATCACCCGGGGGATCAGGCTGTCGCTCACCGCTTTGCCGAAGCTGGCGGCGAAGGCGGGCAGGTCCAGCGCCTCCCCCTTCTGCTGGGCGTTGTGGATCAGGTTCAGGCTGGCGGTTTTCAGGCCGGAGAAAGACATGTCCAGCTCCGCCCCGGACACGTGGGCGACGGGGAGGGGGTATGCCTGGTCGTCGCCTCCCTGGGCCAGCCGGTCCATGGGACCGCCGCCGGGGTAGCCGATGCCCAGCACACGGGCCACCTTGTCGAAGCACTCCCCGGCGGCGTCGTCCCGAGTGGAACCCAGGACGGCCATGCTGGTATAGGACCGCACGTCCACAATGGCGGTGGTCCCCCCGGAGACGCACAGGCAGACGAAGGGGGGCTCCAGGTCCGGGTGGGTGATGTAGTTGGCGGCGATGTGTCCCCGGACGTGGTGGACGGGGATGAGGGGCAGGTCCAGAGCCAGAGCCGCCCCCTTGGCGAAGTTAACCCCCACCAGCACTGCCCCGATGAGGCCGGGGGCGTAGGTGACGGCCACAGCGTCCAAATCCGCTTTGGTCAGCCCGGCGTCGGAGACAGCCTTGTCCGCCAGACCGGAAACGGCCTCCACATGCTTCCGGGAGGCGATTTCAGGCACCACCCCGCCGTAAATGCTGTGCATCTCAATCTGGGAGGACACGCAGCTGGACAGCACCGTCCGCCCGTCCCGGACGACGGCGGCGGCGGTGTCGTCGCAGGAGGACTCAATGGCTAGAATGTTCATGTTGTGCTCTCCTTTGGAAATTCTCTGGTCATAATGACGGCGTCCTCCCGGGGGTGTTGGTAGTAGCCCGGACGCAGGCCCGTCTGCCGGAAGCCGAATTTTTCATACAGGGCGATGGCGGCGCCGTTGGACTTGCGCGCCTCCAGGGTGAGGAAGGCCAGATTGGCCGCCCCGAAGCGGCAGAACACGTCCAGCAGGGCGGAGGCCACCCCGTGCCGCCGGGCGTCGGGGGCCACGGCAATGTTGTCAATGTAGCCCTCGTCCAGAATCGCGTGGAGGCCGGCGTAACCCAGGATGTTGCCATCCTCTCCGTCCTCGGCCACGATGAAGCTGGCCTGGGGGTCGAACAGGGCGTCCTCCAGCAGATGCTCGCTCCAGGGGTCGGTGAAGCACTCCCGCTCCAGCGCCGCGATCTGAGGGATATGGCTGCGGTCCATGGGAACGATCTCGTAATACATAGAAACACTCCTTCTTAAGGTGTGTAGGGGCGAACAATGTGTACTCCTACAGGATGCCGAACAGAATAAACCCCACCCCGTTAGTACCAAGATTGGCCCCCATGTGGACCAGCCAGGAGGGGAGAACGCCCCCCTCCCGGTCCAGCCAGTTGAAGAGCAGGCCGGCGGCGGTGAGTCCGGCCACCATCAGAACGATAAGAGCGGGGGAGCCCCAGCCGTCGGCAATGGACACGTGGTACAGGGCGAAGGCCAAGGCGGAGAAGCCGTAAGCCAGTTTTTTGAATCCCATCTGGTACAGGGTCAAAAAGGCGAAGCCCCGGAAGAAAAACTCCTCCAGCAGGGAGTTGCACAGGGTAATATAGGCGGCGGCCAGGGGAAAGGTCTCCCGTGTGATACCCTCCTTGGCGGCCAGATTTTCCGGGATGGCGGACAGGTCCAGCCAGGGGGAGAGGAGCACGTAGCCTCCCAGTAGGAACACCAGCACCCCCAGGGCCAGGGGAACGGCCAGCCTCACAGCCACGGCCTTTCGGAGGACACGGAAGGGCCTCCTGTCCCCGGACAGGAGTGTGTACAGCCCGGCGCAGCCCAGGAATACAGCGATTTTCAGGGCGGATTTCACCGGATAGACCGGACGCAGTGCCCCTTCCATCCAGGCCATGATCCCGCAGCCTATCAGAACAAGGAGCATGATCCCATATGCGTTTCTTCTGCTTTTATCCATGCTTTGATTTCTCCCTGAGTACAGCGGACAGTACGAGCAAAATCATTCCAATTACATATGTGTACCAATATAAAAAGCTCCACATCACCAGGTACTCCCAAAATGATGTTCTGCCGCTGTCAAGCAGGCAGCTGACGAGGCAGAAGCCAAGGGCGAACAAAAACGGGACAAGCCCTAACAGCAGCAGTCCCCTCCCGGCCCATTTCCTGCCTTTCATTCAGCTCACCCCCATAAGTACCCGTTTGGCCAGGCGTCCGAAGTGGCGGGCGGTGGTATAGACGGCGTAGCGGGTGGTGGTCTCCACCGGGTAGGAGTCCTCCCCCCAGTCTCCGGCCCGGACAGGGGCGGGTCCCTCATAGATCACATAGGGGGTCAGGCGGCGCTCCAGCGCCCGGACGGTGGGCCGGTCGGCCTCTGTCACCCCGGCCAGCTCATACCGGGCCAGCAGCTTCTGGACAAAGGTGACGCAGGTGTAGGCCCGGGAGATGCTGGGCCGGAGATGGACCAGGGAGGCCAGGGCGGCGGGGGTGTTGTAGATGTACTCCTCCCGCTCGTTCCACAGCCGGTCTAGGCAGTTGTGGAGCCAGGTCAGCTGGAGCTCGGGCACCTCCACCCGGCAGATCTTCACCCGGGCGGCCCCGGCGAAGGACTGATACCGGAGGATGGACTCCACCACGAAGCCGCCGTACAGGGGGATGGCCCGGTGGATTCGGGCGAAGGAGTACATCTTGCGGATGTCCCGGTTAAGGGAGAGGGACACGTGGTTGTACTGGTTTCGAGTAGCCTTGCGGATGAGCCGCCCTGTCCCAGTGGGGGTGGCGGAAAAGACGATATAGACGGCGTTGTCCAAAGAAATCCCTCCTTAGTAGCGGGGGCGCTTTTTCCAGATGAACCAGCCCGCTCCGCTGCCAATCAGGCCCAGGACGCAGGGGAACATAACCAGAATACCCAGCAGGGCGTCCCAGTTGTAGTGGCGGTCCAGATACTGCCAGCCCCACAGAAAGCCCGCTCCGAACAGGACCAGCGGGGCCAGCCGGACCGCTTTGATAGAACACCGGCAAAGGATCAGCTGGAGTCCGCAGAAGGGGGCGCAGAGGATGGCGAAGGTGATGAGGGTGGAGCACAGCGAGAACACAGCACTAATGAGCATTGCGGATATCCCCCTTTTGATACAGCCTACACAGCCCGTAAGCCGCCCAGGCCAGCACGCACCCCGCCGCCGGGGCGGCGCACCACCACAAGACAAGAATCCAGCCCAGAATATGCCACTCAGCGATGCGTAAAAAGGCCAGCCCGACCACGAGCATGGGTAGAAAGGGGAGCAGTTTCCACCACCAGGGCTTGGACAGCCGGAACAGAAGCAGTTGAATCAGAAGCATGGGAATCGCATGGAAGTACAGGATTAAAAATTGGAGCAGAGGGGACGCGCTGATCGGAAACTGGGAAAAGCAGGCTGCGAACATCACAAGGTATGCGGCCAGGGTCAGCACAAACGCAATCAGCAAAATTTGACCAGTACGGTTTTTCATGGGATGACCTCCTCTCAATGTAAGGGCCGCCGCCCTCGGCGGCCCGTTTTCAGGTCATCCTCAGTATAACAAAGGGAATTTGTCCCTGCAAGGAGTTTGGGACAGTCGGTCATTTTGGGCGGATAAATGGTCAGTGGGCCTCCGCCCAGGTTTTTCCGGCGTGGGTCTCGGCCAGCAGGGGGATGGACAGAGCGGCTACGCCCTCCATTTCCTCCTCCACCAGCTTGCAGATGGCGTCCGCCTCCGATTCCGGGCACTCCACAATCAGCTCGTCGTGGACCTGGAGGACCAGCCTGCCCTCCAGTCCCTCCGCCTTGAGGCGGTCATGGACGCGGATCATGGCCAGCTTGATGATGTCGGCGGCGGTGCCCTGGATGGGGGCGTTGAGGGCTACCCGCTCCCCGAAGGACCGGGTGTTGAAGTTGGAGGATTTGATTTCGGGGATCCACCGCCGCCGTCCCCACAGGGTGGACACATACCCGGCCTGTTTGGCCTGCTCCACCACGGCGTCCATATAGGTCCGCACCCCGGCGTAGTGGGCGAAGTAGAGGTCCATATACGCCTTGGCCTCCTGCACGGTGACCCCGATGTCCTGGGACAGGGAGAAGGGGGAAATGCCGTAGACGATGCCGAAGTTCACCGCCTTGGCGCTCCGGCGCATCTGAGCGGTGACCTCTTCCAGAGGTACGCCGAAGACCTGGGAGGCGGTGATGGTGTGGATGTCCTCCCCGGACCGGAAGCCGTCGATCATGGCCTGGTCCCCGGCCATGTGGGCCAGCAGGCGAAGCTCGATCTGGGAGTAGTCCGCGTCCACCAGCACCCGCCCGGCGGGGGCGGCGAACATTTTCCGCAGCTCTGCCCCCAGCTCGGTGCGGACGGGGATGTTTTGCAGATTGGGTTCGGTGGAGCTGAGCCGCCCAGTGGCGGTGACGGTATTCTGGAAGGAGGTGTGGATGCGTCCGTCCGGACCGATGACCTTGCCTAGACCGTCCGCGTAGGTGGACTTCAGCTTGGTGAGCTGGCGGTACTCCAGGATGTGTTCGATGATGGGGTGCTCGCCCCGCAGCTTTTCCAGCACGTCGGCGTTGGTGGAGTAGCCGGTTTTGGTCTTTTTCACCGGGGGAAGGCCCAGCTTGTCGAATAGGATACCCCCCAGCTGCTGGGTGGAGTTGATGTTAAAGGTGTCCTCCCCGGCCAGGGCGTAGATGGTCTTTTGGACCGCATCAATTCGCCCGGACAGCATGGTTCCGAACTCCGCCAGCGCCCCCCGGTCAATGAGGAAGCCCTCGGTCTCCATCTCAGCCAGCACCTGACACAGGGGGAGGTCCACCGTCTCATACAGCTCCCACATGCCCAGCTCCCGAAGCCGGGCGGTGAAGGTGTCCCGCAGGGCGTCGATGAGGAGGCAGTGGCGCATCATGGCCTGGGCGGGAGGCTCCGGATCGGACAGGGGGCCGAAGGCCCCCTCATCCAGGTAGAGGCTGGCCTTGGGAAATTGCTGGCTGTAGCAGGTCAGGCCCAGCTTTTCCAGCTCATAGCTGCCGTCGGCGGGGGCCAGGAGATAGGCGGCCACCTCGGTGTCAAAGACGAACCCGGCGGGGGAGATGCCCTCGGCCAGCAGGGCCCGGCACAGATTTTTCAGGCCGTGGACCGCCTTTTTGATGGCGGGGTCGGAGAAAAGGACCCGAATCATTTCATTGTAATGCTCCAGCTTGTCCGCCCGCAAAAGGCTGGCGTTCCAGGAGTCGTCGTTCAGATGGCACTCCACGCAGACCGCGTCCAGCGAGGGGAGCGCGACAATGTGGACCACCTCCTTGGTCCGCCACAGCTCCAGCAGGCTCCGGGCGTGCTCCGGGGTGATGTCCGTCTCCAGATAGCAGCCCCCCTCCAGCACGGCGGGGACATCCGATTGGACTGCCTGCTCCCCCTGGGGGGCGGTGAGGTGGTACCGGTCGATGAGCTTGGCAAACTCCAGGTCCAAAAAGAGCTGATATAGCTTGTCGTTGTCCGGGGCCTGGCGCAGATTGTCCTCGGGCTGGAAGGCGATGGGAGCGTCGGTGCGGATGGTGGCCAGGTCGTAGGACAGGAAGGCGCTCTCCTTGCCCTCCTCCAGCTTCTTAATGAGGCCGGGCTTGGCGGGTGTGCCGGGGGCGGAGCAGATGCCAGGCATGTGGTCGTAGAGGCGGGCGATGGTGTGGTAGAGCTGGATCAGGGCCATGGCGGTCTTTTCTCCCACCCCCTTCACGCCGGGGTAGTTGTCGGAGGAGTCCCCCATGAGGGCCTTCAGGTCGATGATGTTTTTTGGGGCGAAGCCGTACTCCTCCTGGAAGGACTCCGGAGTGACATCCTTGGTTGTGGTGCGGCCCATGCGGGTGGATACCAGCTTGACGGTGGTCTTCCCCGTCACCAGCTGGAGGGAATCCTTGTCCCCGGTGACGATCACCGTCTCCCACCCGGCCTCCTCGTCCAGCCTGGCGATGGTGCCCAGCAGATCGTCGGCCTCCCAGCCGTCCAGCTCGTATCTGGGGACGTTCAGGGCAGCCAGCACCTCCTTCAGCAGGGGCATCTGACTGGCCAGCTCCTCGGGCATCCCCTTGCGGTTGGCCTTGTACTGGTCGTAGGTCTGATGGCGGAAGGTGGGGGCAGACCGGTCGAAGGTGACGCACAGCGCGTCGGGGGAAACCTCGTCCAGCAGCTTGTTGAGGATGTTGAGAAAGCCGAAAATGGCGTTGGTGGGCTGGCCCTCCCGGGTGGTCAGGCTCTGGCTCACCCCGTAAAAGGCCCGGTTGACGATGGAATTGCCGTCGAGAACCATCAGTTTTTTCATGGCGGAAGTCTCCCTCAGTTCAGAATCTTGATGTTATAGTATACCAGCTTTTGCCCCCTGGAGCAAGAAAAACAAAAACTTAACTTTCCTTCCTGCTCCGCTTGTGATATACTGGTCCACAACATATTCCAATCTGCGGAGGTTCCTATGCTGTTTAACTCCCTGCCCTTCCTGGTTTTCTTCCCCTGTGTCTTTGTTCTGTATTACGCTCTGCCCTTCCGCCTCCAAAAGTATATGCTGCTCCTTGCCAGCTACTACTTCTATATGTGCTGGAAGCCGGAGTTTATTGTGCTGATTTTGTTCTCCACTCTGGTGGATTACTGCTGCGGCCTGGGGATGGCGCGCTGTCCCAAGAGAAAAAAGTGGCTGCTGGCGGTCAGTCTGACCATGAACCTGGGACTGCTGTTCTTCTTCAAGTACCTGAACTTCTTTGGCGAGACCCTCACCGCCCTGTGCAAGGCGGTTTCCATTCCCTTCTCCGCCCCGGCGCTGAGCATCATCCTGCCAGTGGGCATCTCCTTCTACACCTTCCAGACGCTGAGCTACACCCTGGACGTCTACAAGGGCAAGCTGGAGCCGGAGCGGGACTTTGTCACCTTCGCCCTGTTTGTCTCCTTCTTTCCCCAGCTGGTGGCGGGTCCCATCGAGAAGGCGTCCAACCTGCTGCCCCAGTTGAAGAGGGAGCACCCCTTCGACTATCGCAGCGTCACCTGGGGGGCCAAGCTGATGGCCTGGGGCTTTTTCAAAAAAATGGTGGTGGCCGACCAGCTGGCCGTCCTCATTGTGGACCCGGTTTACCTGAACCTGGAGAACTACCAGGGCGGGGCGCTGGTGCTGGCTACCTGCGCCTTTGCCTTCCAGATTTACTGCGACTTCGGCGGCTACTCCGACATCGCCCGGGGCTGCGCCAAAATGATGGGCGTCGATCTGATGGTCAACTTCAAGTCCCCCTATTTTTTCTCCCACTCCATCAGCAACTACTGGCAGCGCAACCACATCTCCCTGAGCCAGTGGTTCACCGAGTACGTCTACATCCCCCTGGGGGGCAGCCGGAAGGGGAGGGCGAAGCAGTATCTGTTCACCACCATCACCTTCTTCCTCAGCGGCCTGTGGCACGGGGCGGAGTGGTCCTTTGTGATCTGGGGTCTGCTCCAGGCGGTGTACATCAACCTGGAACGGGCTTGTCACCGGTCCAAGGAGCCGCCCAAGCCGCTGCCCCTCCACCTGCTGGCCATCCTGACCACCTTCGCCCTGTCCTGCTTTTCCCTGATCTTCTTCCGGGCGGCCAATATTGGGGACGCCCTCTATGTGGTCCGGCACGCGCTGTGGGGGATCGGTGATCCGGCGCAGTACTGCAAAAACCTTCTGACCAACCTGACGGGCCTGGAGGCCATGGGCCTGGGGCTGCGCCAGGGGGCCTTCCTGCTGGGGGCTCTGCTGCTGCTGTTCCTCTTTGATCTGGCCGACGAGAGGACGGACGCCATCGCCATGGTGTCCCGCTGGCCGCTGGCCGTCCGGTGGGGGTGCTACCTGGGGCTGGCGCTGATTGTGCTGATTTTTGGCGTCTACGGTCCGGGCTACGACGTCAGGGCCTTTGCCTACTTCCAGTTCTGAGGTGGAGTCATGAAGGATAAACGGAAATTTTTCTATAAGACGTTGGCCTTTCTGGCGCTGCTGGGGCTGATCTTGTACCCTGTCCAGCGGGTGATGGCCCGAAAATCCTTGTCCGGAGCCTGGGACATGACCAACAAGGTGGGGGGCTTCTACAACGAGGAGCCGGACCAGTTTGAGGTGATGTTCTTCGGCCCCAGCCACGCCTACGCCGCCTTCAGTCCCCTGGTGATCTGGGAGGAGACGGGGGTCAAGAGCTACGTCTTTGCCACCCAGCAGCAGCCCATCTGGGCCACCTACACCTATATTAAAGAGGCGCTGAAGACCCAGTCGCCCTCCCTGATCGTGCTGGAGTGCCGGATGGCCTTCGGGGATCAGGCGTATTATATCGAGGGCAACAAGGGCAAGGACATCGGGGTGACCTACTCCTATATGGACGAGCTGCCCCTGTCTTGGAACAAGGTGGAGCTGGCGATGCAGTCCGCCCCCGACTGGGAAAACCGTTTGGGGACGCTGTTCAACTTTATGATGTACCACAGCCGCTGGAACGAGCTGAACCGGGCGGACTTCACCTTCCGCCGCTCCCAGGCCCGGGACCCCTACAAGGGCTTTGTCATGCTGGAGCCCCAGGCGGCGCCCCAGCCCCGGCCCGCCATTGAGGGCATCGAGGAGACGGCCCCTCTGCTGGAAAAGAACCAGTATTGGCTGGAGGCAATCATCCGCCTGTGCCAGACGGAGGGGATCGAGCTTTGGATCGTAAAAAGCCCCTCTAACCTGGAGGTGGAGGAGAAGCCCTGCCTCAACACCGTGAGGGCCATTGCTGCCAAATACGGCGTTCCCTTCCACGACTTCAATGAGGACTACTGCGCCATCGGCCTGACCGAGGACATGTTCTACGATGCCCACCACCTGGACGCCCTGGGTGCGACCCGGTTCAGCCGCTACTTTGCCGACGAGCTGGCGGCGGCCCGGCCCGGCCTGAGCGCCGATCCGGACGACCCGGTGTGGGCGGCGGATCTGGAGACCTATCATCAGGCGCTGGCGGCCTTTGGGTGAAAAATTTCTCCAAAAACGGCGGGAAACTGGAAACGTTTCCCGCCGTTTTGACCATTGACTTCCCATATCCCTGGTGCGTATAATACAGGGACGCCCGGACGGACCCGGGCGGTTGTTCTGGAGGGAAGAAATTATGGAATCCTATACTTATCTGCTGTTATTGGCCATTATCCTGCTGTCCACCAAGATTTTCGGCATCCTCACCGAGCGGGTCCATCTGCCCCAGGTGGTGGGGGCGCTGCTGGCGGGCATCATCATGGGTCCCAGCGGCTTCGGCGTGCTGGAGAGCACCGACTTTCTGGTGAAGGCGGCAGAGATCGGCGTTATCATGCTCATGTTCACCGCCGGCATCGACACCGACATGAAGGAGCTGAAGGAGACCGGCATTCAGGCCAGCGTCATCGCGGTGCTGGGGGTGTCGGCGCCCCTGGTGCTGTGCGGCGGGCTGTACTTCTTTTTCTTCTGCGGCGGCGAGCTGACCGCCTATAATCTGCTGAAATCCGCCTTTATGGGTTCGGTGTTCTCCGCTACCTCGGTGTCCATCACGGTGGAGACGCTGAACGAGATGGGCAAGCTGAAGACCAAAACAGGGACCACTCTCCTCAGTGCCGCTCTGATTGACGATATCATCGGCATCGTGGTGCTGTCCGTCCTCAGCGCCTTCAGCTCCGGGGATTCCGACCCGGTGCAGGTGATGGTCCACATCGCGCTCTTCTTCGCCTTTGTGCTGGTGGTGGGGCTGGTGGTCCGCCGCATCTTTACGGTCGTGGCGGAGGAGCACTGGCACAGCCGTCGGGTGGCGGTGTGGTCGCTGGCCTTCTGCCTGCTGATGACCTACTGCTCCGAGGAGTGGTTCGGGGTGGCGGACATCACAGGGGCCTACTTCGCCGGCCTGATCCTGTGCAACGTGACCAAAGCCCGGAAGTTTGTGGCCAAAAAGTTTACCGTCACCTCCTACATGGTATTTACCCCGGTGTTTTTTGCCAGCGTTGGCATGAAGACTAACCTGCGGGATATGAACTCCAGCATTTTGGTCTTTGCCCTGCTGCTGGTGCTGGCCGCGGTGCTGTCCAAGATCATGGGCTGCGGCCTGGGCGGACTGGCCTGCCGCATGAGCCGCCACCAGTCGCTGGTAGTGGGCATCGGCATGGTGGCCCGCAGCGAGGTGGCCCTGATGGTGGCCCAGCGGGGGATCAACGCCGGGATGATTGATCCGGCCATCCTGCCCGCTATCGTCCTGGCGGTCATCTGTTCGGCTCTGCTCACACCGGTGCTGCTGAAAATGGCCATTACCAGAGGCCCGGAGCTGGTCTGACACAAAAAACTCCCATCCGCTGTCCGGCGGATGGGAGTTTTTCAGCTTTGCCCCGCTGCCTGCTGCTCCAGCCAGGCGGCGGTCTGTGCCAGCCCCTCCTCGGAGAGGGGGAAGGCGGCTGTGGCGGTGATCTCGCTCAGCGTCATAGTCAGCGGCCCCTTCCAGACCTGGACGGTGAGCAGTTTTTCCTCCGCACCCTCGGGGGTCTCAGGCTGGATGAAAAAGCGGGTGCTGTCCAGACTGCCAAACCAGCTGTTGCCGTTCTCCCAAAAGAGGAGGGTGGGGATCTCGATGTGATTCAAAGGGCATGCGCCTCCTTTTGCTATAGTATGCCAGAAAAAAACGGTTCTGTAAAGAGTCCGCACCGATGGCGGCGGCCCTCATAGAATGGTATGTGGCACTGCCACATCCACTACTTTGAGTTGAAGGAGTGCGTTATGAATCGATACTATGCTTCTGATTGGGAGCAGAGCAGTCAGAACGGCGTCGTGGCCCATCTGACCGGCAGCAGCTGCGGCTGCGGCTGCAATACCGGCTGCGGCACTGGCTGCGGCTGCAATACCGGTTGTGGCTGCAATACCGGCTGTGGCTGCAATACCGGTTGTGGCTGCAATACCGGCTGCGGCTGCGGCTCTGCGCCCACCCTGCCTCCAGTACCTCCCTGTCCCAGTCCGGGGCCAGGTCCCTTCCCGCCCTATCCCGGTACCGGACCAACCGGTCCCACCGGACCTCAGGGGTACCCCGGCCCGGATGGCCCCGCTGGCCCAACCGGTCCCCAGGGGATCCCCGGCCCCGCAGGTCCTGCGGGCGCCACGGGCGCCACCGGAGCCACCGGAGCAGTTGGCCCTGCGGGCGCTCAGGGTCCTGCCGGTCCTGCAGGGCCTATGGGTCCCACAGGCCCTGCCGGAGCCACCGGTGCGACGGGTGCCACCGGCGCGGTTGGCCCCACCGGCCCTGCCGGTCCCGTTGGTGCGACTG
>CAJUAW010000019.1 GCA_910584605.1 uncultured Oscillospiraceae bacterium
GGGAGGACACCAGCACCGTAGTCCCCCGCTCGGCCACGTCCCCCATGAGCAGGGTCCACACCTGGCGGCGCATCACCGGGTCCAGGCCGTCCACCGGCTCGTCCAGCACCAGCACCTCCGGATTGCAGCACAGGGCCAGCCGGAAGGCGGACTGCTTCTGCATGCCCTTGGACAGCCGGCGGATGGGCTGTTTTTCGTCCACCTCGGGGAAGGCTTCGGCCAGGGCCTCATACCGCTTTACATCAAAATTGGGGTACATCCCCCGGTAAAACCGCATCATGTCCCGGGTGGAGGCGGAGTTGAAGTAGTACAGGTCGTCGGGGATGGCGGCGATCTTGGCCTTGACCGCCGGGTTTTCGTAGACCTGGTCCCCATCCACCAGGATGGAGCCGGAATCCGGGCGGTAGATGCCCATAATGTGCCGCAGGATGGTGGATTTGCCCGAGCCGTTGGGTCCCACCAGGCCGTAAATGGAACCCTTTTCCGCCGTCAAGGTCAGGCCGTCCAGAGCCCGAAAGCCGTCGAAGGTTTTTACCACGTTGATTACCTTGATCATGTTGCCGTTCCCCCTTCCAGAGCCCGGACCCGGGCCCAAAGTTCTTCCCCGCTGACCCCCAGAAACAGCAGCTCACCCGCCGTCTGGTCAAAGGTCTGGAGCAGGTCCTGCCGGCGTCCCTCGTCCACCCCGGTGTTGGGGGCGGCGAAGGAGCCCTTGCCGGGCACCGAGTAGACATAGCCCTCCGCCTCCAGGGCCTCGTAGGCCCGCTGGATGGTGTTGGGGTTGATGGCCAGCGTCCCGGCCATGGTGCGCACAGAGGGGAGCTTCTCCCCCTCCTGGATGACCCCGGTGACCATCAGCCGCCGCAGGCCGTCCTTCACCTGTTCGTAGATGGGACGGGCGTCCCGGTAGTCCAGGTTCAGCATAACAGCTCCTCCTTTCCGGATACTGTACTAAGCGTGTTAGTACGGTCAGTATATAGCGGGAGCGGAAAAAATACAATTAAGAATTGATTAAGATTTCTTAAAGTGATATAATCGGACAAAATGTCCCAACTTAAGGAGGAATTATTATGGATCAGACCATCGGCTTTATCGGCACCGGAAATATGGGCTCCGCCATCGCCAAGGCGGCGGCCAAAAGCGGGCTGGCAGAGACCATCCTGCTGGCCAACCGCACCCCGGCCAAGGCGGCGGCCCTGGCGGCGGAGCTGCCCGGCGGGACCTTGTCCACCAACGAGGAGATCGCCCGCACCGCCAAGCTCATCTTTTTAGGGGTGAAGCCCCAGATGATGCAGCTGGTGCTGGACCCCCTGGAGCCCATCCTGCGCAAGCGGGAGGACCGGTTCATTCTGGTCACCATGGCGGCGGGCCTGACCTGCGACCGGATTCAGGATTTTTTGGACATGGACTGCCCCGTCATCCGCATCATGCCCAACACTCCCTCCGCCATTGGAGCGGGGGTGGTGCAGTACTGCGGCCAGCTGGTGACGGTGGAGGAGCTGGACGCCTTTGCCGCCCTGCTGGCCCCCGCCGGTCTGGTGGACCCGGTGCCCGAGGGGCTGATCGACGCGGCCAGCGCCGTCTCTGGCTGCGGGCCGGCCTTCGCCTATCTGTTTGCGGAGGCTTTGGCCGACGGCGGCGTGGCCTGCGGCCTGCCCCGGGACAAGGCGCTCAGCTACGCTGCCCAGATGCTGGCCGGGGCCGCCCGCATGGTGCTGGAGAGCGGCCAGCACCCCGGCGCGCTGAAGGACGCGGTCTGCTCCCCCGGCGGAGCCACCATCCAGGGGGTCCGGGTCCTGGAGGAGGACGGCTTCCGCGCCGCCGCCATGGACGCGGTGATCGCCGCCTATGAGAAGACGCTGAAGCTGAAATGATAATTGATTACAAAAGCTTCTTCCCCCCGGAGGCAGGCCGCTGGCCTACAGCGATGGAGCTGTACTGTTCTGACTGTGCCCAGGTCCCGGAGGAACGGGGTGTGTATTTCATCTGTATCCCTCCGGAGAAAGAGGTGGCCTTCCAACCGTTTTTTTGGCGACCTGCAAGAAATCCCAATCAGTCCACCCCCTATCCAGTGGAGACGCTGGAAAAAAAGTATATGTGCCAGGGCTGTCCCTGTCTGTTGTATATTGGGAAGGCCGACGGACAAAAGGGGCTGCGGCAGCGGTTGAGACAGTACATCCGGCATGGGTGGGGGGAAAGCGGAAACCATCTGGGAGGCCGGGCAGTCTGGCAGGTGTCAGGCTGTCAGGAGCTTCTGGTGCTTTGGGCTGTATGTCAAGATCCGGAGCAGGAGGAGCGTGCGCTGCTGGAGGCGTTTCAGAGCTGCAAAAACGACTATCCCCTGGCAAACTGGAGATCGTAATAATTTTGAGGTGAAAAAGATGCGTATTGTAGTAAAAGTAGGCACCTCCACCCTGGCTCACGCCACCGGACGGCTGAACATCCGCCACGTGGAGGAGCTGGTGAAGGTGCTGTCCGATTTGAAAAACGCGGGGCATGAGATGATCCTGGTGTCCTCCGGGGCCATCGGCATGGGGGTGGGCAAGCTGAACCTGCCCGGCAAGCCCTCCGACATGCCCACCAAGCAGGCGGCGGCGGCGGTGGGCCAGTGCGAGCTGATGTACACCTATGACAAGCTCTTTTCCCAGTACAACCACACGGTGGCCCAGATCCTGCTGACCAGCGAGGACGTGGACAACGACGGCCGCCGGCAGAATTTTGAAAACACCATGGCCCGGCTGCTGGAGCTGGGAGCCCTGCCCATTATCAACGAGAACGACACGGTAGCCACCGCCGAGATCAAGGTGGGGGACAACGACACCCTGGGCGGCATCGTGGCCTGCTCGGTGGGGGCGGACCTGCTGGTCCTCCTCAGCGACATCGAGGGCCTGTACACCGCCGACCCCCGGAAGGACCCGACCGCCCAACTCATCCCCACAGTGGAGGCGGTCACCCCGGAGATTGAGGCCCTGGCGGGGGGCAAGGGCAGCGACCTGGCCACCGGCGGCATGGAGACCAAGCTGCGGGCGGCCAAGATGGTCACCGCCCGGGGCTGCGATATGGTGATCACCAACGGCGAACACCCCGAGCGGCTCTACGACATCGCCGAGGGAAAAGCAGTGGGCACCCGATTTTTGGGCGCAAAATAGGGAGGATATGCCATGAACCGGACACAATTACAGGTCCTGGCCCAGGAGACGCTGGAAATCAGCCGGGCGGGGCGCTATTCGGTAAACGGTCAGGTCATCCTGTATGACGCCTGCCGGCCTGCTGAGCTGTGGACCGCCGGGGCGCTGGATAAGCTGGTGGAGGAGACGGTCCTTCCAGCGGAGGGCTCCTCCGCCGCCCTGGAGGTCCGGGGCGAGGGGACGGTAGACGCTGTTTTCCGGCTGGCTGATGGGGAGACCCTCTGCCCTAAGATCGGGGTGTTGAATTTCGCCTCCGCCAAAAATCCTGGGGGCGGGTTCCTCAACGGCTCGGTAGCCCAGGAGGAGTGCCTGGCCTTCTGCTCCAACCTGTACCAGACCCAGACCACCGGCCAGGGGCCCCGATACTACGAGATCAACCGGGCCAACCGGGACCCGGTGTACACCGACACCATGCTCATTGGCGACGTCACCTTCTTCCGCACCAGTGATTACGCCCTGACGGAGCACAGCATCACCTGCCCGGTGATTACCGCCCCCGCCGTCAACATGGGGATTGTTCTGCGCAACGGGGACAGCGCGGACCGGGCCAAGGCGGTCATGAAGGGCCGGATGCGGAAGGTTCTGGCGCTGTTCGCCAGATGGGGCTGCACCGAACTGGTTTTGGGGGCCTACGGCTGCGGCGTGTTCCGCAACGACCCGGAGGATGTGGCCCGCTTCTGGCAGGAGCTGCTCCTGGAGGAGGGCTGGGGCCGTCTCTTTGAGGCGGTGACCTTCTCCATCCTGGAGCGCCCCGGCCGGGACGGCAACATCGCCCCCTTCCGCCGCCGGTTCAGTTAATTCAAGGTTTCCCGCAGAAGCCGTATAAACAGCTCCATAGCTGGCGTGACCCAGCGGTTTTTGTGCCGGGCGCACAGGGTCGGGAACCGGACGCCGGAGATGGGGGCAATCAGCTCTACCAGCCTCCCGTCTGCCAGCTCCCCCTGGGCGGCGAACCGGGGCAGATAGGTAAAACCCAGGTTGGACATGACGCACCGCTTGATGGTCTCGATGCTCCACAGCTCCAGGGTTGCGTCCAGGGTGATGTTCCGCTCCCGGAGGTATTCCTCCAGACGGCGGCGGAAGATGCTGTCCGGCTCGTCGGTGACTAGGGACACCGGCTTGCTCTGGTTGTGGGTTACAAAATCCGGATGACAGAACTCCGAAGAGGCCAATAAGATCACCTCGTACTCCCCCATGGGCTCCACCTCCAGCACGTCCCGGCTCCAGTCCATGTCGTAGCCGACCCCCAGGTCACAGGCCCCGGAGCGGACATTTTCCGCGATGTCCAGGCAATTGCGGCTGCGGATAATGAGCCGCACCTGGGGAGCCAGCTTCCGGAACTTCTGGATCACCGGCTGGGTCTTGTAGCACAGCAGGGTCTCCGCCATGTCGATCCGCAGCGTGCCGGAGAGGGCGCTGTCCTTCTGCCCCACCGCGGCCAGCCGGCCGGCGGCCAGAAGCAGATCCCTGGTTTGTTCCAGGGCCTTCTCCCCCACCTGGGTCAGTACCATCCGCCGGCCCACCCGCTCAAAAAGAGGAACGCCCAACTCCTCCTCCAGCTGCTGGATTTGAACCGTAATGGTAGACTGGGTGTAGCCCAGATATTCTGCCGCCTTTTGGTAGCTGCCCTGGTCCACCACCGCCTGAAAGGTGCGGAGATTTTTCAGTTCCATAGCGCTTCCTCCGAAGTATTGATAATATCAATACTATACTTCAAAAACATTTGCTTTTCAAATGTTATTTTTTCTGGTAGGATAGAGCCATCCAAGGAAAGGATGGTGGCGGTCATGCCAGCTTCATTGATTCCCAGCTTTTTGATTTACTGCTTTGTGGGGGGCATCACCCCCGGACCCGCCAACCTCTGTTCCCTCAGCGCCGCCCTGCGGTACGGATGGGGCCCCGCTCTACGGCAGTGGCGGGGGTTATTCTGCGGCTTCTTTCTGGACAGCATGGGGGCGGTGGCCCTCACCTGGCTGCTGGGAGCGGCGCTGAGCGAGTATGTGGGAATGCTCGTTTGGGTGGGGGCGGCCTATCTGCTGTGGATGGCCTGGCATATGCTCCGTTCCAGCGGCGCGGACCCGGACCATGACCCGGCGGCCCCCTCCTTCCGTATGGGGCTGCTGGTTAATCTGACCAACGTGAAGGTAATCATCTTCTGTATCACCGCCCTGGCCGGATATGTGCTGCCCTACAATGGCTCCCTCTGGGCGCTGCTGCCGGTGGGACTGTTTCTCCCCTTCACCGGTCCGGCGTGCAACCTGGTGTGGCTCTTTGCCGGAGCCTCTCTGCAAAGGCTGTTTGCCAATTACCGGAAGACGGTGGATCTTGTAATGGCCCTCTCCCTGGCCCTGTGCGCGGTCAGTCTGGTGTGGCCCCATTGACATGTGATTGAGGTGTAAGATATGACGACACAGGAACTGTTACAAACCGCAAAGGCCGCCAAGGGAAGGATGGCCCTGGCGGATACCAGAACGAAAAACCAGGCCCTGCTGGCCATGGCGGACGCCCTGGAGGCCCACAGCGCAGACATCCTTGCGGCCAATGCCCTGGACCTGGAGGCGGCCAAGGGGACCGTCTCCGAGGTGATGCTGGACCGGCTGGCCCTTGACGGAGGCCGGATCGTCGGGATGGCCCAGGGAATCCGGGAGGCAGCGGAGCTGCCCGACCCGGTGGGGGCGGTGCTCCGCCGGGTGGAGCGGCCCAACGGGCTGGTCATTGAGAAGACCGCCGTCCCCATGGGGGTGATCGCCATCATCTACGAGAGCCGCCCCAACGTCACCTCCGACGCCGCCGCCCTGGCCCTGAAGGCGGGCTCCGCCTGCGTCCTGCGGGGCGGCAAGGAGGCTCACCGCTCCGCCGCCGCCATTGTGGCCGCGTTGAAGGAGGGTCTGTCCGCCGCCGGACTGCCCCATGACGCGCTCCAGCTGGTGGAGGATACCACTCGGGCCTCGGCAAATGAGCTGATGCAGGCCAGAGGGCTGGTGGACCTGCTCATCCCCCGGGGCGGAGCGGGACTGATCCGGGCCTGCGTGGACAACGCCGCCGTCCCCGTGCTGGAGACGGGGACCGGTATCTGCCACATCTACGTGGACAGGGACGCGGATCAGGGTATGGCCCTGGACATCATCGAAAACGCCAAATGCTCCCGGCCCAGCGTGTGCAACGCCGCCGAGGTCTGCCTGGTCCACCGGGACGTGGCCGGGGAGTTTTTACCCAAGCTGAAGGACCGGCTGGAGCACAACCGCTTTGGCCACCCGGTGGAGCTGCGGCTGGACCCGGAAGCGGCCAAAATCATCGACGGCACCCCCGCCGGGCCCCTTGACTTTGACACCGAATTTCTGGATTACATTATGGCCGTTAAGGTGGTGGACTGTCTGGAGGAGGCCGTCGCCCACATCGCCGCCCACTCCACCGGCCACTCGGAGGCCATCGTCACCGGCGAGGAGCAGGCGGCCCATGCCTTCCTGAACCAGGTGGACAGCGCGGCGGTATACTGGAACGCCTCCACCCGCTTCACCGACGGCGGGGAGTTCGGCCTGGGCTGCGAGATGGGGATTTCCACCCAAAAGTTGCACGCAAGGGGGCCTTTGGGCCTGGGAGAGCTTTGTTCCTTCAAATTTGTGATAAAAGGAGCGGGGCAGACCCGGTAAAATTGTAAAAAATTCTCAGATGACAACGGTGCGAAGATAGTGTATGATGGGGTCAGAATCAACTGCGCAGGGAACACCCTGCGATTACGACGAAAGGACTGATTCCAATGAGCCGTTTAAGCCGTAAGCTGCGGGAACGGGAGTTTGTGGAGCTGACCAGGGAACTGCTGGACTCCGAGCCGGTGCGGATGATGGGCCGGTGGAAGCACCACGGCCCGGTGACCACCCTGGACCACTCCCTGTTTGTGGCCTTCTCCACCTACCGTGTGGCCCGGATGCTTCACCTGGATGTGCGGTCCGCCGTCCGGGGGGCGCTGCTCCACGACCTGTACCTGTACGACTCCCGCGACAAGACCGCCCACCCCGGCAACCAGTGCTTTGACCACCCCCGGTTTGCCGCCCGGAACGCCGCTGCCCTCACCCCCCTCACCCCCAAGGAGCGGAACATCATCCTCTCCCACATGTGGCCCCTGGGGGGCGCCCTGCCCCGCTCCCTTGAGGCTTGGATGGTGGACCTGGTGGACACCATCTGCGCCGGGCTGGAGATGTCCCGGGTCTGCCGGCCGTCCCGCCTGCGGGAGCGGCTTGGGGTGCGGCCGATGGCTCCGGTCTGTCAATAAAAGACATGTTGCCGCCCTCTCTGAGACCAGGAGGGCGGTTTTTGTCGGCTTTTGAATGGATTTGATGAAAAAGCCGCATTTTAGGTCCCTCGAAAAAAATTTTCTAATGGTAGAAAAATGGAAAATTGTATGGTATAATGACCATGCCATAACAGAGCCTGATTCAGGAGGAATTCAATGAACGACTATTCAGCCCCGCTGCAGGCCAAGCGGGAACAGCTGCTGGCAGACGGGGTGGTTATGATGGACCCCGCCGCCGTGTACGTGGAGGACAGCGTCACAGTGGGCGCGGGTACGATCCTGCTCCCCGGCACCATCCTCCGGGGGACGACCACCATCGGAGCCAACTGCACCATCGGCCCCCAGGTGATGATCACCAGCTGCACGGTGGAGGAGGGCTGCACCATCAACGCCTCCCAGTGCGAGGAGAGCACCATCCGCCGGGACTGCCAGATCGGCCCCTACGCCCACCTCCGGCCCCACTGCGTGGTGGGAGAGGGGTCCAAGATCGGGGCCTTTGTCCAGCTGAAAAACTGCAATCTGGGCAGGGGGACCAAGATGGCTCACCTGACCTACGTAGGGGACAGCGACGTGGGGGACGACTGCAACTTCGGCTGCGGCACCGTTACCTGCAACTACGACGGCTTCCAGAAGCACCGCACCACCATCGGCAGCCATGTCTTTGTGGGGTGCAACACCAATTTTGTTGCCCCGGTGGCGGTGGCGGACGGGACCTTTATCGCCGCCGGGACCACGGTGACCCAGGACGTCCCGGAGGACGCCATGGTCATCGGCCGGACCCGCCAGCAGGTGAAGGAGGGCTGGGCAGAGCGGAACCGGCAAAAAAAATCGTGAGGGAGCGGCCTCACACGTAAGGGATACGAGAGCAGAAACGGCTGTGAGCCGATATGAAAAATGGGAGGATATCATACATGATCGCACATGGCAAGGACATCAAAGTCATCACGGGCAACTCCAACCCCGCGCTGGCCAGGGACATTTGCAAGGAGCTGGGCATCCCCCTGGGGAACTCAGAGGTGGGCGCATTCTCCGACGGGGAGAACTTTGTCTCCATCTATGAGACGGTCCGCGGCTCAGACGTCTTCGTGGTCCAGTCCACCTGCGCGTTTGTCAAGGATGGCAAGACCAGTACCGTCAACGACTCGCTGATGGAGCTGCTGATCATCATTGACGCGCTGAAGCGGGCCTCCGCCGGCCGGATCACCGCGGTGATCCCCTACTTCGGCTACGCCCGCCAGGACCGGAAGACCAAGCCCCGCGATCCCATCTCCGCCAAGCTGGTGGCCAACCTGATCACCACCGCCGGCGCCGACCGGGTGCTGACCATGGACCTCCACGCCAACCAGATCCAGGGCTTTTTTGACATTCCGGTGGATAATATGCTGGGTTCCCCCCTCTTTGTGGACTACTTCAACCGAAAGTTCAAGGACAACCGGGACGACACCATGGTGGTCTCCCCCGACGTGGGCTCGGTGGCCCGGGCCCGGGCCTTCGCCCAGAAGCTGAATATGCCTCTGGCCATCGTGGACAAGCGGCGGCAGAAGGCCAACTCCTCCGAGGTGATGAACATCATCGGTGATGTGCGGGACAAGCGGGTCATCCTCCTGGACGACATGGTGGACACCGGCGGCTCCCTGTGCCACGCGGCCAAGGCTCTGGTGGAGCTGGGCGGCGCCAAGGACGTCACCGCCTGCGCCACCCACGGCGTGCTGTCCGGCCCCGCCATTCAGCGCATCCAGGACAGTGTGCTGGACGAGGTGGTCTTCCTGAACACCATCCCCGCCAAGCCCGACGTGCACTGCGACAAGATCCGCTACATCTCGGTGGCCCACCTCTTTGCCGAGGCCATCAGCCACATCTACATGGAGACCTCCGTGTCTCCCCTGTTCCTGTAAACCATGCGGGGCGGGCGGATGCCCGCCCCGTTTTCATGAGGTGACGACCATGTTTTTCAAACAAGACGCCGGAGGGGTGAGCTGGCTGCTGGTCTGCCTGGGCAATCCGGGGGACAAGTACGAAAATACCCGGCACAATGTGGGCTTTATGGTGGCCGACGAGGTGGCCGAGCGGCAGAGCAAGCCCATCCAGCGGCTGAAATTCAAGGCGCTGACCAATGTGCTGTCCATTTCCGGGGAAAAGGTGCTGGTGATGAAGCCCATCACCTATATGAACCTGTCCGGCGAGGCGGTGCGTCAGGCGGCGGATTTTTACAAGATCCCCCCTGACCATGTGCTGGTGGTGTCCGACGACACCGCCCTGCCCGTGGGACGGCTGCGTATCCGGACAAAGGGCTCCGCCGGAGGGCACAACGGACTGAAAAACATCATCCAGCACCTGGGCACCGACCAGTTCCCCCGGCTGCGGGTGGGGGTGGGCGAAAAGCCCCACCCCGGCTATGATCTGGCTGACTGGGTGCTGGGCAAGTTCGTGGGCGAGGACAAAAAAGCTATTGACGGGGCCGTCAAACGGGCCGCCGACGCCATCGAGTGCATCCTGGCCGAGGGCATCGACCGGGGGATGGGGAAGTTTAACGGATAAATACAAGTGCGGCGGGGTCTCCCCCGCCGCTTGCATATACGGTCGAATTTTGATATAATCACCGTGCTGCCCTACATTACCCAATCTGTGGCAACAGAAAGGGGGTGGAAACAGTGAATGTTTTGATAGACTTTTTGGTGTCGGTTATGGCAAACGTAGTTGGCTATTGCGTTTGCAAATGGCTTGACCGTCACGACAAGGGCAGATAAGCCTGGAAGGACCCCGCGGAGAGTGGCCTCTCTCTGCGGGGTCCTTCTTTGCTGTGGAAACAGTACGTTTTGATAGACTTACTGGCTAGGTTGATTATACCACAGCTGCCCCGGTATATGCAAGGGTGAAATTATTTTTTCTCTGTGTGTTCCCGCAGAAGCAGCCGGATATAGCTGGGAACAGACCTGGAGTCCTCTGTTGCCAGCTGTTTCAGCGTGTCATAGAGTTCCTGCGACATTCCAACGGTTACCTTTTTGTCCGCCTTTTTCATATTATCACCCCACCTACAGTATACCAGGTGGTAACTACCTAGTCAATAGGTGGTGAGCAATTGACGAAAAGAAATTTTAATGGTAACTTAATAGTCACCATATAGTGCATAGGAGACGGGCAGGATGGCAGATACAAAGCTTGTAAATCGAACCAAATTGATTTCTTCTCTGGCTAACGAATTAGTCGGGCCGTTCAATGAACTGTCAAAGAAAACAAGGGTTCCCAAATCGAGGCTGTTAGATGAAGCGGTAGAGGACCTTCTGAAAAAGTACGAGAAGAGGATGGCTGAGTGAGCCATCCTCTTTTGTTATGGTGTTATCATTATCCCCGGCGTATGCTGGTCCAGCATATACAGCAGCAGGGCGTGCTCGGCGGTGCTGTCCAGGAGGGCGGCCTCCTCCGTGCCGGCGCGGAGGGCGGTCAGGCAGTGCTCCAACATGGGGGTCAGCTCCTGGGGGACCGCCCCGGCGGACAGCAGCTCCTCCACCCGCCTGGTATCCATGCGGCCCCCAAGACGGCTGCCCTCCCCCATTGGGGCGAGATACACCACATAATCTGCATCTGCGGGGAAATCGCCGCCCGGCTGAACCAGGGATACCTCCATCCCCACCGTCCGCAGGGCGCTGGCGTCCTGGCGCAGGTCCTCCCCGGGGGAGGCGCTCCAGACTGCCGCCTTCCTTCCCCGGTGCTTTTCCAGGGCGGGCAGCAGGGCCAGCAGGCTCCGCACCTGTTCCAGGCCGTCCAGCTGACGGGCCGCGTCGTACTCCCGGAGGAAGGCGTGGACATAGTCCACATCGGTGGGCACCTCCACATACTCCCGTCCCCGCTTCTGCCGGGTCTCCTGACCCTTTCCGGTGATCAGCAGGATGGAGGGCTCCTTGCAGCTCAGAATTGCCTGCCGGATGGCCTCCCCCCGGTTGGGCTGGATGATATACGCGCAGCCCTGCTCCGCCACGTGTCCGGCGATCTCCTGGCAGATGGACAGGGTGTCCTCCTCCCCGCTGTCCTCCTCGGTGAGGACCACCAGGTCGGAGTATTTCCCGGAAATTTCTCCCAGGTCCCGCCGCCGGTCCAGAGCCTTCAGGCCGGGGCAGCCGAAGACCGTCACGATCCGCCGTCCGGGGTACTCCGCCTGGACGGAGCGGAACAGGGTCTCGAAGCTCATGCGGTTGTGGGCGTAGTCCACAATGGCGGTGACCGTCTCGCCGGCGTTGGAGTAGACCTCCATCCGCCCCGGCACACGGGCCCGTTCCAGCCCGGCGTAGATGTGCCGCTGGGGGACCCCCAGCGCCTCGCACACGGTGATGGCGGCCAGGGCGTTTTCCACGTTGAACAGCCCCGGCATGGTGAGGCGGAACTCCCGCTCATACCGCCGGGTGCGCACCTGGAACAGGATGTCGCCCCCCCGCTTGCGCACCTGGGAGGCGAAGACATCCGCCTCCTTGTCCCGCTGGGAGAAGGTGTAGACCGGCCGGCCCGCCTCCAGAGCGGCGGCAAGGATGCGGTCCGCGTGGCCGCAGTCCAGGTTGACACAGTTGACCGCCCCCTGCCGGAAGATCCGCAGCTTGGAGGAGAAGTAGTCCTCAAAGTCGGAGTGCTCGATCGGGGAAATATGGTCGTAGCCGATGTTGAGAAAGCATGCGGCGGCAAAGTCGGTGCACAGGGAGCGGTGGTACTTCAGCGCCTGACTGGACACCTCCATGGTCAGGTATTCCAGCCCGGACTGGACCGCGTGGTGGAAGTGGCGCTGCAGGTCCAAAGCGTCGGGGGTGGTGATGTGGGACTCGAAGCGGTCTACCCCGTCGTAGGTGTCGATGGAGGAGATGATGCCGCTCTCCGGCTTGTCCTGCTCCGCCAGACAGGAGTCCAGGATGTACTTCAGGTAGTAGGCTGTGGAGGATTTCCCCTTGGTCCCCGTCAGGCCGATGACCTTCAGCTTCCCGGAGGGGTGGTCATAAAAGCGGTCGGCCAGGGGGGCGATGGTGCTCCGCATGCCGCTGACCAGGAGGCAGGGCAGGGGCGATTCCGGATACGGTTTTTCGCTCACATAGGCGATGGCCCCCTTCTCCTGGGCCATTTGGAGAAATTCCGCCTTGAAGTGGGCCCCCTTGCAGAGGAACAGCGTACCGGGGACCACCTCCCGGGAGTCGTAGGACACCAGCTCCACGGCGGCGGACCGGTCCAAGGAATCGGGGACCGGCGCGGCCAGCAGTTCCCGCTCCTCCAGCAGGGCGATATAGTCGTTGAGGGTGTGTTTCATAAAGAACACCTCGCATGAAAAGTGTGGAGCTCAGCCGCAGTCCCAGGTGTAGAAGACATCGGAAAAATCCCGGTTTTTCAGCTTCTCTCCGTTCAGAAAGAACCCGCCCACTCCGCCGTCGCCCCACATAACGTAGGTCTCTGTTTCCGTCCAGTCGGAGTCCAGCTGGAAGAGCAGGGTGTCATAGGGACTGTTCTCCTCCCGGGGATCAAACTGCTCAAAGCAGGGCCAGCCCAGCAGGTGGTGGCCCGAGGACCAGAGCTGGTCGTAGAGAAAGTCCCGGTCAGGTTCCTCCAAAAAGTCCCGAAAATCGTCTTCCGGCGGGGCCTGTCCCGTGACATCTTTCCAGACCTGGGCAAACAGCGCGTCAAAGCGGCCGTCCGCCGGTCCCATGCAGGCGGTGGTCTTCTCCATGGTCACCGCCGCCGATTCCATCACCGGGAAGTAATCCGTGTCCTTGTGGGTGGGGATGTCCAGCGGCTTGAGCTGCTGTGGCGTGACAGAGAGATCGATCCGCTGGTGATATACCACCTGAAAGCCCCGGTCCAAACCGAAGCAGTCGTCCTGCCCGATGAAAAACTGGAGCATCCCGCCCTGGGGCAGAGGGTCGTCCGCCGGAAACTGGTCGAAATTGATCTGGGCCAGCAGTACCATCTTCTCCCCTGCGCTGTCCACCGGATAGGGCAGGGCCGGGTCCCAGTAGGGGAAGCCGCCGAATTTGCTGTCAAACAGTCCGGGCAGACTGCCGGGCTGAACGGTCAGCCGGTAGCAGTCTGTGGCAGTGCGTTTTTTGATCTCCTCCACCACGGCCCGCACCGGCTCACTGCCCCGGGCGGGCTGACGGACCTCGGGGGGTACATAGGCGGGGGGAAGCTCCACCACAACTCCGTGTCCGGCCAGTTCATCCAGAACCTCCAGGCCGGTCAGCTGTGCCTTGGGCGGCAGGTGGACCTGACGCAGGGCAGGCAGTTGGAGGAGCAGGGTGCAGTCGGTAAAGTTGGTCCACCGCAGGTCCAGCTTTTTCAGCTTTTTGCACTGGACCAGAAAGGAGAAGTCCCGGACCAGCACTGTGGGAATGCTCTGGCTGCGGGGGGTGCCAAACATCAGGGTGTGGAGATTCTCCATCGAACCGATAGCGGAAAAATCCTCCGGCTCCTGGCTAGGTTGGACGGTCTGATAGTAGGGGTCGCCGCAGTAGGAAAAATCGTTGAGTACTTTCACCTTTTTCAGATCATACAAGGAGCCGGGCGCGCGGTTCAGCGAGCACTGCACCGCATGGCTCAGGCGGGGGTCCATCTGAGGAATAGAGGTCATAGGCGTTCCCTCCGGTCATTCAAATTCTTCCCACTCCAGTCCGGGATATAACGTCCCGGTCCTGGCAAAGTGGAGGACGCATTCCGCCGCCAGGTCCAGGTCGTCCAGGGCGTTGCGCTTCAAAACCGGAGTCTGCCCGCCAATTTCCACAGGGGCGGACTCCCCGCCGCTGTATTTGCTGTTGACAGGGAGCAGCATGTGGGCTTCCCCCTCCTCATCCCAGTAGTTGAAGGCAGGCACGGCCCAGCCATGGGCGAGGTCCACATTAAGGAAGTCTTCGTCATCCCCCCCGCCGTATTCGCTCATAGACAGGTAGACCTCGCGGACTGTCCCGCCCCGAATCATCCGGACCATCTTGTCCAGCACGGTCTGGGTGATCCCGCCGTCAATATACTCCGTTTCGTTCAGGGACAGATAGCGGACTGCAAATGCAGAAGTATCCATTGAAATAAATCCTCCCTGTATTATTTGATAAAAATATGCCGCAGAGGCTTGTGACATGCCTCCACCGCCCGCTGGGCCAGCACGGCCATGGCGTCGGTGTAAAAGGGGGGCAGGTGGTGCTTGTCCGCAAAAACGGACAGCTCGGTGCAGGCCAGCACGCCGCAGTCGCAGCCCTGGGAGAGCAGGTCCTCGTGGATGGCGGCGAATTTCTGGGGGTCGCCGTCCCGCCCGGCCTTCACGTCGTCGTAGATCAGGGACATAACCAGCTTCTGGGCCTCCGGCGAGGGGATCACAGCCTGGATTCCGGCGGCGGAACATTCCCTCTGGTACAGCCCGGTCCGGATGGTGCCGTCGGTGGCCAGGATGCCGGGGCGCTTCAGTCCCTGGGCGGCCAGCAGCCGGGCGGTCTCCCGGATCATGTGGAGGATGGGGATGCCGATATACTCCTGCACCCGGTCCAGGAAGAAGTGGGAGGTGTTGCAGGGCACGGCGATGCAGGTACACCCCGCCTGCTCCAGCAGCTTGGCGTCTGCCAGCAGCCGCTGAAAGACCGCGTCCTGGGCCTTTCCTCCGCTTAAAATAGCGGCGGTGCGGTCAGGCATATCACTGTCCGACAGAATCAGGGCGTTGACGTGCTCCTGGTCAGACCGGGCGGCGGTGCGGTCAATGACAAATTGGTAGAAGGTGTTGGTGGCCTGGGGGCCCATGCCGCCAAGAACACCGAGACGGTATTGCTTCATGGGGTCACTCCTCGGTGGGTACTTTGTTGTACTGGTCGAACCGCTTGATATTGCCCAGGTGGTTTTTGCACACCCGCAGGCGGCGCTTGAGGGAGGCGTCCCTGGCGTAGACCAGGGAGTGGGAATCCGCCCCGGCCTTCATCAGGGCGCGCATCTCCTCATGATACTGTTTGGGGGTGAACTTGAAGGCCACGCTCTTGGGCACCATCCGCCACAGAGAGCGGTTTTTGGTCATCTGGAAGGGCAGGTCCTTCCCCTCCACCCGGTCCTCCACCACCATTCTGGCGATGTTGTGCCCCGCGCCGGTGACATAGTAGTTGCTCCGCCCCTGGCGGCAGTTGATCTCAAAGGCTTTGTATTTGCCGTCCCGCCGGTCATACTTGATGTCGAAGTTGGAGAAGCCCACAAAGTGCAGCGATTCCAGCAGGTCTTTGATCTTCAGCTCCAGCTCCCCGGCGCACTCGGTGAGAATGACGGCGTGGTTGCCGATGCCGTGGGGGGAGTGTTCCTCCAGCAGGACGTGGCCCAGGCACATGGTGGTCACCCGGGCGTTCCGGTCGGAGTAGCTGGTGAGTACCCGCATATAGCTGTCGTCCCCGGGGATGAACTCCTGGAGCACCATGTGGTCCGAGTAGCCGGCGGCGTAGACGTGGTCCAGGCTCTCCAGCAGCTCCTCCCAGCTCTGGCAGATGTATACCTTGGCCAGGGAGTGGTCGCCGCAGGCCCAGTAGGCCACGCTGTCGGCGGGCTTGGCGATATAGGGCGGCCCCCAGGGCAGGGTAAAGCGGTGGCCCATGGACTTGTCGTAAATGAAGGTGGCCGGGTGGTCGATGCCGTGCTGGTCGCACAGCTGGTAGAATTTCTCCTTGTTGATGAGGGTATCCAGAAGCGCCCCGCCGATGTAGGGGGCGATGACGTTTTCCGGAAGAGAATCCCTGCAATGGGCGGCCAGCTGGACATAGCTGTCCCCGCAGCCCAGGAGGATCACCTTTTTGCCGGAAAACTCCTCCGCCGCGGCCTGGACGTTGCGCCGGAAGGCGGCCTCGTCCTCGTTGTCCGGGCACACCCGGTAGTCGAGGATGGCGCTGCCGTGGCAGGGGAAGGAGGGGTACTTGCCAAAGGCCACGGAGCGCACCCCGTAGGCCTCGTGGAAGGCTCGGGCCACGCTGTATACGTTGATGTCGCCGCCGAAGAGCAGCGGCTGGAAGGGCAGGTCAGACATAGTGGAAACCTCGCTTTATCAAGATCATCGGAACTCCCGGACGAAGCCCCGGGCAAAGATGGGGTCGATATCAAAGACGGCCAGATCACCAGCGGAGCACTTCACGTTGGTGACGTTGAGCAGCGTCTCGGTGGCGCCGATGGGGACCACCGTCCGGACCCGCTGGTCCCCCACCCGGACGGTGCGCTTCTGGGCCTGCCTCCACTGCCGCCACAGGGCCCGGAGGCCGGCCTCCCGGGGCCGGACAAGCCCCAGGCCGTTCTGGTAGCCCACCGGGAGCACCGCCACCCGTGTGGGCCTTTTCAGGCGGACAGGCTTGTCCGTCCCCACCGAGTGGCCCTTGGGCAGCCAGCGGACCTCGGCCAGGGGGACCTCCCCATAGCCCACGGTCTTCAGCCGGTCGTCCCGGGTGCGGCGGCAGCGGCCCAGTATGGCCGACCCGGCCCGCACGCCGTCCAGCCGGGCGCTGTCGTTGTGGAGCAGGGCGAAGGAGCCGGCGGCATGGACGGTGCCCGTCTCGAACCCGGCGGAGTGGATGGTGTCCAGCACTTGGTGGAACTGGTCCAGCTGGTGGGCACACTCCGGGTCGCCCACCTTCATGGCGTGGAGCTGGGTGTAGATGCCCTCCAGGGCCACATTGGGCAGGGAGCGGTAGGCCAGCAGGATCTTTTCCGGCTCGCTGACCAGAAAGCCGCCGAAGCCCATGCCGGTGTCCACCTGGATGTGGGCGCAGGCCACGGTGGCCCGGTTTTCCGCCAGGGCGTTGAGGGCAAGCCCTGTGTCCACCGAGGAGATGGTGCACACCACGTTCAGGTCCACCAGCTGCTCCAGCTCCTCCCGGTCGGTGGTGGAGCGGAGCATGAGGATCTCCTCGTCGGTCAACCCGGCTTCCCGCAGCTTTTTGGCCTCCTGCACCTCGTAGACGGCAAAGCGGCCAATGCCCTCCGCCCGGAGGAGCTTGGCCATGGAGACGATGCCCGCTCCGCCGCCGTCGCCGGTGAGGACCCCGTAAATGACGGCGCCGGCGGCCCGCTCCTTGATGACGGACAGGTTGTGCTTGACGGCGGCGCGCTCAATGACCAGCTTGCGCATAAGGATAGCTCCTTTCTGTCTCTCTGGGAGTACCTGGCTTGTCTGCCCGGTCAGGGGCAGCATGGAATGGATTCTTATTATTTTACCACTCCTTGGGGAAAATAGCAATGGAAACTCAGCCGGGAAAACGGCCGGTTACTTGTGTGCTTGCCGGTTGCAATCCGGGAATAATTGGTGTAAAATACAGGTACTATATTTTTAGATTGGAGGAGTATGATCATGGACGACAAGGTAAAGGCTCTGTTGGAGCGGGTAAGAGGAACGGCCAGCTTTGCGGCGGATGCCGCGGCGGACGGCGCCCGGGCGGCAGGCAAGCGGGCGGGCCAGATGGTGGACGTGGCCAAGCTGAACGTCCAGCTCTTCGACCTGAACGGGGAGTACAACGATATCCTGCGCCAGCTGGGCCAGGTGATGTATGACACCCACAAGGGCGAGGTGCCCGAAAACGATCAGGTCAGCGAGCTGCTGGCCCGGGCCGACGAGAAGGCGCTGAAAATCGCCGAGCTGAAGGGCCGCATCTCCGACCTGAAGCAGGCCCAGGTCTGCCCTGACTGCGGCGCGCCCTGCGGCAAGGGGGACAAATTCTGCCGCCAGTGCGGCAGAACCCTGTAAGGAGGCTGCGTATGGATTACACCATGGAGCAATACCGGGCCAGCGCCCGGGCCATTCAAGACCGGCTTGGGGACTTTGTCCCCAGGGCGGCCATGGTGCTGGGCTCCGGGCTGGGCTACCTGGGGGACGAGGTGGAGAACGCCATCGCCATCGACTATAAGGACATCCCCCACTTCAAGGCGTCCACCGCCCCCGGCCACAAGGGCCGTCTGGTCTTCGGGATGCTGGAGGGCCAGCGGGTGGCCGTGATGCAGGGCCGGATGCACCACTACGAGGGCTACTCCTACGAGGAGGTGTCCTACGCCGTGCGGGTGCTGCGCCTGCTGGGGTGCGATACCCTCATCGTCACCAACGCCGCCGGGTGCGTCAACACCGATTGGAAGGCCGGCGACCTGATGCTGATCACCGACCAGATCAAGATGTTCTCCGAATCTCCCCTCCGAGGGGAAAACCTGCCCGAGTTCGGCGTCCGCTTCCCGGACGCCTCCCGCCTGTACACCCCCCGCCTCCAGGAGCTGGCCCGCCAGACCGCCAGGGAGCGGGGCATCCCCCTGCGGGAGGGGGTCTACTTCTACTGCTACGGCCCCCAGTACGAGACGCCGGCGGAGATCCGGGCCGTCCGCCTGCTGGGGGGCGACGCGGTGGGCATGTCCACCGCCCCCGAGGTCATCGCGGCCGCCCACTGCGGCATGGAGGTGCTGGGCCTGACCCTGCTGTCCAACATGGCCGCTGGAATCTTGGACCAGCCTCTGTCCGAGCAGGAGGTGCTGGACGCCGCCGCCGCCGCCCGGGAGAAATTCTCCGGCCTGGTGCGGGCCTGCCTGAATAAGATGTAACTGCTGGGAGGAAACCTGAACATGGCAATTCTGTTTCAAAACGTCACCGCCGTCACTATGGACCCGGCCCGGCCAGAGCTGAAAAACGCCTTTGTGGCGGTGGAGGGGACCAAGATCGCCTCGGTGGGGACGGACCGCCCCGCCGGGGAGTTTGAGCGGGTCGTCGACTGCACCGGCAAGGTGCTGATGCCCGGCTTTGTCAACGCCCACACCCACGTGCCTATGGCCCTGCTGCGGGGCTACGGCGGGGGCTGTGACCTCCAGCACTGGCTCAACGACTACATCTTCCCCGCCGAGGCCAAGCTGGACGAGCGGTGCGTCGCCGCCGGGGCGGCTCTGGGCCTGGCCGAGATGATTGCCTCGGGCACCACCTGCATTGCCGACATGTACATGAAGACGGAGACCATCGCCCAAACGGTGCTGGAGGCGGGAATTTCCGCCAATCTGGCCTGCGGAGCGGTGTACTTCGGAGATCCAGCGGATTTTTCCCCGGAACAATGCAGCGACTGCGCCAACCACATCCGCCTCTATGAGAACTGGCACAACGCTGGGGAGGGACAGATCAAGGTGGACGCCTCTATCCATGCGGAGTACACCTCCTGCGCTCCGGCGTGGAAGTGGGTGGCGGACTTTGCCCAGAAGCACGGCCTGCGGATGCACGTCCATGTGTCTGAGACGAACCGGGAGCACTGGGAGTGCTGCCAGCGCTATGAGAAGACGCCTGCCGCCATCCTGGACCAGTACGGCGTGTGGGCCAACGGCGGCATTGCCGCCCATTGTGTCTACCTGTCCGGCGGGGACGCAGAGCTGCTGGCCAAACGAGGGGTCACCGCCGTCCACAACCCGGTGTCCAACCTGAAGCTGATGTCCGGGGTGGCCCCCCTGTTCTTCCTGCGGGATCAGGGGATGAACGTCGCCCTGGGCACCGACGGGGTGGCCTCCAACAACAGCCACAACATGTTCGAGGAGATGAAGGTGGCCGCCCTGACCCAGAACTGGAACTTTGGGGAGGAGCACGGCCAGCTTCAGGCTGCGGACATTGTGGCTATGGCCACCGTCAACGGGGCCAGGGCCCTGGGCCGGGACACCGGCGTCATCGCCCCGGGCAAGACCGCCGACCTGATCCTGGTGGACTTCACCATGGAAAATCTCTTCCCCTGCCACGATGTGATGGAGAACCTGGTCTATTCCGCCGCCCCCTCCAACGTGGTGATGAATATGGCTCGTGGAAAAATCATATATGAGAATGGACAGTTCCTCACTCTGGACCTGGAAAAGATCAGGGCCGAGGTGAAGGATTACGCCCTGCCCCATATCTTCGGAGGGAAGTAAATGCCCGCCTATTTTGAGATGTCCCTCCAATTTCTGAGGAAGGACCTCGGTCCGGACTTCATCGCAAACTTCGATGCCCATCTGGAGCGGTCCGGCCTGCGGTTTTCTTCCGGCTGCTGGGAGGACGCGGGGCTGTCTCAGGCGGAGATCGCCGCCTGGAACCAGAAGAAGCTGGACAGCGATTTTGTTTTGGGCTATACCACCCACCGTTCCAATAACTACAAGCAAACCTTGTACAGCTTCGGGGGCTATGAGGAGGTCCGGGGATACTGGATGAACCAGTATCCGGCGGAGGGCGCTTTCACCTATCTGATGATCATCCCGGAGAGCGAGGTGCTGGAGGAGGGGATTTCAATCTTCCGGCCCCAGGCGGCGGCGGAGCTGACAGAGCTGGCCAAAGGGCTGTGGCAGTTCCCGCTGGTCCGCGCGATCCAGACCGGGCTGGAGATGGCGGACCCTCCCCTCAGCCTGGCCGAGCTGCGCCGGGGACTGCCCCCCGATCTGAGTCCCCTGGCCGTTGTGGAGCGGGACTGCCACCCCTACGACGACGGGAGCCAGGTTTATAGAGCTGACTCAGGGCCGGCCGGGGCTGCTTTTGCTGGATAACGAGGAGCTGTCCGGTCCGGTGATCGAGGTGTCCTTTGGCGGGCTGCTTCGGCTGGAGGAGCGGGGCGGACGATAGCGGATTTCAATTGTTAGGAGGCGGCCTATGGCCAGATATGACGCGCCCTCCCGCGGGAGCGGAAAACAGAATACCTTCTTCGGCGGGGCGGCAATCCTGGCGGTGGGCATCCTGGCGGTGAAGCTGATCGGGATGTTTTACAAGATTCCTCTGGTCAACATCATTGGCGCCCAGGGGAACACCGACTTCACCAACGCCTATAACATCTACGCCGTGCTGCTCACCATCTCCACCGCCGGGCTGCCGGTGGCGGTGTCCAAGCTGGTGAGCGAGGCCAGCGCCCAAAACCGCCCCGGCCAGATGCGCCGCACCTTCCAGCTGGCCCTGGGGATGTTCCTGATCCTGGGAGTGGTCTCCTTCCTGGTGATGTACTTCAAGGCCGATCTGCTGGCCGAGATGATGCACGACACCAAGGCTGCCGCCGGCATCCGGGCCCTGTCCCCAGCGGTGGTGTGCGTGGGCTGTCTGGCTGCCCTGCGGGGCTACACCCAGGGGCACCTGAACATGACGCCCACCTCGGTGTCGCAAATCATTGAGGCGTTGTGCAAGCTGGCCATCGGCCTGTCTCTGGCCTGGTGGCTGGTGAAGAACGGCCAGGCGCCTGAGACCGCCGCCGCCGGGGCCATCACCGGCGTGACGGTGGGCACCATGGTAGCCCTGGTCTATATGGTGCTGGATTACACCTTCAAGGGGGAGCACAGCGCTCCGGTCCGGGACGAGCCGGATGCCCCCGGCGACATCATCCGGGACATTTTGCGCATTGCCATCCCCATCACCCTCAGCTCCTCCATGGTGGGCATCGTAACGGTGATCGACTCCTCCCTGGTCCAGGGCCAGCTTCAGCGGGTGCTGCTGGAGAACCAGGACTGCTGGGAGCTGTACTCCGGCTTCGCCTTTGTGGATTTTGCCCCTCTGGAGGAGGCCATCGCCAACTGGAAGGCCCTCCTCCCCACCGGGACGGCGGCGGTCATGTCCACCCTGTCCGGGCAGGTGGACCTGGCGCAGAAGGCTCTGGCCTCCGGCGCGGCCCCTGGCGGACTGGAGAACGCGGCCCTGGAGGTCCACGCCCTGCTGGAGTCCATGAGCCGCTCCCTCTACGGCAACTACGGGGGCGCGCTGAACATCTACAACCTGCCCACCTCCCTGATGGCGGCCATTACAGCCTCGGTCATCCCCGCCGTTTCGGGGGCGCTGGCGCGGCGGGACCGCCGGGGGGCCAGCCAGGTGTCCAGCTCCGCCCTGCGGATCACCGCTCTGCTCTCCTTCCCTATGGGGGTGGGGCTGTTCGTCATGGGCAAGCCCATCATGCAGCTGCTCTACCCCGCCCTGGAGAAGGACCTGGCCGGGCCGCTGCTGTCCACCCTGGGGCTGGCCACCGTCTTTGTGTGCATGATGCTGGTGTGCAACTCCGTTTTGCAGGCGCACAGCTTTGTCAACCTCCCCATCCTGGTTATGGTAGTGGGGGGCGGACTGAAGATTTTTACCAACTACCATGTGGTGGCCATGCCCAAGGTGGGCATTTACGGCGCTCCGGCGGGGAATATCCTCTGCTTTGGGCTGTGCCTGGCGCTGGACCTGTTCCTCATAGCCCGGGTGATCCCCCGGCGGCCCCGGTATCTGGAGATTTTTCTCAAGCCCTTCCTGGCCTCCGCCCTCATGGGGGGCGCGGCCTGGGCAGTGTACGGGCTGGGCTCCAAGCTGTTTTTCTCCCTGGGAGCGCAGAGCCTGAAGGAGGCGCTGGCCTCCGGTGTGGAGCCGGGCGGCCTCGGGGCGAGGCTGTGCGTACTGGACCAGGCCGCCGGCCTGGTGCTGGACCTGAGCCGCACCGGCAACGCGCTGCTGACCCTGGGGGCCATCGGCGTGGCGGTGGTGGTCTACGGCGTGCTGGTCGTTGCCCTGCGGGCCATCTCCCGGGACGACCTGTCCCTGATGCCCAAGGGGGATAAGATCGCCCGCCTGCTCCGGCTGTGACGGAAATATGCAGAAAGCAAAAATTGGACTGCAAAAATATGAAAGTTTTCCTGCGTACCTGGAAAATCAATAAAAAAGACTTGATAAGGAAGCGGAATTGTGGTAGATTTTCAAAGAGCGGAATCCTATAACATCCAAGATCTGCGCAAAATCATGGCGTTGCTCCGGGCTCCAGGCGGCTGTCCCTGGGATATGGCGCAGACCCATCAGTCCATCCGGGCCAACATGCTGGAGGAAGCCTATGAGGCCGCCGGCGCCATTGACTGCATGGACATGGACAATCTGAAGGAGGAGCTGGGCGATGTCCTGCTCCAGGTGGTGTTCCACGCCTGCATGGCTCAGGAGGCCGGTTACTTCACCTTTGACGACGTGGTGGACGGGATCTGCAAAAAGCTGATCTACCGCCACCCCCACGTCTTCGGGACGGTGGAAGCCAGGGACCCGGAGGGCGCGCTGTCCGCCTGGGACGCCCAGAAGCGGGCGGAGAAGGGCCAGAAAACCGCCGCCGACGCCCTGGACAGCGTGGCCCGCGCCCTGCCTGGGCTGACGAGGGCCTCCAAGCTTCAGAGCAAGGCGGCCAAGGCCGGCTTCGACTGGGAGGAGGTCTCTCCCGCTCTGGACAAGCTGTCGGAGGAGCTGGAGGAGCTGAAGACCGCCATCCGGGAGGGCTCCAACGTGGAGGAGGAGCTGGGCGATCTGCTGTTTGCTGCCGTCAAGGTTGGCCGCTTTGTCCAGGTGGACGGGGAGCAGGCCCTGCAGGGCGCCTGCGAGAAGTTCATCCGCCGGTTCCGGCGGGTGGAGCAGCTGGCGGAGGGTCCGATGGATGGGCTGGGCCTCCCGGCGCTGGAGGCGCTGTGGCGGCAGGCCAAGGAGGAAGAGAAGAGGGCTTAAATGTCCGGGATGGTCCTGCGTTTGCAGCTGTGAGCGCGGGTTCCGAAGGGCATTAAGTATATATTAAAATGGCAGTCTGGGATGCGGGCTGCCCGTACAATGCACAGGAGGAGAAACTATGAACAAAACTGAACTCATTGCGGCGGTGGCTGAAAAGGCTGAGATGTCCAAGAAGGACGCCGAAACGGCGGTGACCGCCACCATAGACGTCATTTCAGAATCCCTGCGCAGGGGGGAGAAGGTACAGCTGGTGGGCTTTGGCTCGTTTGAGGTCAAGACCCGTGCTGAGCGGACAGGGCGCAATCCCCAGACTAAGGAACCCATCCCCATCCCCGCCTCCAAGGCCCCGGTGTTCAAGGCCGGAAAGGCGCTGAAGGACGCGGTCGCTCGCTAAAAGGAACCAGATGATACAAGAAGAAGAGGGGCGCCGCGCCGCGGCGCTCCCCTGTTTTTTGGAGGAACTGCTATGCGATTGGACAAATGGTTGAAGGTATCCCGCCTGATCAAGCGCCGCACTGTGGCCAACGAGGCCTGCGACAACGACCGGGTGTCCGTCAATGGCCGGACGGTGAAGGCCAGCTACGACGTGAAGGTGGGAGATAAGCTGGAACTGAAATTCGGCGCCAACACTGTGAAGGTGGAGGTGCTGGTGGTGGCCGACAACGTGGGCAAGGCGGACGCCGCCGCCATGTACCGGGAGATCTTATGAAAAAAAGGCTGCTGTGCGCCCTGCTGGCGCTGAGCCTGTTCACCCTGCCGGGCTGCAAAAGGGACCCGGAGCCGGTGGAGGTCACGGCCTTCGCCATGGACACCGTCATGCAGCTGACCGCCTGCAGCGGGGACACAGGGGGGACCAGAGCCTTTTTAGGGGAGCTGACCGCCAGGCTGACGGAGCTGGACAGCCAGCTGTCCGCCACCCGGGAGGACAGCTTTGTCTATGCCGTCAACCACGCCGGCGGAGAGTGGGTCGAGGTGCCGGACAGCACGGTCCTTGCCCTGCTGCATGACGCCCTGTCCCTGTGCGAGGTCACCGGCGGGGCGCTGGATATTACCACATACCCGGCAGTGAAAGCCTGGGGCTTTACCGGGGAGGAGCGCCGGGTGCCCTCCCCTGCCGAGCTGGAGGCACTGGCGGAAAAGATTGACTACACTGCGGTGGCGCTGTCGGACTGGGCGGGAGAGGGGCGCCGGGGCGGCGCCGCCCTGCCCCAGGGCATGGAGATGGACCTGGGCGCGGTGGCCAAGGGCTTTGCGGGGGACCTGCTGGCCGGGGAGGTGCGGGAGGTGGGCATTACCTCCGCCCTGCTGGACCTGGGTCAGAGCACCATCGTGGCCGTGGGGAGCAAGCCCCAGGGAACCCCCTGGCGCATTGGAGTGGTGGACCCGGCCCAGCCGGGGAGCTGCTTCGCTGTGGTGGAGCTGGAGGACTGCGCCATGGGCACCTCCGGGGGCTACCAGCGGTATTTTGAACAGGACGGAATCACTTACTGGCACATCCTGGACCCGGACACCGCCGCCCCCGCCCGGTCCGGGCTGGCCTCGGTGACGGTGGTGTCCCCCTCCGCCCTCATCTGCGACGGCCTGTCCACTGCCCTGTTTGTCATGGGCCTGGAGGAGGGCGCTCAGTTTTGGCGAGACCACCCCGAGCTGGAGTTTGAGGCGGTCTTCGTGACGGAGGACGGAGAAATCTACTGCACCGCCGGGCTGGAGAGACGCTTCACCCTGGCGGAGGGCTTTGAGGACCGGGAGGTGACCATGCTGGAATGAGGACCAAGGTGATACTGTTCTGCCTTCTGGCGGCAGCGGCCGCCTCGGCGGTCTGGCTCCTGTTTCGCGGCGGGAGTACCGGCTCCCCCATTGCCCGCATCTCCCGAGAAGGCGTACTGCTGGAGGAGATCGACCTGAATCAGGTGGAGGAGTACTACACCCTCACCTTTGAGGACGAGAGGGGGACCAACACCGTTTTGGTGGAGCCAGGCCGCATCCGCATCTCGGAGGCCGACTGCCCCGATCAGGTCTGCGTGAATCAGGGGTTCATCTCTGACGGGACGGTCCCCATTGTCTGCCTGCCCCACAGGCTCCTCGTCGAGATCGTGGGCGCGGAGGGTGACTTGGATGGCGGGGCCGGTTAAGGGGGCGGGGCGGATCACCCGGCTGGCCCTGCTCACCGCCATCGCCCTGACCATTTTTCTGGTGGAGGCCCAGCTTCCCGCCCTGACCGCCATCCCCGGCATCAAGCTGGGGCTGGCGAACATCGTCACGGTATATGCCGTGTTCGACCTGGGGCCGGGAGACGCCCTGCTGGTGCTGTCCGGCCGGGTGTTTCTGGGGGCGGTGTTCTCCGGGCAGCCGATGACCCTCATCTACAGTGCCGCCGGGGGCTTTTTGAGCTGGTGCGTTCTGTGCCTGCTGAAAAAGCTGCTCACCGGGGAGCAGATCTGGCTGGCCAGCCCGGTGGCCGCCGTCTTCCACAATTTGGGCCAGCTTCTCGCCGCCGCCGCCGTTATGCGCACCTGGGCGGTGATGGCCTACCTCCCCTACCTCATCATCGCCGCCGTTCTGGCCGGACTGTTCACCGGCGCGGCGGCCCAGGCGCTGATCAAACGATTGAACATGCTGGAAAAATAGCGGACCGCTCAAGGCGGTCCGCTGTTTTGCGTCAGATGACCGCCTCCTTTTCGTTTGCCTCAGCATACCCGATTCCCCCGATTTGACGACCAGCCGCCGGGTTCTTGTTGTCAACCGTGCGTTGCGGCCCTTGTGGCGCAAGGGGTTTGAAAAACGGACTGCGGCGCATAAATTTTGTCCTGCACGGCACACTAAGCCGAAAGGAGGGCGTTTTTATGTCCAGACAACGTGAAGCCAACGCGCCCCACCCCAGGCAGGAGCCCCGCATCCCCGGCCCGCTGTCCCTGGCCCGGCTGGAGGAGGTTTTCTCGGACTGCGCGGACTTCTCCAAGCGGGAGGTCTACCTCCACGGGGACAGCGGACGCAAGGCGGTGGTGTGCTACATTGACGGCCAAGCCCGGTCGGAGCGGCTGAACGACTATGTCCTGCGCCCCCTGGCCCAGGACCCCGCACTGGCCACCGTCCCCGAGAGCCAGCTCTTCGACCTGCTGGAAAAGGGGGCGCTCTACGCGCACGGGGCCAAGCGGGAGACGGAGGCCGATCCGGTGGTCTTCGCCCTGATCAACGGCAGCTGCGCCCTCTTCCTGGAGGGCAGGGACGACTGCCTGGTCTTCCCCGTGGCCACCGAGGAGAAGCGGTCGGTGGGCGAGCCGGAGAATGAGCCCGCCCTGAAGGGGGCCAGGGACTCCTTTGTGGAGAGCCTGCGCACCAACACCTCCCTGATCCGCCGCCGCCTGCGGGCCCCGGAGCTGAAGATCCGGGAGCACATTGTGGGCCGGCAGTCCCTCACCCCGGTGGACGTGCTGTGGATCGACGGCATCGCCGATCCGGATACGGTGGCCCTGCTGGAGGAGCGGCTGGACGCCATCGACATCGACGGCGTGGAGGCGGCAGGGAATCTGGAGGAATATCTGGTGGACAGCGAACGATCCCCCTTCCCCCTCATGCCCTACACCCAGCGGCCCGACCGCTTCTGCCAGGGCCTTCTGGAGGGCCGGGTGGGCCTGTTTGCCGACGGCCTCCCCCTGGGCTGGGTGCTCCCCGGCACCATCGATCAGTTCTTCAAGACCGGACAGGACCGGGCCTACCACTGGCTGGCGGCCTCCGCCCTGAGCGTCGTCCGCTGGCTGTGCGCCCTGATCACCCTGCTGGTGCCGGGGCTGTATATCGCCCTGGTCACCTTCCACCCGGAGGCCATCCCGCCCAAGCTGGCCCTGTCCATTGTGGCCGCCAAGCAGGAGGTCCCCTTCTCTACCATCTTTGAGGTGCTCATCATGCTCCTGGCCTTTGAGGTGGTCCAGGAGGCGGGCCTCCGTCTGCCCACCCCCATCGGCTCCACTGTCTCCATCCTGGGGGGACTGGTGGTGGGCAACGCGGCGGTGGATGCCCACATCGTCTCCCCCGCCGTCCTCATAGCAGTGGCCATCGCCGGGATCGCAGGGTACACCATGCCCTCCCAGGACTTCGGCAGCGCCCTGCGGCTGTGGCGGTTCCTGTTGGCCATTCTGGCCAGCTTGGGCGGACTGACCGGCCTGGCCCTGGGCTGCGCCGCCCTCATCTACCATCTGGCGGGACTGGAGTCCTTCGGCGTGCCCTATCTGGCGCCCTTCACCACCGGGACCCGGGTGCCCAGAGGCCACCCCAGCCTGTTCCGCCTGCCTCTGCCCAGGATGAAGTGGCGGGACGGCGCGGTGAAGACCCAAAACAGGAGGAATCAGCGATGAAACGAGGGTGGATGGCGCCGCTGGCGCTGAGCCTGCTGCTGACCGGCTGCTCCGGACTGCCTGCCTCTCGGGAAATGGGGGACATGGCACTTCTGCGCACCATGGGGATCGACGCAGCGGCCAATGGTGTGGCGGTCACCGGCTCCACCGGCCCCCGGGCCAAGGGTCTCCAGGCCGAGGACGAGCCCGCCCTGATTCTGTCAGCGGACCGGGAGTCCCTCAGCGGGGCCTGCCTGGCCATGCAGGGTCAGAGCGACAGCTACGTCTTTTTCGGCTATGTTGACCAGCTTCTCCTTGGACAGGAGCTGGCCGAGCGGGGGGTCCAGCCGGTGCTGGACTACTTTTCGCGGGACGCGGAGCTGGGCCTGGGGGCGCAGCTGTGGCTGGTCCGGGGGGCCGCGGCCCGCGAGGCGGTCTCCTCCGGCGGAGACAAGGGGGTGGACAGCCGTCTGGAGACCCTCCAGACGGACAGCGATATGGGGATCGCCTCCATAACGCGGACCGCCGGGGAGGTCTACACCGACCTGCTGGAGCTGGGGTCCGCCTTTGTCCCCGCCCTCTCCCCTGCCGGGGATGAGACCGCCGTCCTGACAGAGCGGGGCTACGGAGTCCTGAACGGGGACAGACTGGTTGGCTTTCTGGACGGTGAGGCGGCAAAGGGGCTGGAGCTGCTGGCCGGAGGCCCCTCGGCGGATGTTTTGGAGGCAGAGCTGTCCCAAAACCGGGTGTCCGTCAAGATCGTGTCCGCCAGCACCAAAAGTGAGCTGGAGGTGCAGGGAGGCGTCCTCTCGGGGCTGAAGCTGACCTGCAGGGTGGAAGCGCGCCTGTCGGAGTATCAGAGGCATCCGGACGAGGCGGCGGTGCAGGCCCTGAAGACCGGGCTGGAGCAGCGGGAGCGCCTTCGCCTGGAGGCGGCGCTGGAGCGGCTGCAGGAGCTGGGGACAGACTGCACCGGCCTGGGGGCCAGGGCTGGCATCGCCCGCCCGGCGCTGTGGCAGAGGGTCCAAAGGGACTGGGCGGACCGGTTCGCAGAGCTGCCGGTGGAGCTTCAGGTCCAGGTGACCGTCCACAAATAAAGCGGGAGGAACTATGGAAGAGGAAAAAATCTCCAGGACACAGCTTATGGCCCTGCTGTGGGCCGGGGTCATGGCGCCCGCCGCGGAGCTGCTGCCAGCCCTGCTCCTGTCGGGAGCAGGAAAGGGCGCGTGGCTGGCCGTAGTGCTGGCCGCGCCGCTGGTGCTGGCGGCGGGGTGGATCATGGGCTCGCTGGCGGGCCAAGATGGTCTGGCCCGGAGCATAACCGGAGGGCTGGGGAAATGGGCCGGCGGGGCGGCGCTGCTATTATATATAGTATGGGGGCTGCTCCTGCTGGCCCTCCGCCTGCGGCTGTGCGCCCAGCGGCTGCTGGACTCGGGGGAACGGGACGGCGCGCTGTGGTTTTTTCTGCTGGCAGCGGCGGCGGTACTGCTGTGGATCGGCCGGGGGAAGCTGGCCGCCTTTGCCCGGGCGGGACAGCTCTTTTTAGCCGCCCTGCTGGTGACGGCGGGGACGGTGCTCCTGCTCTCGCTGGTTCAGGCGAAACCGGAACGGCTCCTGCCGCTGTGGTGGCAGCCGGCCGGGCCGGTGCTTCAGGCGGCCCTGTCCGCCGCCGGCGTAATGGGCTGGGGACTGTTCCTCCCCTTCCTGATGGGGAACGTGCGGGACCAGGGGGAGAAGAAAAATTGGCACTGGCTGTTCTGGGGGCTGGGGGGAGCTCTGCTCCTGGCGGCGGCGCAGGCCGTGATCCTGGGCAATCTGGGGGTGAGGCTGGCGGCCCGCCTGGACAACCCCTTTTTCGCGCTGGCCAAAAGTATAGGTGTGGAGGGGGCCTTCCAGCGGGTGGAGGGGGTGGTCACCGCCCTGTGGACCTTTGCCGACCTGACTATGGGAGGTATCCTGATCTTCGCGGTCCGGGCAATGGCGGCCGAGTTCCTGCCAGGGAGAGCGCTGCCCTGGGTCCCCTGGGGAGCGGCTGTGCTGGGTACGGCGGGGGCGCTGCTGCTGTTTCCCGCTCTGGGAGATGCGGAAACCTGGAACCGGCAGTTGGTCCCTGCGGTCAATTTGATTTTGGGCGTCCTCCTGCCAGCGCTGCTGCTGGCAGTGGAAAGGCTGCTTCGAAAAAGGGCGAAATAAGGCATATCTTGTGGGTGCGTTCTGATTCGGACCGAAGATATTGATGAGCGGAAAAAACCTGAAAAAAAATAAAAAAACCTGAAAAAAACGCTTGACAAAAAGCGGCAGGAGTGGTACTCTATGCAAGTCGCCCGGCAAGAGCGGCAGCCACAGCGGAGCAGCGAATGAGAGTGCAAAAAAGATTTAAAAAATCTGAAAAAAGTGCTTGACAAAGCGAAAACGATGTGGTAAGATAATCCCCGCCGCCGAACGAGAGCGGTGTGCACCTTGTAAATTAAACAACGAGACAAACACGAAGCACCA
>CAJUAW010000020.1:0-10571 GCA_910584605.1 uncultured Oscillospiraceae bacterium
TAGTTCATCATGGAGAACATGCCCTTCTTCATCTCGCCGCCGTACCAGGTGTTGATGATGACCTGCTCACGGCTGGTGATGTTGAAGATGGCGGCGGTCTCGGAGTTCAGGCCCAGCTCCTTATAGTTGGTCAGCTTGGCCTTGGAGGCGTTGTAGGAGATGAAATCGGGCTTGAAATTCTTCAGCTCCTCCTCGGTGGGGGCGATGAACATGTTCTTCACGAAGTGGGCCTGCCAGGCCACCTCCATAATGAAACGGATGGCCATGCGGGTGTCCTTGTTGGTGCCGCAGAACACGTCCATCACATACAGCTTCTTGTTGGACAGCTCCTGGATGGCCAGCTTCTTGCAGGCGTCCCAGGCCGCCTGGGAGGCGGGCTTGTTGTCGTTCTTGAACTCGTCGGAGGTCCACCACACGGTGTCCTTGGAGTTCTCGTCCATGACGATGAACTTGTCCTTGGGGGAGCGGCCGGTGTAGATGCCGGTCATCACGTTGACCGCGCCCAGCTCGGTCATCTGACCCTTCTCATAGCCCTCCAGGGCGGGGTCCATCTCAGCCTCGAAGAGCTGCTCGTAGGTGGGATTGTATACGACCTCCTGAATGCCAGTGATGCCGTATTTTTCCAATCCGTAGGTTTCCATGATGAATTCCTCCTTAAAATAGTTAAAGTGGTTATCCATTCCGATCATGGCCTATTTTACCCCAATTTTTTGGGCTTTGCAAGAGATAAGTGAGCGAAAATGACGGAATGGGCAAAAGCCTCAAATCAAGCCCCGCAGAGCCTTGGACAGTTGGGCAAATTGAGGAATGGACAGCCGCTCCCCCCGGGTATCCGGAGGAACTCCGCATGCTTCCAGGGCCCGGAGGATGTCCTCCCTGGGGCGGTCCAGATTGGCGGCCAGGCTGTTGAGCAGGGTCTTGCGCCGCAGGGCGAAGGCGGCTTTCACCACCCGGAAAAAGTGGTCCGGGTCGTCCACCTCCGCCGGGACAGGCCGGGGGACCATCCGCACCACCGCCGATGTCACCTTGGGGGCGGGGAGGAAGCAGTCGGGCGGGACCTCAAAGAGCAGCTCCGGGGCGGTGTGGTACTGGCAGAAGACCGAGAAGGCCCCGTAGTCCTTGGTCCCCGGCTGGGCGCAGATGCGCTGGGCCACTTCCTTCTGGATCATCACCGTGATGGCAAAGAAGCATTGGGCCTCGATGAGGGCGGTGATGGCCGGGGTGGTGATGTTGTAGGGCAGGTTGGCGCAGGCGGCAAACCCGGAAAGCCAGGGCATGTCCCGTGTCATCTGGCGGATATCCAGCTTCAGGATATCGCCCGAGACGATCTCTACATTGTCCCGGCCGGCCAGCGTCTCCTCCAGGATGGGCAGCAGGGAGCGGTCCAGCTCCACACTGACCACCTTGTCCGCCCGCCCGGCCAGTTCCCGGGTGAGACAGCCGATCCCGGGGCCGATTTCCAGCACGCCTGTATCCGGGTGGGCCCCGGAGGCTTTGGCGATCTCCCGGGGGACCCAGTCGGCGATGAGGAAATTCTGCCCCATGGACTTGGAGAAGCGAAAGCCATGGCGGGCCAGCAGGGATTTGATCTGGTTGATATCGCACAGGTTCATTCCATTGCTCCTTTCGGCGTCAACGCATTAAAAAGCCCCCTCTTTGGCAGGGGGGCTTGTATTGCTTACAGAATATGCACCGATTCCGGGTCGAACACCAGGGAGCAGTTCTCGCCCACCTGATAGATGCGCTTGTTTTTGGGGTTGTAGTCGGTGAGCTTCACCAGGGTATTGCCCACCTTCACGTGGTAATTCTGGTAGGACCCCATAAAGCAGGACAGGGTCACGGTGCAGGGCAGGCCGCCCGCGTCCTTCAGCAGGGCGGACTCGGGCCGCAGCACCACGGTATACTCCGTCCCCGGGGTCATCCCCGCCTTGGCGGGGACCCGGGTGGGGGAGCCCTCCACGTTGAGGATGGCGTGGCTGCCGTCCAGGCGCTCCAGAGAGCCCTTGAGGAAGTTGGCCTCACCGATGAAGTCGGCCACAAACTCGCTGCTGGGGTGGTAGTAGATGTCCTGGGGGGACCCCATCTGGGCCACCACGCCCTTGTTCATAATGATGATGTTGTCCGACAGGGCCATGGCCTCGCTCTGGTCGTGGGTGACGTAGATGGCTGTGATGCCCACCTCCTGTTGGATGCGGCGGATCTCTGTCCGCATGGACACCCGGAGCTTGGCGTCCAGGTTGGACAGAGGCTCGTCGAAGAGGAGGACGGAGGGCTCGATCACCAGCGCCCGGGCCAGGGCCACCCGCTGCTGCTGTCCGCCGGACAGCTGGTTGGTCATGCGGCCCTCCATGCCGGTGAGCTCCACTAGGTCCAGAATCTTCATCACCCGCTTTTGAATCTCATCCTTGGGCGTTTTGCGCAGCTTCAGGCCGTAGGCCACGTTGTCGAAGACGTTGTAGTGGGGCAGCAGGGCGTAGCTCTGAAAGACCATGGCGGTGTCCCGCTTGTTGGGGGTGAGGGCGTTGATGGCCTCCTCCCCCAGGTAGATCTCCCCCTCGTCGGGGCTCTCGAAGCCGGCAATCATCCGCAGGGTGGTGGTCTTTCCGCAGCCAGAGGGACCCAGCAGGGTGACAAAGGAACCCGGCTCGATGGTCAGGGAGGTGTCCTTTACCGCATAAAAGTCCTTGCCCGTCTTGGGGTCCTGATAGATTTTGGAGATGTGGTCCAGACGGACCCCCTTTTTGACTTTTGACATGGCTTAATCCTCCTTGATTTTCTTGCTGGTGCCGAAATACTTGATAAACAGGTTCATCAGCAGCACCGAGCCGTAGGTGATCAAAATCAGAATGGTGGCGAAGGCGCAGGCGATGGAGTAAGCGCCCTTCTCGGCAAATTCGTTGATCTGGACGGTGATGAGGTAGACGCTGGGGGTGACCAGCAGGATGATGGCGGAGATGGCGGTGATGGACCGGACGAAGGCCGTCACCAGTCCGGAGAGGAAGGAGTCCTTAATCAGAGGCAGGGTGACCGTCATAAACACCTTAAAGCTGTCCGCGCCCATGTCGTAGGCCGACTCCTCAATGGACTTGTCAATCTGCCGCAGGGCGGAGATGCCGCTGCGGGTGCCCGTGGGCAGGGAGCGGACCACAAAGACGATAATCAGAATCGCCGCGCTGCCGTAGAGACCCTGCAAAAATCCGGTGCGGAACACGCCGCCGGAGAAGCCCCGGATGTAGCCCACGCCCAGCACCGTGCCGGGCACGGCCATGGCCAGCATGGACACCGCCTCGATAAAGCCCTTGGCCTTAAACTTCCGCTTGACCACCAGGTAGGAGATAATCATGGACAGCAGGGCGGTGATGGGGGAGGCGATGAGGGACAGAACAAAGGAGTCCCGGAAGGCCTGGAGGCCGTGGTACCGGGTAAACACCTGACCGAACCACTTGAAGGTCAGCGGAGTAAACTTGTAGCCCCAGGTGGGGAACAGAGCTCCGATGGGCACGCAGACGTACATCAGGATGACAAAGAAGGCCGCCAGGGAGCACAGGATGGTGAGGGGGATGGTGACGCTCTTGTCCTCAATGAGCATCCGGCCCCGGCTGGCCTTGCCGGTGAGGGTGGCGGCGGTTTTGGCCTCCAGGTAGTATTTTTGGACGATAAACATACCCAGCGTAATGCACAGCAGCACCACAGCCATGGCCGCCGCCCCCTCCTTGTCGTAAGCGCCGGTGATCTGGAGGTAGATGGTGGTGGCCAGGGTGTCGTAGGAGCCGCCGATGATCATGGGGTTGGCGAAGTCGGCAATGGATTCGATGAAGGTGACCAGAAACGCGTTGCCCAGGCCGGGGAGGAGCAGGGGCAGGGTGACGGTGGTAAACACCTTGGACCGGCTGGCCCCCATGTCCCGGGCGGCCTCCTCCAGGGAGGGGTCAATATTCTTCAGCAGGCCCTTGAGCATCATGTAGCACACGGGGAAAAAGGTGAGGGACTGGACGATGACAATGCCCCAGAAGCCGTAGACGCTGTTGTCCTCCATGCCCAGCAGGAAGTAGGTGATAATGCCCGCCTTGCCGAAGAGCATAATCATGGACAGGGACAGCACGAAGGGGGGCGACACCACCGGCAGCATGGACACCACCTTGAACAGGCCGCCCACCGCCCTGCCCATCTTGACATAGACCTCCACATAGGCGAAGAGCAGGCCCACCACGGTGGACAGAATCCCTACCAGGAATCCCACCTTCAGGGTGTTGCCGATGGCCTTGGTGAAGGTGGGCATGGCCATGATGCGCTGGAAGGTGGACAGGGTAAAGCCGTTCCCGCCGTAGAAGCTGTCCACCAGCAGAATCGCCAGGGGGTAGAGGATAAACAGGGTCAAAAACGCGATGAGGACGAGGATGGTGCCCACCATAACGGGGTCTGCCATCAGCTTTTTCCGGTCCAGCGCCGCGCTCTGGCTTTTTGCCATGGAGAAGCCCTCCTTTTGTTCAGATTGGAAGCGGGGGGACAGCGGTGTGCGCCGTCCCCCCGCTGGCTGGGGTGTATTACTCGGTCTGGAAGCGGCCGGTGTCGCCGGTGTTGGAGCCGGCGGAGGCCAGAGCGGTCATGACCTCTTCCACATAGGTTCCGATGTTCTTGGTGGCGTCGTCGAAGTCATAGTCCATCACGTTGTTGGGGTCCAGACCGAAATCATAGGCGGCCTGGGGCTGCTCGGCGTTGTCCAGAACCAGGAACTGGTAGGAGCCCACCTCGTCGGCCTGGTTGACACAGTCGGGGGACAGGGCGTACTCAATCCACAGCTTGGCGGCGTTGGGGTGCTTGGCTCCCTTGAAGATGGCGGTGGCGCCGATCTCGCAGGAGGTGCCGCTGGAGGGGATGATCAGCTCGATGTTGTCATAGCCGTTGTCCAGGATCTGGGTGATGCCGTCATGCAGGAAGCCAATGCCGATGGTGCACTCGCCGGTGCCCACGTTTTTGGACGGGCCGGAGCCGGACTTGGTGTACACCTCAATGTTCTTGTCCAGGTCGACCAGGAACTGAATGCCCTCGTCGTGGCCGTACTTCTGGATCATGGTGTTGATGACCAGCTTGGCGGTGCCGGCGGTGTTGTAGTTGGACAGCCAGATCAGGCCCTCATACTCGGGCTTGAGCAGATCGGGCCAGTCCTTGGGGGCCTCCAGGCCCTTGCTGTCCAGACGGTCCTTGTTGACCATGAAGCCCAAAATGCCGGTGTAGATGCCGTACCACATATTATCGGAGTGCTTATACACGTCCTTGGTGATGTGGGAGGCGTTCATGGCCTCATAGGGCTCCAGCAGGCCCTCGGCCGCTACCACGTTGTAGGGGTCGGTGGTGCCGCCGAACCAGACGTCGGCGGAAGGATTGCCGTTCTCCTCCTCGATCTTGGCCTGGACCTCGCCGGTGGACAGGCGCTGGAAGGTGGTCTTGATGCCGTAGAGCTCCTGGAACTTCTGGCAGGCGGCGGCCAGGTAGTCCTCCTCGCAGGAGCCGTAGACCACCAGCTCGCCCTCGGCCTGGGCGGCCTCGATCAGCTCGGCCATGGGGTCGTCCGAGGGGGTGCTGGAAGCGGGCGTGCTGGAAGCGGGCGTGCTGGAAGCAGGCGTGCTGGCGGCAGGTTGTCCGCCGCCGCCGCCGCCGCAGGCGGCCAGGGACAGCACCATGGCCGAGGCCAGCAGCATGGATAACAGTTTTTTCACGTTTCATTCCTCCATTGTTTGAACTTGTCCCGCAGCGGAGACGGCTGCCTCCGCCCAAAGGACTGTTCTATTGTAAAGCTTTAGGGAGAAAAAGTCAATATGCCCAAAACAACTTTTTGTATTTTGTGGAAAACTGGCTATTTTGCAAAGTAAATCCCGAATTCCGGGGCGAGGAGGGGGAAAAGGACATAAAAAACGATGCGCAGCGGGTGCGCATCGTTTGACTGCCTGGTTCAGGCGCTGGCGGGGGCGGTCCCGCCGTCCTGGGACTCAGGGGCCTGCTCCGATGGGGGGAGGGAGTCCTCCGGGTCCATATCCGCCAGGGTGTAGGGGACCTTGGGGACCGAGAGGCTGGACAGCCGCTTTTCCTCCCCGCCGTTCCCCTGGGACGGGGTGGAGCTGCCGGAGGTTCCGGTCCCCGAGGACAGGCGGACGTCCTCCCGCTGCCAGATCACGGAGCCGTTCTCCACCTTGAAATTGGGGCCGAAGGAGCTGCTCCCGGCGGCGCCGCCCGCCGCCCGCTCCTCCTCAAGGGCCTGCTGCTGGGCCTCGTAACGCTCCCTGGCCAGACTGTTCTGGTAGGCGGACAGGCCGAAGAGGCCCCAGAAGCCCGCCTCCCCCAGGCCCAGCAGGATCAGGAGGATGGTCAGAAGCGGGAGCAGGATGCTGCGCCGCTGTTTGGGTCCGGAGTCCTCGGCCGGGACCGGAAGCCCGGCCTCCGCCTCCGGTACCGGCCCGGCTTCCGGCGCGGCCGGCTGCTCGGGCTGCAGACTGGCCAGCTGCTCCGCCAGCATTTCGTCTACTGTGTTCGCCATATTATACACCCGCTCTCTGTATCGGTACTCTTATGGTATCATAGCTTGATTTGGAAGTCAATCAGCATTCTGCGGGGAACATTCCAATTCTCGACTTTGGCAGGAAAGTATGCTATACTGCTGGACCGCCTTCCAGTTCTTCCAGAAGAGGACCGCCCTGAAGTTTGGAAAAAAGGCCGTTAAATTTCAAAATAGTCTTCCGCTTTTGGAAAAGATTTGATATAATACTCCCCAAGACTGCCTGGCCGGCCGCCAGACGGCGTTCAAGGAATAAGGAGTTGGAGATATGGGGAACCGGGAAAAAATTCTGATCATTGACGACAGCTCAGTCCAGGCTGATATGCTGCGCTCCATTCTGGAGGGGGACTATGACGTCACCGTTGCCCACACCGCCGAGTCGGGCCTGCATTACGCCAGGGTGGGGGATTTTGCCCTGATGCTGGTGGATGTGATCATGCCGGGGATGGACGGCTTCGGCCTGCTGCGCAAGCTGCAGGAGGAGGTGGTCACCAGTCATGTCCCGGTGATCCTGATCACCAGCCTGGCGGAGGCGGAGTATGAGGAGCGGGGCCTGGTCCTGGGGGCGGTGGACTACATTACAAAGCCCTACCATCCGCCTATCGTCCGGGCCAGGGTGAACACCCACGTCAAGCTCTACCGCTACCGGACCCAGCTGGAGCGGCAGTCCATGGTGGACCCCATGACCGGCATCCCCAACCGGCGCAGCTACGACCTGAACTGCCACAACAAATGGCAGGAGGCCATCCGCTTCCGGCAGCCCATCTCGCTGTGCATGTTTGACATCGACCGCTTCAAAGCCTATAACGACACCTTCGGCCACCCCGCCGGAGACGGGGTGATCTGCTCGGTGGCCCAGACGGTTACCGAGTATCTGAGACGGAGCACCGACTACTTTGCCCGCTACGGCGGGGAGGAGTTTGTGTCGATCATCATCGGCAGCGACGCCCGGACCGCCTGCCGGCAGATGAAAAAAATCTGCCAGGCGGTGGAAAACCTGCACATCCCCCACACGCCGGAGGCCGGCCAGTGGGTGACCATCAGCATCGGCGGCGTCACCCTGGTGCCGGAGCGGGAGGACTCCTACGATACGTATCTGAAGGTGGCGGATACCATGCTCTACGACGCCAAGCGGTTCGGGCGCAACCGGGTGGTCTGGTCCACGGCGCGGATGGAGGAGCTGGGAGAATTTGAATGACGGAATAGGAGCGAGGGCAGATGGGACTGTTTGACGCATTTCGAAAGAGCCCCAAGGAGCGGCGTGCAGAGCAGGCGCACAGGCGGGCCATGCGGGAGGACCTGGAGGTCTACTCCGGCATGCGGGTGGAGGTGACCAGCGGCGACGGGCGGGTCTTTCTGGTGGCCAAGCTGCTGGAGCTGCGGGGCGACCGGGCTCAGCTGGAGCCGGGGGCCAACGGCAGCCTGATGACCCGGACCGACGAGCCGCTGGAGGTGACCCTCCGGGGGCGCAGCAGCCTGGAACACCGCACCGTGAGCATGCGGGGCATGATCCGCATGGGACCGGGCAAGCTCTGGCAGGTGGAGCATCTGGCCCTGATGGATCAGACGGACAACCGGGCGAATACCCGGGTGGAGACCCGTCTGGAGGGGGATTTCACCCTCCCGGACCGGCCCGGCGTGCCGCTGGAACGCTGTGCGGTCAAGAACATCGGCATGGGGGGCGTGTGCATCGGCGCCCAGGCCCGCCGGGATGTGGGCGACCGGCTCATGCTGCGGGTGGACGGCCTCCTGGAGCTGGAGGACACCCTGCTGCCCTGTCAGGTGCTGCGCATCGACCTGCGCCGGTCGGGCAGCTTTGAGTACGGCTGCCGCTTTCTGGACCTGGAGGAGCAGGTGGAGCGCCGGCTGTTCCGGGCCGTGTACGCGCTGTATCACGGGCTGTATTGAGAATGCGGAAAAGGAGTGTTCCCCTTGCTGATGACCCGGGAGATGGACTATGCGCTGCGGATTCTGCGGGCTTTGCACCGGGAGGAGCAGCTGTCCGCCGCCGAGATCGCTCAAAGGGAGTCCATCCCAAAGGCGATCACAGTCAAGATCCTGAAAAAGCTTCACACCGCCGGAGTGGTCTCCAGCCGCCGGGGGAGCAGCGGCGGCTACCTGCTGGAGCGGTCCTGTGAGGAGCTGTATCTGTGGGACCTGTTCCAGGCCCTGGGCGAGACGGTCCTGGTCAACCGCTGCCAGCGGTCCGGCTACCAGTGCGAGGCGCGTCCGGAGGACGGCTGCGGCATCTGCCGGGAGCTGACCCGGATTCAGGCCGTTCTGGACGGGGAGCTGCGCCAGACCCCGCTGAGCGCCATGTTCTGAGGGCGCGCCCCCGCGCCGGGGGATTTTCTGGAATCCCAAGAAAAGTATTGAAATAAGACCGGCCGGTATGCTATACTGAAGTTAATTCTGGCCGCCCTGAGCGGTACCGAACGAAAAGTGAGGTTTGTGTTTATGCGCAAAAGTATCAAAAAGATGGTCTTTTACCGGGTCGCTGCAGCATTGCTGTCAATTATGCTGTTCAGCGGAGTCACGACCTACAACCTGATCCGTGTGGAGGGGATGCAGAAGGAGAACGAGAACGTGGTCGCCCTGCTGAGCCGGGCTCAGGCAGCTGAGGCGGCCCACTATAAATGGTCCTCGAACCTGAGCAACGCCCTGTACGCCGGTACCGAGTTCACCGGCAGTAAGGACCCCACCACCTGTGTGCTGGGCAAGTGGATCTACGGGGAGGCGGGCACCGAGGACGCCGAGATCCTCCGCCTGCGCAGCGAGATGGAGCCGCTGCATAAGGCGCTGCACGAGTCTGCGGACTACGTGCTGGACCTGATGGCGTCCAGCCCGTCCCAGGCCCGGAGCTACTATCAGGAGACCATCCAGGCCAACCTGACCACCCTGGTGGGCAAGCTGGACGATGTCATCGCCCTGGGCACCGCCCTGAACGAGGCCAGTACCGAGGAGATGAACTCCACCATCATGCTGATGCAGGGCATTACGGCGGTTTGCCTGGTGCTGGCGCTGGTCTGCCTGATCAGCCTGGTGCTGTATGTCCTGAAGCACATCCTGGCCCCCATTCTGCATATCACCCGCCAGGTGGAGCCCCTCCACGACGGCACGCTGGACCTGGCCCTGGAGCACCACAGCAACGACGAGCTGGGCGATCTGGCCACCACCCTGGAAAAGGCGATGGAGCTGATCCGGGGCTATATTTGGGACCTGAACCGGGTTATGGAGCAGCTGGCCAAGGGCGACTTCAATGTGAAGACCGCCACCCCCTTTATCGGCGACTTCCGCTCCATTGAGCAGTCCATTGAGGTGCTCACCACCGGGCTGTCCGCCACCATCAGCAGCATCTGTCAGGCCCAGGGCAAGGTGTCCGGCAACGCGGAGCACCTGTCCAACGGCGCCCAGAACCTGGCCCAGGGGGCCACCGAGCAGGCCAGCGCCGTGCAGGAGCTGTATGCGACGCTGGATACCCTGTCCCAGAGCGCCACGGAGAACGTGAAGACCGCCGCCCTCGCCCAGGACAACGCCCGCCGGACCGGAGAGCAGGTGACCATCAGCGGCCAGCAGATGGAGCAGATGGTCGCTGCGATGAAGGACATCACCGAGGCGTCTCAGCAGATCGAAAAGATCATCGCCACCATCGAGGACATCGCCTTCCAGACCAACATCCTGGCCCTGAACGCCGCCGTGGAGGCCGCCCGGGCGGGGGCCGCAGGCAAGGGCTTCGCCGTGGTGGCCGACGAGGTGCGCAATCTGGCCTCCAAGTCGGATGAGGCGGCCAAGGCCACAAAGGGGCTGATTGAGAATTCCGTTCAGGCCACCAGCCGGGGCAGCCGGATCGTTGACGAGGTCTCCATGACCCTGAATAAGACGCTGGAGCTGGTGGTGCAGTCCAACACCGCCATCGGCGCCATCGTCAAGGCGGTGGAGAGCGACGCCGAGTCCATCGCCCAGGTGACCGAGGGCATCGGCCAGATCTCCGCCGTGGTCCAGAGCAACTCCGCCAGCAGTG
>CAJUAW010000020.1:10581-14972 GCA_910584605.1 uncultured Oscillospiraceae bacterium
CCGTCAGCGCCGAGCTGTTCACCCAGGTGCAGCGGATGGAGGAGCAGACCCGCCGCTTCAAGCTGAAAGCGTAACATGCAAACGTCCCCACCCCGGAGTTCGGGGTGGGGACGTTTTAATAGTCAAAGAGATAGCTCTCATAGGCGTTGATGACCTGGGTCTCCCCATAGGCGGCCCGGCGGGGTACGTCCTGGCCGTAGTTCATGTGCATGTGGCCGTGGATAAAGTACCGGGGCTTGTATTTGTCCATCAGGCCGTTGAAGGCGTCGAAGCCGGTGTGGCACAGGTCTTCGCCGTCGTTCAGCCCCAGGGCGGGGGCGTGGGCCAGCAGGATGTCGAACCCGTCTTTGCGGCGCAGGTCCAGCCAGCGCCGCCGCACCCGGCGGTCCATCTGCTGCTGGGTGTACTGGTGCTCCCCCTGCGGCTTGTAGCGGACGGAGCCCCCCAGCCCCAGGATGCGGACCCCCTGGTGGACGTACAGCTTATCCTCAATGCAGATGCAGCCCTCGGGCGGCGTCTGGGCGTACCGGTCGTCGTGGTTGCCGTGGACGTAGAGCACCGGGCAGTGGGCGAAGGTGACGACAAAGGACAGATACTGGGGCTTCAGGTCGCCGCAGGAGAGGATCAAATCCACCCCCTCCAGCCGGCGGCGGTCCAGATAGTCCCACAGCCAGGGGCATTCGTGGTCGGACAACGCCAAAATCTTCATCGGCTCAGCAGTCCTTTCAGCGGGTTGAGTCCCTGACTCTTTTTCACGGAGAAAGCCTTGTGGAGCTGGAGGAAGCCGTCCTTCAGGTCCGACTGGGTGAAGCTCTTGACCTGATCGTAGCCGAAAAACTCCAGATAGAGGAGCATGGCGTCGGCCACGGTGAGCCGGGTGGACAGCTCCTTGGAGTCCTTGTCGCCGTACAGGGCGGCGAAACGGGCGTAAAAGCTGTAGAATTTCCGGCGCTCATCCTCGGTCCAGACCTCGTCCGGGCCTTTGCCCACCGCCTCCTGCAGGCGGGCGAACCGGCCTGTGCCGCTGAACCACAGGTAGTTGATCTTGGAGCACTGGTAGAAGTCCACAAACTCATAGTAGATGTCGCTGGCTTTGGAGCCGTCCCGGGCCGGGAGGATGCGGGTGACCTCGGCGGGGATGCTCACCGCGCCGAACCAGCGCAGAACGCTGACCCGCTTGTGCCCCTCCACCACGTAGAAGGTGTGCATGTATTCATAGACCTTGATGGGATCGGTGATGCCGGCGTCCATGTGGGCCTTGCACAGATTGGTCCATTTGTGGCAGAACTCCGAGTCCTCCTCCATCAGGGGGAGGAAGGAGTGGGAAAAGGCCTGGCTGCGCCCGGCGGACCGGGTGCCTACGATCAGCTCGATGGGGATCTCCACTAGGCCCAGGCTCACCTCGCCGCAGGTGGTCTCCGCGGCCAGGATCTCGTCCAGCACGGGCAGGTAGGGCGAGGCACCCCGGCTTTGGGAGCGTTTGGCTTCTTTCAGGCCCATCTGCCGGGCCTTGCGATATTCCTCTAAATACATAGAAAAAACCTCCTGCAGTGGAAGATTGTTTCGTGTTGGAGAAGTATATCACAGGAGTCGCTGAGGCGCAAGGGGAAATAGTACCAAAGCTGACGGGGAGAGGGATTTGTTCTTCTTCAGGGTTGCGAAAAGGGCCAACCTGTATTATAATAAGTTGGACAAAATATATGCGGATGACCGCCGCGTTTTTGGGAGGAAGAGCAAATGAAGCAGGAGCTGATTCAATGCGCCCTGACCCACGGCCGCCGGTTTGTGCGGTATGGCAAGCCGGCCAGCTACATCCCGGAGCTGGCCTCCAAGGACCCGTCCAAGCTGGGGATCGCGGTGTGTGACATGGAGGGGAACATCATCACGGCGGGGGACTGCAAGGAGAAGTTTTCCATGCAGAGCATCTCCAAGGTGATGGCCCTGATCCTGGCTTTGGAGCAGAATGGCTTTGACAATGTGTTCAGCAAGGTGGGCATGGAGCCCACCGGCGACGCCTTCAACTCGATGGTCCGGCTGGACCATCTGATTAACAACAAACCCTTCAACCCCATGATCAACGCGGGGGCCATCGCGGTCACCAGCACGATCCGGGGGGCCACCCTGGAGGAGCGCAAGGAGGCCTGCCTGGCCTGCGCCCGGAAGCTCACCGGCAACCCGGACCTGGGGGTGGATTACGAGGTGTTCCTGTCCGAGTCGGAAACCGGGTTCCGGAACCGGGCCATTATCTATCTGATGCGGTCCAACGGCATCATTGAGGGCAACTGCGAGGAGCACCTGGAACTTTATTTCCTGATGTGCGCCCTGGCCTGCAACTGCAGGGACCTGGCCTTTTTTGCCGCCACGCTGGCCAACAACGGCGTCAGCCCGATGACCGGGGAACGGCTCATCCAGCCCCGGGTGGTGCGGCTGGTACGGTCCCTCATGGTCACCTGCGGGATGTATGACTACTCCGGGGAGTTTGCCGCCACGGTAGGCATGCCCTCCAAGAGCGGCGTGGGGGGCGGCATCATCTCCTGCGCCATCGGCAAGTACGGCATCGCCACCTACGGCCCCTCGCTGGACGACAAGGGCAACAGCATCGGCGGCCTGAAGATGTTAGAGTATCTGTCCGACAATATGGGGCTGAGCATCTTCTGAAATATAACGGAATCGTTATATGAAAGCCGCTAAAACAGCATTTTACATCAAAAACTCCCTCTGCTATACTGGTGACAGTAATTTGCAGGGGGAGTTTTGATGACGGATCAACGCCAATTGACTCAGGGCCCCATCAGCCGGCAGCTGATCGCCCTGTCCGCTCCGCTGCTGGCGGGCAATATCCTGCAGCAGCTGTACAACACGGTGGACGCCGTGATCGTGGGCTGGTTCGTGGGGGAGGGCGGCTTCGCCGCCATCGGGGTGGCGGGCTCGGTGATGAACCTGTTCCTGTTTCTCATCAGCGGCGGCTGTGACGGCGTGGGCGCTCTGCTGTCCCAGTTCTACGGGGGGTCGGACGGAAGAACCTTTCGCCGGGAGTTTTACCTGTCCGGCGTGTTCGGCGCGGGGGCGTCGCTGGCGCTGACCGCTCTGGGACTGCTGGTCCTTCCGGGGCTGCTGCAGCTGCTCCAGACCCCGCCCGGCGTGGCTGGATACGCGGCGGACTATCTGCGGATCATCTTCCTGGGCTTCCCCGCCGCCTTCGCGTACCATTTGGCCTCCGGCGTGCTGCGGGCTGTGGGCAATACCCGGGCGGCCCTCTTCTTCCTGGCCCTGTCCATGGGGGTAAACCTGGCGCTGGATTGGACCTTCGTGGCCAGGCTGTCCATGGGGGTGGGGGGGGGCGGCCCTGGCCACCGGCTTGGGCTGGATGGGTGTGGTCACGTTTTGGACCAGCTTGGCATACGGCGGCTTGAAGCGGCTCTCACACAGCTGAAACCGGAAAAAATACCGCAAGATCAGAGGATTTTGCGGTATTTTTGCGCAGTTTGGCATTTGATTTTTCCAGGGACTGTGATATAATAGCCGAAACGCTGGCATATAATCCCAATCTGGTGGTGATGGCATGGACAAACAGGAGGCGCTCCGGCACTATTTTGGCCACAGCGCCTTCCGCCCGGGGCAGGAGCGGCTCATCGACGCCGTCCTGGACGGGCGGGACGTGCTGGGCGTCATGCCCACCGGCGGGGGGAAGTCCCTGTGCTACCAGGTCCCGGCCCTGCTGCTGCCGGGGGTGACGCTGGTGGTGTCCCCGCTGATCTCCCTGATGAAGGACCAGGTGGCGGCCCTGCAGGCGGCGGGAGCGCCCGCCGCCTGCCTCAACAGCGCCCTGAGCCTGGAGCAGCTGCGCACGGTGTACAGCCGGGCCAGGCAGGGGGCCTATAAGCTGCTGTATGTGGCCCCGGAGCGGCTGGAGGGGGAGGGCTTTGACCGTCTGGTCCGGGAGCTGGAGGTCCCTCTGGTGGCGGTGGACGAGGCCCACTGCATCTCCCAGTGGGGGCAGGACTTCCGCCCCAGCTATCTGCGGATCTCCGCCTTTCTGGAGGGGCTGCCCCGCCGCCCCGCGGTGGCCGCCTTTACCGCCACCGCCACCGGACCGGTCCAGCAGGACATCGTCCAGCTGCTGGCCCTGCGGGACCCGGTGCGGGAGGTCACCGGCTTTGACCGGCCCAACCTCTTTTTTGACGTGCAGCACCCCCGGAGCAAGCTGGCCGCCCTGCTGAAGCTGGTGGAGGAGCGGCCCGGCCGCAGCGGCATCGTCTACTGCGCCACCCGCAGCGGGGTGGAGAAGGTGTGCCAGGCGCTGGAGGCCCGAGGGGTGTCCGCCACCCGCTACCACGCGGGGCTGGAGCCGGAGGAGCGCCAGCGGAATCAGGACGACTTCCAGTTCGACC
>CAJUAW010000020.1:14982-29769 GCA_910584605.1 uncultured Oscillospiraceae bacterium
TTTCCCTACACGACGCTCTTCCGATCTGTTCGACCGCAAAGCCGTGATGGTGGCCACCAACGCCTTCGGCATGGGCATCGACAAGTCCAACGTCAGCTACGTGGTCCACTACAACATGCCCAAAAGCCTGGAGGCCTACTACCAGGAGGCGGGCCGGGCCGGGCGGGACGGCGAGGCGGCGGACTGCATCCTCCTGTACTCGGCGGGGGACATTGCCACCGCCCGGTTCCTCATCGAGAACGGAGGCAATGAGGAGCTGACCTCCGAGGCGCGGGAGGCGGTCCGGCGGCACGACTACCAGCGGCTCAGCGCCATGACCGGGTACTGCCGGACCACCGCCTGCCTCCGGGGCCGCATCCTGGACTACTTCGGCCAGTCCCATGATGCCTCCTGCGGGAGCTGCGGAAATTGCCGGGGGGAGTTTGCCAGTGAGGATATCACCGTCTCCGCCCAGATGATCCTGTCCTGCGTGGTCCGGGTCCGGGAGAAGCTGGGGTACTATGTGGGCAAGACGCTGATTGTCCAGGTCCTCCGGGGCAGCAGGGACCAGCGGGTCCGGGACCTGGGGCTGGACAAGCTGTCCACCTTCGGCTTGATGGCCCAGCTGTCCGCCGGGCGGGTGCGGGAGCTGATGGAGTATCTGGAGCTGGAGGGCTTTCTTCGAACCAACCCCGCCCACTCCACCCTGGAGCCCGCCGGGAAGGCCCGGAGCCTCCTCTTTGAGGGCGAAAGGCTGTCCATGCCCCTCCGGAAGGACCGGGTGCGGGAGAAGAAGCCCGCCTCGAAGGGAACGGCCCTCCCCGAGGCCAGGGAGGAGCGGCTGCTGGCCGCCCTCCGGACGCTGCGGGCCCGGCTGGCCCAGGCGGAGGGGGTCCCCGCCTACATCGTCTTTTCCAACGCCGCCCTGGCCGACATGGCCCGCCGTGCGCCCCGGACTATGGAGGCGTTTTTGGAGGTGTCCGGCGTGGGCCGGGTGAAGGCGGCCAAGTATGGCGAAGCTTTTTTGCGTGTGATTCAGGAATGCAGTGCGAACTGAAAGGATGTGTTCCCCAGTGGACGATTTTTCCTTCTCCATTTTTCCCAACGAGAATTTTTTGGACCTGCGGCTGTACCAGTACGGCTGGGAGCAGTGCGCGCCTCTGCACTCCTTTGGTCCCTTTGTGCGCAACCACTATCTGTTCCACTATGTGCTCTCCGGCCAGGGCCAGCTGGACGCCGCGGACGGGAACGGCGTGAGCCACAAGTACCAGCTGGGGCCGGGCCAGGGCTTTTTGGTGTTCCCCGGGCAGGTGACCACCTACAGCGCCCATGAGAGCGATCCCTGGAAGTACACCTGGCTGGAGTTTGACGGCCTGCGGGTGGCGGAGTATGTGGACAGCGCCGGTTTGAGCCTGGGCCAGCCCATCTACCGCCCCCTGTCCCCCGAGCAGGGCCGGTCTGTGGGGGACACCATGGTCTATATCGCGGACCACTCCGACCGCTCTCCCCTTCATCTGGTGGGCCACCTGTGCCTGTTTCTGGATGGCCTCATCCAGAGCTCAGCTGCCCGCCGTGAGCTCCACGGCGGACAGCTGAAGGACTTCTATATCCAGGAGGCCATCACCTTTATGGAACACAACTACTCCCGGGAGATCACCGTGGAGGAGGTGGCCGACGTGTGCAAGCTGAACCGCAGCTACTTCAGTAAGATTTTTAAGGAGAACATGGGCTGTCCGCCCCAGGAGTTCCTGATCCGCCTGCGGCTGGCCAAGGCCGCCGACCTGATGAAGGGGACTGGCAACTCCATCGGCGCGATTGCCGCCCGGTGCGGCTACCCCAATCAGCTCCACTTCTCCCGGGCCTTCCGCAAGCGGTACGGCCTGTCCCCGCGGGAGTGGCGGGTCCAGAACCAGGTCAAGCGAAAACAGGTCTGAAACGCAGTTCCCGCCTCCGGAGAGGCGGGAACCTGTTTTACAGGGCGCGGAGATACAACTGGAGGGACTGGTAGTCCCCGCTGAGCATGGGCAGGGGGTATCCGGCGGCCATGAGTACGTCGCCGGGCCAGGAGCCGCCGCCGTTGACCTGATAGGTCTGCTGGGGGTCCAGGCCCTTGAGGCGCAGAGTCCGGAAGGGCTGGGCGGCCCGGAGGGAGGTGAAGACCAAGGAGACCAGCGCCTCCCGGCGGTCGGGGGAGACCTGCTCCCAGGCGGTATAGGGGCCGTTTTGGAAGGGGTCGGTGAGGCGGTAGTAGTCCCCCTGCTGGATCAGGTCGTAGTGTTCCTTGAAGAAGGCGGTCTGCCGCCGGATGATCGCCTGCTCCTCCTGCGGGACGGCGCTCAGGTCCATCTCGTAACCAAAGGTGCCGGACATGGCTACCACGCCCCGGGTCTCCATAGGGGTGATCCGGCCGTTTTCCTCGTTGGGGACCACCGAGACGTGGGCGCCCATGGCGCTGACCGGGTATCCGAAGGAGGTGCCATACTGGATGCGCAGGCGGTCGATGGCGTCGGTGTTGTCGCTGCACCAGATCTGAGGGGTGTAGTAGAGCATCCCGGCGTCGAACCGCCCGCCGCCCCCGGCGCAGCCCTCGATGAGAATGTGGGGGAAGTCCCGGCGGAGCTGGTCCAGCATCTCGTACACGCCCAGGACATACCGGTGAAACACCTCTCCCTGGCGCTGGGGGGGCAGGGCGGCGGACCACACGTCGGAGAGGCTGCGGTTCATGTCCCACTTCACATAGGAGACGTCCGCGCTGGCCAGAACGGCCTTGATCTGTCCATAGACGCGGCGCCGCACCTCCGGGCGGGAGAAGTCCAGCACCAGCTGATTGCGGCCCCGGGCGGGGACCCGGCCAGGGATGCGCAGCGCCCAGTCGGGGTGTTCCCGGTAGAGATCGCTGTCCTCGCTGACCATCTCCGGCTCGATCCAGATGCCGAAGGACATGCCCAGCTCCTTCAGCCGGGGGACCAGGGCCTCCAGCCCGCCGGGCAGCTTGCTGTGGTTCACCACCCAGTCCCCCAGGCCGCTGTTGTCGTCGTCCCGCTTGCCGAACCAGCCGTCGTCCATGACGAACAGCTCGATGCCCAGAGGGGCGGCGGTTTTGGCGATGTCCGCCAGCTTTTCGGCGTCAAAGCTGAAGTAGGTGGCCTCCCAGTTGTTGATGAGCACCGGGCGGCGGGCGCCCCGGAGGGGGTCCTGGATCAGGTGCTCCCGGATGGCCCGGTGGAACTGGCGGCTCATCTGCCCCAGGCCGCTGGGGGAGCAGACCAGCGCCGCCTCCGGGGCGGTGAAGGTGGCGTCTGGCTCCAGGGTCCAGCAGAACTGGTAGGGGTTGATGCCCATCACCAGCCGGACGTTGTCATATTGGCTGGCCTCCGCCTGGGCCTGGAAATTGCCGCTGTACAGCAGCATGGCCCCGTAGCACAGGCCGTAGTCCTCGTTGGCCTCCCGGTCGCAGAGGACCACAAAGGGGTTGTGCTGGTGGCTGGAGGTCCCCCGGACGCTGCCCACCCCCTGGACGCCGGAACGCAGAGGGGCGCGGCTGGGGGCTCGCTCCATCATGTGGCAGCCGTCAAAGGTGATCAGGTCCAAATCGGAGCGCTGGAAGTCCAGACACAGGGAGGCGCACTGGCGCAGGCGGACGGGCGCGCTTCCGCAGTTGCGTACCTGGACCGAGCGGGTAATCAGGTCGCAGTCCTCAAACACGCCATAGGCCAGCTCCACCGCCAGATCGGCGGCAGGGTCCTCCAGGGTGATCCGGAGGGTTTCCGCCCCCTCCGTTCCGCGGAAAAAGGGCAGGCCGTCCAGCTCATACTTACCCCGCTCCACCTTCCAGCCGGTCAGGCGCAGATCGGCCACACGGCTGCCGTCAGGATATTCGACCTCAATGGAGGGCAGGCGGAAATCCCCCACGCCGCAGGTGGAGTACTCCTGGGGGAGGGTGTCCAGGGAGTAGGTGCGGTCCGTTCCGGCCTCATGGGGATTGGGAGCGCAGGCCCGGTCGGCATAGCGGACCAGATAGGACAGGTCGCAGTCCCCGACCCTGGGGCCGTAGTAGGTGTGAATCAAAACATTGTGCCGGTCGGCCTTCATCTGATAAGTGGTGTTTTTGGTGTGCAGGGTAAAGACCCTGTGTTCCTTGTTGATCACGATCATGAGGGATACCCCCTGAATAAAGATTTCTTGGGCTGATTGTACGGGATTTTGGACCAAATAACAAGAAAAAGTTGGAAAAATAAACGACAAATTCCGGGCGTGTTTTCCGCCGGATTTTGTTCAGGGAAACAGCCCCGGCACGTCAAATTGCCGGGGCTGTTCCCAAAGGAAGAGAAAAGGAGGTTATTTGCCGCCGGTGGACGCAATGCCCTCGATGAACTGGCGCTGGAAGATCAGGTACAGGATCACCATGGGCAGCATCGCCAGCAGGGAACCGGCCATGAGCACCGGGAAGTTGGTGCTGAACTGGCCGCGGAGGGTGGCCAGGCCGGAGGACAGGGTCATCATGTTCAGGTCGGAGTTGACCACCAGGGGCCACATCAGGTCGCTGTAGGCGAAGACGGCGGTGAAGATCGTCAGGGCGGCCACGGAGGTTCCGGTCAGGGGGAACATGACCTTGTAGAAGGTCTGCCACTGGTTGCAGCCGTCTAAGTATGCGGCCTCACCGATCTCCTTGGGGATGCCCATGTAGGTCTGCCGCAGGAAGAACACGCCGAAGGCGCTGACGATTCCGGGGAAGACCAGGGCGAAGATGGTGTTGGCCATCCCCATCTTGGCCACCATCTGGTACTGAGGGATGATAAAAATCTGGGAGGGCAAGGACATCTGCACCAGCACGATGCCGAACAGCAGCTTCTTGCCCCGGAAGTTCAGCATGGCGAAGGCGTAGCCCGCCATGGAGCTGAAGGCCACGGCGCAGATCACCCGGAACAGAATCATCAGGGCGGTGTTCAGGTACAGCTTGAGAAAGGGCAGGCTGGCGGTGGCCTCCACAAAGTTTTTCCACTGAAGGCCCTCTCTGGGGAAGATAATGGGGGGCACCGCGTTGCTCTCCCCCACGGTCTTGACGCTGGTGAGAATCATCCAGAGAAAGGGGAAGACCATGATAACGGCGGCCGCAATGAGCACCGCGTAGGTGAGGATGGTCATCCGCTTCTGGGAGGCTTCCAAAGAAGTGTGTTTCATCAAAATTCCTCCTTACACGTCATAGTTGACCCACTTCTTCTGGCCGTAGAACTGAATCACCGTGACCAGGCCGATGAGCAGAACGGTCCACAGCACGATCGCGGAGCCGTAGCCGCGCTCGCCGGCGATGAAGGAGGAGCGGTAGAACAGGTACATCAGGCTCTGCACACTGGTGACAGCGGGGTTGGTGTCCTCCACCATCATGTAGATCAGGTCGTAGACCTTCACGGCGGACATCAGGCGCATAATCATGACCACGAACAGGGTGGGGGACACCATGGGCAGGGTGATGGTGAAGAACTGCTTCACCTTGCCCGCCCCGTCGATGCTGTTGGCCTCATACAGGGTTTTTGGGATGTTCTGCAAGCCGGCCAGCAGGAGGACGGCGTCATAGCCGATGTTGCTCCAGATGGCCACGATGGCGCAGGAGATCATGACGAACTTGGGGTCGGTGATCCAGCCGATGTGGGTGCCGAAGAGCTGGTTCAGAATGCCGTATTCCCCGTTGAAGATGAAGCGCCACACCATAGTGACGGCGGCGGGGGCGCACACCAGGGGCAGGAAGAAGATGGTGCGGAAGCCGCCCTTGAACTTGATCTTGGCGTTGAGGAGCATGGCCACCAGCAGGGACAGGAACAGTCCCACAGGGACGGTGAGGATACAGAACAGGATGGTGTTCCAGGTGGCCTTCCAGAACTCGGCGTTCTGGAACATGCGGGTGAAGTTGGCCAGGCCCACGAACTGGTAGCGGCCGAAGCCCAGGTGCTCGCAGAAGGCGGTGTAGATGGTCTGGACGAAGGGCCACAGGTTCAGAATCACCAGACCTATAATTGTGGGGGCCACCATAATCCAGCCCCAGTTTTCTTCCCGCCGGGCGGCGGGGGACAGCTTGTTGTTCACAAAAATGCCTCCTCTCTCCATCAGTCGGTCACGTACTGGTCCGCGATGCTCTGCATAACGGCCAGCTGGGCGTCGAGATCCGCGCCGTTGTAGACCTTGACCATCTCGTCGGCCACGTTGGACTTCCACTTGCGGCGGCTGGCGTTGTTGATGTACTGCACGGCGGAGTCAAACTGGTCGTAACAGACCTGGGTGTTGATGAGATAGTCGTAGTTCTGGAACTGGGTGGTCCAGGAGTCCTCCAGGCCCAGGTAGGCGGGGATGGCCGCGCCCGATTCGCCCTGAATGCGCTGGCCCTCCTCGCTGCCGAAGAAGCGGAGCACATCCTTTACGACGTCCAGGTTCTTGCCGTTGGCGGCGGTGGCGTAGCACAGGCCGTTGGAGATGGTGCCGCGGCCGTCGCCCGAGGCGGGATTGGGGCACTTGGGCAGGGGCGCGATGTCCCACTTGCCCACCATATTGGGGTAGTTGATCAACTCGGGCAGCAGGTTCCAGGAGCCCTCAAAGAACATGCAGCCCATCTCAGAGAAGAAGGCGGTGCCAGGGGAGGTCTCGGCGAAGAAGGTCTGGTCGGGACACCATTCGTTCTTTTGGATGTCTACGTAGTACTTGATGGCGTCCGCCGTGGCGGGCTGGGTATAGCCGGCGTGAAGGTTGGTCTCCGGGTCCAGGATGTAGCCGCCGTTCTGGTAGACGAAGTTCCAGTAGCCCAGCTGCTCGTCGTTGTAGGCCATGTAGCCGTACTTGCCGGTGGCGTCGTAAACCTTCTGAGAGGCGTCCATCAGGTCGTCCCAGGTCCAGGTCTCGTCGGGGTAGGCCACTCCGGCGGCGTCAAACATCTCCATGTTGTACACCAGGACCACGTTGTCCTTGTCCTTGGGCACGCCATACATCCGGCCGTCGGAGCCGCTGGCGTTGCCAATGGAGACCTGGGAGTAGTGCTCCGTCCAGAAGTTGGGGTCCACCTCGTCATACAGGCCGGTGAGGTCGGCCAGGATGCCGAAGTCGGCGTAGTACAGAATCTGGTCGGTGTGCATCCAGAAGATGTCGGGCATGGTGTTGCTCTCTCCGGCGGCCTCCAGCTTGGTCCAGTACTCGCTCCAGCTGGTGACCTGGACCTCGATGACCACATCGGGGTGCTGAGCGGTGTAGGCGTCGCAGACGGCCTGCATTCCCGGGCGCTGGAACACATCCCAGATCTGGAAGGTAAGATGGGTCTTGCCGTCTGACGCGCCGCACCCGCTCAGGGACAGCAGCAGCGTTATGGCTAAGACAAGGGATACAATACGGGGTATCTGTTTCATAACTCCACTCCTCTGCTTGTTTGTCGCACTCAGAAACGTTACGTAACTATGAACCAATCATAAACGTCCCGCCTGTTTCTGTAAATGGACTGGATTTTACGAAATATATTCAAATGTCGCCTATAACGTTTCCAGTACACTTGGGGGCAACATTTTGGTAGGTTTCCAAAAAATTCATTGAATCTGCATAGCTGCAAGGGTTTCGTTTTGTGCAAAACGTAAAAAACAGATTTTGAGGGCTCCGAACAGGGGCATAAGGACGGAACGATATGTCTCTATGTGCGGTTTTGCGGAGTTTGGACGGCCCCCGGCGCGTCCGGCGCGGGATTTGCCCCTTGCGTGTTGGGCGGGGGCTGTGATATAGTATCCCAAACCGGCTGTCTGTCCGGAAACGAGGGAGGAAACAGGGATGAAATTTCGGAACACTGCCTTCAGCAGCCGCCTCAGCCGGCATTGTGAGGAACTGAAGCGGCTGTATCAGGAACTCTACCACGACGAGCAGGCGTTTACCTGTTTTTGCGGGATGCTGAACAGGTGCTGGGACCAGCGGAAGCAGCCGCTCCGGGACCAGGACGATGCGCGGGAGGCCGACCCCGACTGGTACCGCCGCCGGGACCTGCTGGGGATGATGCTCTATGTGGACGCCTTCGCCGGAGACCTGAACGGCGTAAAGGGCAGGCTGAAGTACATCAAGGAGTGCGGAGTGAACTACCTCCACCTGATGCCCCTGCTGGAGTCCCCCAAGGGGCGCAGCGACGGGGGCTACGCCGTCAGCGATTTCCGCACGGTCCAGCCCGAGCTGGGCGCCATGAAGGACCTGGAGGCGCTGGCCAACGCCTGCCGCCGGGCGGGGATCAGCCTGTGCCTGGACTTTGTGATGAACCACACCAGCGAGGACCATGAGTGGGCCAAAAAAGCCCGGGCTGGCGAGCCAGGGTACCGGGACCGTTACTTCTTCTACGACAGCTGGGACATCCCCCGGCAATTTGAGCAAACCGTTCCCCAGGTGTTCCCCACCACCGCGCCGGGCAGCTTTACCCAGCTGGAGGACGGCCAGATCGTCATGACCAGCTTCTACCCCTACCAGTGGGACCTGAACTACGCCAACCCCGCCGTCTTCCACGACATGACGGAAAACCTGCTGTTCCTGGCCAACCAGGGCATTGACGTGATCCGTCTGGACGCCATCCCCTACATCTGGAAGGAGCTGGGCACCAACTGCCGCAACCTGCCCCAGGTCCATACCCTGGCCCGGATGCTGCGCATGGTGTGTGAGATTGTCTGTCCCAGCGTCCTGCTGCTGGGGGAGGTGGTGATGGAGCCGGTGAAGGTGGTCCCCTACTTTGGCACGCCGGAGAAGCCGGAGTGCCATATGCTCTATAACGTGACCACCATGTGTACCACCTGGCACACCCTGGCCACCGGGGACGCCTCCCTGCTCAAGCGGCAGATGGAGACCGCCTGCTCCCTGCCCAAGGAGTTTGTCTTCCTCAACTATCTGCGCTGCCATGATGACATCGGCTGGGGGCTGGACTACCCCTGGCTCAGCCGGGAGTTTGGCATCGAGGAGGTGCCCCATAAGCGGTACCTCAACGACTGGTTCACCGGCCACTGGCCGGGGAGCGTCAGCCGGGGGGAGCTGTATAACGACGACCCCCGCCTGGGGGACGCCCGGCTGTGCGGCACCACGGCCTCGCTGTGCGGGATCGAGGCCGCCGGGTTCGAGGGGGACCCCTTCAAGCTGGAGCGGGCGGTGGCCTGCGACCTGACCCTCCACGCCTGGATGCTGTCGCAGAGCGGCATCCCCGTCATTTACAGCGGGGATGAGATCGGCCAGTTCAACGACTATACCTATCACAGCGACCCGGACCGGCGAGAGGACAGCCGGTACCTCCACCGGGGCGCCTTCCAATGGGGGCTGGCGGAGCGCCGGACGGACCCGGACACATACCAGGGCAAGCTGTTCCAGGGTCTGCGGCGGCTGGAGGCCATCCGGGCCGGGGAGCCCTGCTTCGACGCCGGGGCAGAGACTGCGGTGCTGGACAGCGGCGACCGCCGCGTCCTGGCCCTGAGCCGCCGGTCCGGAGACCGGGAGCTGATCTGTCTGTTCAATTTCAGCAGCCAGTTTGTCCAGGCCGGCGTGGACCGGGAGGGGGGCGGTACCGAGCTGATGTACGGCACCCGCTATGAGGAGATCCGCTCCATCCAGCTGTGGCCCAACGGCTTTGCCTGGCTGCTGCGGGATGGCGGGGATGCGAAGAGCGCCGGCTGAATGCCGGCGCTCTTGGTTTGATCACAGCAGCTCCAGACGGAGCTCGGCGGCCCGGGCGTGGGCCTCCAGCCCCTCGCCGTGGGCCATGCGGGCCGCCAGGGGAGCGATCTCCCTCATGGCGGCGGACTGGCACCGCTGCCAGGTACACACCTTCAGGAAGGTGCCCACCCAAACGCCGCCGGTGTACCGGGCGGCCCGGACGGTGGGCAGGGTGTGGTTGGTGCCCGAGGCGTAGTCGCCAAAGACCTCGCCGGTCTCCTGGCCGATGAACAGCGAGCCGAAGTTGACCAGGCGGGGGAGGATGCTCTCGTCCTGGAGGATGACCTCCAGATGTTCGGGGGCGATTTGGTTGGCCAGGTCTGCCGCCTCGTCCAGACTGTCCGCCAGGATGACCTCCCCGAAGGTGTCCCAGGAGGCCCGGGCGATGTCCGCCGTGGACAGGGCGGACAGCTGCTCCTGCGCCGCCTGGAGCACCGCCTCCCCCAAAGACCGGCTGGCGGTGATCAGGATGCCCTTGGCCATGGGGTCGTGCTCCGACTGGGCCAGCATGTCGGCGGCCAGGATGCGGGGGTCGGCGCTGCTGTCGGCAATGGCCAGCACCTCGCTGGGACCGGCGAAGAAGTCGATGCCCACCTGGCCGAAGCACTGGCGCTTGGCCTCGGCCACATACTGGTTGCCGGGCCCCACGATGACGTCCACCGGCTGGATCTGCTCCGTGCCCCAGGCCAGGGCGGCGATGGCCTGTGCGCCGCCCACCGTGTAGATCTCGTCCGCGCCGGCCAGATCCATGGCCGCCAGCGTTTTATAGTGGATGGAAGAGGTCCCCTTCACCGCCGGCGCACAGGCCGCGATCCGTTTCACCCCCGCGGCTTTGGCGGGGATGATGAGCATCAGGGCGGTGGAAAACAGGGGGTAGGACCCGCCGGGAACGTAGCAGCCGCAGGAGTCCACGGGGATGACCCGGTGGCCCAGCTCCGCCCCGGGGATGGTGGAAAAGCCGCTCAGCTCGGTCAGGCAGCCCTTCTGGGCCAGGGCGAAGCTGCGGATGTGGTCCGCCGCCCGGTGCAGGTCGTCCAGCTCCTGCCGGGTCATCTGGGCGCAGGCCCGGTCGATCTCCTCCCGGGTGACCCGCAGGGCGGTGCGGGAGCTGCCGTCAAATTTGGTGTTGTACTCGATCAGCGCCTCGTCGCCCCGGTCCCGGATGCTTTGGATGATCCCGGCCACGCTCCGGGCGCGGGCCTCCGCCTCGCCTGCGGGACGGGGAGCCGCCTGCTTGAGATATTCCATAGGGGATGTCCTCCTTCATATGCCGCTTATGCCGCTGTGTTTTGACCATTCTATCATAAGCCTGAAGGGCGGGCGGGGTCAAGCCCTTAATTTGAGGTTGCTTTTTCGATGGGGCTTTGCTATAATTTTTAGACTATGAATCACAGCTGGAGCAGGGAATGTGACCAGCGGATGGTTGGGGGAGGGATGGCGATATGACCGGTCTGCTGACCTTCCATTGGGCGGACGACTACGGCGCGCTGCTCCAGGCCTACGCCCTGAAGCGCCGGCTGGAGGAGCTGGCCGGCCAGGTGGAGGTGATCCCCTACGCGCCTTTGCGGCTGAAGGGACGGTACCACTGGTTTGCCCTGCGATACAAGGTTGTGGACGCAAAGCCACGGTTCCAAATGCTCCGGAGCGTGCTGAGCTGGCTGCGGCGCCCCATTCCCGATCCGGTTTTTGTGCGCCGGCGCAGGGCGATGGCCCGGTTCCGCCAGAGGTACCTGGCGGCGGACTGTTCCCTGCGCAAGGCGCGGGACATCCCGCTGGAGCGGTACTCCAGCGTCTTTGTGGGGAGCGACCAGATCTGGAACCCGGAGATCACCGTTGGACTGGATGACGCCTATATCGGAGCGGTCCCCGGTCCGGGCCGCTGCCGGCTGACGGCCTACGCGGCCAGCCTGGGCGGCAGGGAGCTGCCCGAGGCGTACCGGGAGCGGTTCTCCGCCTGCGTGGGAAGGGGGTTTGCGGACCTGTCGCTGCGGGAGCAGGAGGCGGTCCCCTTTGTGGAGCAGGCGCTTCACCGCAAGGCGGCGGCGGTGCTGGACCCGACGCTGCTGCTGACCCGCCAGGAGTGGGAGGAGATCGCCGTTCCGCCGGAGGAGGAGGGCTATGTGCTGGTGTATCAGACCGAGTACAGCGAGCCGCTGCTGGAGTGCGCCCGCAGGATCGCCCAGAAGCGGGGGCGGCCGGTGGTCAGCGTGAGCTATTACCGGCGGGACAGAACCCCGGCCTGGGCGGAGCGGCGGGCGGATATCGGACCGGCGGAGTTCGTTGGCTATGTCCGGCACGCGGCCTGTGTGGTGACCAACTCCTTCCACGGCGCCGTGTTTTCAATCCTGTATGAGAAACCGTTTCTGGCGTTTCCCCACAGCACGACAAGCGCCAGGGTGGAGAACCTGCTGAACAAGCTGGGGCTCCAGGACAGGCTGGTGACGGAACGGTCCCCGGCCTGGGAGGAGGCGGTCTGGGAACCGTCCCATTGGCTGGAGGTGTCCAGGCGGCTGGAGGAGGAGCGGGAGGGCTCGCTGGCCTTTCTCCGGCAGACCCTGAAGGGAGGGGATGGTGGTGGCGGCGCTGATTTCGGTCATCGTGCCGGTCTATAATACCGCGCCCTATCTGGAGGCGTGCGTGCGGTCGGTCCTGGAGCAGACCTGGACGGAGCTGGAGCTGATCCTGGCCGACGACGGCTCGGACGACGGCAGCGGAGCGCTGTGCCAGCGGCTGAGCGAGGAGGACGGGCGCATCCGTGTGCTGCGGCTGGAGCACAGGGGGGTGTCCGCCGCGCGGAACGCGGCCCTCCGGGCCGCCCGAGGGGAGTACCTGTTTTTTCTGGACAGCGACGACGGCATTCACCCGGAGCTGCTTCAGCGGCTGTGCCAGCTGGCGGAGGAGACCGGAGCGGCCATGGCCGCCTCGGATTTTGTTCGCATTGAGGATGGGGACGCCATTCCAAAGCCTCATGGGGCGGAGGAGCACAGAGCCGTCCGTCTGGACAGCCGGGAGGCCCTGGACCTGTTGTTCTCTGCCAAGAAAAACGGCGCGATTTTTGGCATGTGCGGGTCGAAATTGCTGCGCAGGAGCGCGGTAGGGGCGCTGGAATTTGACGGCTCCATGAGCAACGGTGAGGACACCAAGCTGATGTATCAGATCTTGAAGCGGGGGGTGAGCATCGTTGTTTGGGATGCGAAGTGGTACTATTACAGATGCCGCCGTCAGAGCGTATCGCAGAGGCATAGCGCAGCGTCTTATTGTGACCAATATCGCTGCAGCCGGTATCTTGCCATGTCTGAGCTGGCGGCAGGGAACCTGGCGAATGGGGCGGAGATGGAGCGGCGCGCGGTGGACAGTCTGGTCAAAGGGTACGGCTGCAGCCGGCGCGAGGAGGGGGCGGAGGCCGTTTCCGCATGGAAGAAGCTGCTCCGGGAGGAGCGGCGGCGGCCGGAGTTTTCCCTGCTGCCCTGGCACAGCGGGGTGAGGCTGAAGTATGAGCTGGCGCTGCGTTGCTATCCGCTCTACCAGCTCCTGCGCAGGGGATGGCTGATGGTGAAGGGAAAAAGGAGGGGATAGCGTGGTCGGAAAAGAGCTTTGCACCGGCTGCGGGGCGTGTGGCGCGGTCTGCAGCGAAAAGGCGGTGGCCATGCGGCCCGACCGGGAGGGATTTTTGTATCCGGAGCTGGACCCTGCGCGGTGTACCGGCTGCGGAGCGTGCGGCGCGGTGTGTCCCGTCTCCCGGAGGGAGCGGCGCGAGGGGGAGCGCAGCTGCTTTGGCGCGCGGGCCCAGTCGGAGGAGCTGCGGGGACTGGGCTCCTCCGGGGGACTGTTCCCCCTGCTGGCCTCCCAGATTCTGGCCCAGGGGGGCGCGGTGTTTGGCGCGGCCCTGCTGGAGGACGGCTCTGTGCGGCATATCTGCGTCCGGCGGCGGGAGGAGCTGCCCCGGATCACCCGGACGAAATACGTCCAGAGCGACCTGTCCCAGGTGTGGGGGCAGCTGCGCCCCCGCCTGGAGGAGGGGCCGGTGCTGTTCTGCGGGACCCCCTGTCAGACCGACGGGGTGCGCGCCTTCCTGGGGGAGGACCGGGCGGGGATCGTTCTGGTGGACCTGATCTGCTACGGCGTCCCCTCGCCGGGCGTCTGGGAACGGTATGTGCGCTATTTGGAGCGCAGGTACAGGGGCGTCTTTCGGGGCTTTTCCTTTCGGGATAAGCGGGCGGAGTATGGGCGGGCCTGTTCCCTGCGCGTAGGGGAACGGGAGCTGGTCTGGCCGCTGAGCAAAGACCTGTTCTGCCGGACTTATTTCAAAAATGTCAATCTCCGCCCCTCCTGCTTCCGCTGCGGCTACGCCGCGGCAGAGCGGACCAGTGATCTTACCCTGGGCGATTTTTGGGGCGTCGAAGGGGTGCGGCCCGGCTTTGACGACAGGCGGGGCTGTTCTGTGGTTCTCTGCCACACAAGGGCGGGGACCGAGCTGTGGGAGCAGGTCAGGGACCAGACCCGGTGGTTTGCCTGCCGGGAGGAGGACGCGGCCAATGAGAGCCAGCCCCGGCTGCGCACCCCCACCCGGCCCTCGTCCAGGCGGGGGCTGTGGATGGGGCTGTATGGCCGGATTCCCTTTCCGCTGTGGCTCCGGCTGGCGGTCCGATAGGAGGCGTTTGGATGGGAAAAATCTCAAGGATTCTGGCGCATCTGGAGCCGGAGGAGCGAACCAAGCTGTACCGGTACAGCCTGCTGTCCCTGGTCAGCCCGGCGGTGGAGCTGTTCAGCGCCTCTCTGCTGGTCCCGATCTTTACCCGGGCCTGCGAGGGGGAGGTCACCGCGGAACTGCTGAAGCAGGTGGTGTTCATGGGGGTGCTGCTGCTTCTGATCGGCGGGTTTGAGCTGTGGAAAAGCCGGACTGCCACCGAGCTGGTCATGGACATCGCCCACAGCTGGTCCACAAGGATCTACGAGCTGTATACCCTGGAGGATGTGGGCGGCCACAACGGCAGGACCTCCGACCAGGCCAGGGCCGGGGCCCGCTATGACGTGACCGCCGCCTCCGAGCTGATCACAACGGCGATCCGGCAGATCGGAAGAGCGTCGTGTAGGGAAAGAGTGTAGATCTCG
>CAJUAW010000021.1:0-1891 GCA_910584605.1 uncultured Oscillospiraceae bacterium
TTCACATGGGCCGGAGCGCCCTTCAGCCGTCTGGACAGCAGATCCGCCTGCCAGTCGGAATCATTCACCCCGTCGATCATGGCGTATTCATAGGAGATGCGCCGCCCGGTGGTCTCAAAATACTGGCGGCAGGTTTCCATCAGCCGCTCCACCCCCACGCTCCGGTTCACAGGCATAATCCGGGACCGGGTCTCATCATCGGGCGCGTGGAGGGATACCGATAAAGTCAATTGTAACCCATACTGGGCCAGTTTGTCAATTTCGTCCACTAAACCGCAGGTGGACAGGGAAATGTGCCGCATCCCGATGTTCAGCCCGTCAGGGTGGTTCACCAGGGTCAAAAAGCGCAGGACCGTGTCAAAATTGTCCAGCGGCTCCCCGATCCCCATCAAAACGATGTTGGAAATGGGCGCTCCGCTGTCAATTTGGGTAAACAACACCTGATCGATCATTTCTGCCGGGGTCAGGTCCCGGACCTTCCCTGCGATGGTGGAGGCGCAGAAGGCACAGCCCATCCGGCAGCCCACCTGGCAGGAGATACACACCGTGTTGCCGTGCTGGTAGCGCATGAGCACCGACTCCACGCAGTTGCCATCGGCCAGCCGCCACAGATACTTGATGGTGCCGTCCTGCCGGGACTCCTGCCTCCGGGCCACGGCGGGCGGGGCCAGCAGGGCGGTCTCCCCCAGCCTCTGCCGCAGGGCTTTGGATAGGTTGGTCATCTCCTCGAAGGAGGTGACCCCCCGGTACAGCCACTGAAATATCTGCTTGGCCCGGAAGGCGGGCTCCCCCTGGCCCTGAAGCCAAGCGGTGAGCTCCTCCAGGGTCATTGATTTTATATCAACCAAAGAGTTCACTCCTCTTTGCGCAGTTTACTGATGAAAAATCCGTCCGTCCCCTGGCGGTGGGGCCAGAGGGTGACCATCCCCCCTCCCCCGTCCGCCACGTGCTCGGGCAGGCGGAACGCCTCCGTCCTGTATTCCGGGTGGTCCGATAAAAAGCCCCGGACCACATCCTCATTCTCCCGGCGGAGGACGGTGCAGGTGGAGTAGACCAACACCCCGCCGGGCTTCACATAGCGGGCGGCGTTGTCCAGAATGGCTCGCTGGACGCCGGGCAGGCCAGTCAGCGGAGCCGGGTCCTTGTAGCGGATGTCCGGCTTCTTCCGGATCACCCCCAGACCGGAGCAGGGGGCGTCCACCAGCACCCGGTCGAAGGCAGCCTCCCACTCCGGACGAAACGCCTTGCCGTCGGCGGTCATGGGGGTAATGCTAGTCAGTCCCAGTCGGTCCGCTCCCGCCCGGATCAGCTTCTTCTTATGGGGGTGGAGGTCGCAGGAAATCACCTCTCCCCGGCCCTCCATCTGAATGGCGCAGGCAAAGCTTTTGCCGCCGGGGGCGGCGCAGCAGTCCAGCACCCGCATCCCCGGCCGAGGGTCCAGGGCCAGCGCCGCCAGCTTGCTGGCCGGGTCCTGAACGTAAAACAGGCCCTGCTGAAAGGCGGCCAGCCGCTCCAGATTGCCCGGCTTGGACAGGATCAGGCAGTCCGCCAGCCAGGGGTGGGGCTGGGTTTGGATTCCCTCCTCCTCCAGCATCTGGGCCAGCTGCTCCAGGGTTGTCTTCGTCGTATTCCCCTGGGCGGTAATAGGGGGCTGGCTGTTGTTGGCCGCCAGCAGCTTGGCCGTCTCACCGCTGCCCAGGGTGGCGAGCAGCTCCCGCACCAGCCACTCCGGATGGGAGTAGCGGGTGGACAGATCGCTCACCGGGTCGGTCTGCGGGATGGCGGGCAGCTGCTCCAGGCTGCGCTCCAGACTGCGCAGGATGCCGTTGACCATTCCCGCCGCCCGGGGGTTCTTACAGTACTTCCGGGTCAGCTCCACCGAGGTGTTCAC
>CAJUAW010000021.1:1901-29734 GCA_910584605.1 uncultured Oscillospiraceae bacterium
CTGGAGTTCAGACGTGTGCTCTTCCGATCTCCGCGCTGTGGGGGATTTTTTCCAGAAACAGCATCTGGTACGCCCCTAGCCGCAGGGCCTCCGCCACCTTGCCCTCCATCCGTTTCAGGGGGAGGCTGGAGAACTGGGACAGGTAAAAATCCAGCAGCAGCTGGTTTTGGAGCACGCCAAAGCACAGCTGAGTGGCCAGCGCCCCGTCCCGGCTGTCCAGTCCGGCGGCGGACAGCCGCTTTTTCAGGATGGCGTCCGACCATCCCCCCTGCCGCTGGCAGTCGTTCAGTGCCAGCAGCGATACTTCCCGGGCGTCCATGAGCTCGTCCCTCCTTCCGCTTGTCCATCGCCTGCAGGGGCAGGCGGCCTCGACAGCCCCCTATAACGTTGCGCCGGGCCGTCGCCCCCTGCGGTTCACCGATTCAAGTGCGGACCACCCAGCGGTGTGCCGCTGATTGGGTTCCCCCGCAAATAGTCTGCGGCAGACATCTTCTTTTTGCCGGGGGCCTGGAGCTCTAAAAGACGCAGGACCTGGCCGTCGCCGCAGGCGATATCGATGCCATCCTTCCCTGCCGCCACAATGACGCCGGGGCAGGCGGATGCCTTCGTTCCGGGCAGGCAGGAGCGGTGAAGCTTCATCGTGTCCCCGGTAATCACGTCGGTGGTGGCTGACGGCCACGGAACCAGCCCTCGGATTTGGTTATGAATCTCCCAGGCGCTTCGGGTCCAGTCAATGTGGGACAGGGACTTGGACAGCATGGGGGCCAGGGTGGCCTGTTCGTGGTCCTGGGGGATGCGGGAGGCGGTTCCGGCCTCGATTTGGGCCACGGCCTCCAAAATCATTTTCCCACCCAGTTCCGCCAAGCGGCCGTAGAGCATCTCCGCCGTTTCTTCGGGATGGATGGGCGTGGACTGCTGGAGGATCACGTCCCCTGCATCCAGCTCGGAGGCCATGTGCATGATGGTGACGCCGGTCTCCGCCTCCCCGTTGAGGATAGCCCAGTTGATGGGGGCGGCCCCCCGGTACTTGGGCAGCAGGGACGAGTGGACATTGACGCACCCCTTGGGAGGCAGGGCCAGAATGTCGTCGGGGAGGATACGGCCGTAGGCCGCCACCACAATCAGCTCCGGAGCCAACTCCCGCAAAATAGTCAGGGCGGCCCCATCCCGCAGCTTCTCTGGCTGGTAGACGGGGATACTGTAGCCTATGGTATTATAATTGAGGGTACATGTCTTCACCATAGGGGGCTGGAGCTTGTTCTGGTGCCGCCCCACCGGCTTGTCCGGCTGGCAGAACACCCCAACCACCTGGTGCTCCTGGATCAGCGCCTTCAGAGAGGGGACGGCAAATTCAGGAGTCCCCATGAAAACGATTCTCATCTTCTTCTCCTCCTGCGCCGCCTGGCGTTCTCCTCTTTCTCCTCCTGGGACATGATCTCGTCCAGCTCCTCGGCGGTATAAAGGCGGTCAGTGTGCTCGGCGTACATATGGCCCTCCAGGTGCTCCAGCTCGTGGCAGTAGCACCGGGCGGCCATCTCGGTCCCCTCGATTTCGAACCAGTTGCCATACCGGTCCTGAGCCCGCACCCGGACCCAATTGGGCCGTTTCACCTTGCCCCACATGCCGGGCAGGGACAGGCAGCCCTCCCAGCCGTCCTGCTCCCCCTCCTGGGCCAGCAGCTCCGGGTTGACAAGCTCGATCATCTCATCCAGCTCCGGGTCAGGCACCACAATCACCGCCCGGCGAAGGATACCGATCTGGGGGGCTGCCAAACCAGCGCCGTTGGCGTCCGACAGGGTCTCCTTCAGATCGTCCAGCAGATCGGCCAGCTTGCCGTCAAACTTGGTCACTGGGTGGCACACCTTGCTCAGTGCCGGGTCATCCTGGGTCAAAATCGTTCGGATCGACATACTCTTTTCTCCTTCTAGCTGTTATAGGGGTCCACATCCGCATAGATGGAGACGCCCTTGTTTTCTTTATCCTTTTGGGCCGCCCGGAGCAGATAGGACAGCAGGTTCCGGAAGGCTTTCTCGGGCTGGCCAGTGAGGGTAAGGCGGTAGCGGTAGCGGTTGTTCACCTTGGCAATGGCCGCGGGAGCCGGTCCCAGCAGCTGCCACGGTCCGGGGAGGCTGGGCAGCTCCGCCTCCAGCGCCTGGCGCAGGCGGGTACAGCCCCGCAAAACGGCCCCCTCCTCCAGACCGGAGGCGGTGACTACCACGTGCTGGGCAAAGGGCGGGTCCAGACGCAGACGCCGCAGCTCAATCTCCTGTTCGTAGAAGCAGTCATAGTCCTGGCGGGCGGCACAGCGGATTACGTCGTTGTCCGGGGTGAAGGTCTGAATGACCGCTCTCCCCTGCTTCTCCCCCCGTCCCGCCCGGCCCACCACCTGGGTGAGGAGGGAAAAGGTCCGCTCCGCCGCCCGGAAGTCGTCCACATAGAGGGACAGATCAGGGGCGACCGCCCCCACCAGGGTCACGTTCTCAAAATCCAGCCCCTTGGCCACCATCTGGGTGCCCACCAGGATGGGGATTCTCTCCCGGCGGAACCGCTCCAGCAGCTCCTCGTGAGGGTGGGCGGCGGACACCGTATCCGTGTCCATCCGCAGCACCTCCGCCCAGGGGAACTGGTCCCGGAGCTCCTCCTGGACCCGCTGGGTGCCGGTGCCCACAAAGCTCAGCAGTCCCCCGCAGGAGGGACACGCCGGAGGCAGCTTTTGGGAATAGCCGCAGTGGTGGCACATCAGCCGGCTGTTGACCGAATGGTAGGTCAGCTTGACCGAGCAGCGGGGACACTCCGGAGCCTGGCCGCACTCCCCGCAGAGCACCATCCGGCTGGCCCCCCGGCGGTTGAGGAACAGGATGGCCTGCTCCTCCCGCTTCAGGGTCTCTGCCAGCTCCTGGTGCAGGACCGAGCTGATGGAGCCGGCATTGCCCTGGCGCAGCTCCTCCTTCAGGTCCGCGATGAGCACCTGGGGCAGAGCCCTCTGGTTATACCGGTTCTTCAGCCGGAACAGCCCGATCTGGCCCTCCCTGGCCTGGTACATGGTCTCCACCGACGGGGTGGCCGAGCCCAGCACCAGCAGGGCGTTGTTCTGGACACAGCGGTATTTGGCCACGTCCCGGGCGTGGTAGCGGGGAACATTTTCCGACTTGTAGCTGCCCTCCTGCTCCTCATCCAGGATGATAAGGCCCAGGTCTTTCAGGGGTGCGAACACCGCCGACCGGGTTCCGATCACCACCTGGGCCTCGCCCCGGTGGGCCCGCTTCCACTCGTCGTACCGCTCCCCCGCCCGGAGGGAGCTGTGGAGCACCGCCACCTGACTGCCGAAATGGGCGGCGAAGCTCCGCAGCAGCTGGGGGGTCAGCACGATCTCGGGCACCAGCACCAGAGCGGTCCGGCCCCGGTCCAGCGTCTCCTGGATCAGACGGATGTACACCTGGGTCTTGCCGCTGCCCGTCACGCCGTAGAGCAGGGCGGCGGCGGGTCCCTCCTGCCGGGCCAGGGCGTCCAGCCCCTCGAAGGCCGCCTGCTGTTCCCCGTTGAGTACAGGCGGCAGGGCCGGCTCCACATCCTCCAGAGGGGTCCGGCGCAGCACCTCCTGCATCTCCAGGGTGAGAATCCCGCTTTTTTCCAGCGACTTGAGCGTCTGGGGAGACGCCCCGGTAAAGTAACATAGGTCCTTGGCCGACGCCGCCCCAAGCGCGCACAACAGCTCTGTTACCGCGTAGCGCAGGGGGGCGGTCTTCCGCCGGGGGGCCACCATCGCCATGGCGTCCTCCACCGGGACGGCCAGCACCGCCAGCTTCTCCGTCTTGTCCCCTACCGCCCGCTGGGCGGCGGTCTCCACAACGGCCGCTCCCGCCTCGGTAAGCCGGCGGATGGCGGGGTTGGGGTCCCGGGTCCCGAAGGCCAGGCGGATCTGCTCCATGTCCCCCTTCCCGCCCCAGCTCCACAGCAGGTCCAGCAGCTGGACGGCCGCAGGCGCGTCCCCGGCGGCGGCGTAGGCCCGCGCCCGGTCCACGCCCGGCTTGATGGCCACGCAGTCCCGCAGGGAGAAGTACAGCCCCGCCGGCAGCATGGCTTTGACGCAGTCGTAGACGGTGCAGAAATACCGCTCCCGCATCCACAGGGCCAGCTGGACCGCCTTTTCGTCCAGCACCGGCTCCTCGTCCAGCGCCGCTTGAATGCTCTTCAGCGGCTGTCCGGCGGAGGGGGCCTCAGAAACGGACAGCACCAGCCCGTCCGACCCCCGGTTGCCGGCGGCGAAGGGCACCAGCACCCGCATCCCGGGGACCACATGGTCCTCCAGCCCGGCGGGGACCAGATAGTCGTAGGGGCGGTCAATGGCATAAACAGCCTTTGCAACAGCCACCTTTGCAATTTTCCGTCCCAAGGCTGTCACCTCTCGCAAAAAGATAAAGGCCGGCGCCCTGGCAGCCCGCTTTATCGGAGTAATCCAACAAAACGGGGCGGCAAGGGCACCGCCCCCCCTGCTTATTCCTGTTCCGAGGCCTCGGGCTGGACCTCCAGCTTGCCATCGGCCACCGCCTGAATGGCAATGCTCACCGGCTTCTCGGCCAGGGGTTCGCCGGACATTTCGGCGTCGCGGGCAATGCGGCGGGCCTGACAGGCCACCACATTCACCAGCTCATAGCGGCTGGGCACCTTTTCCAGCAGGTCCTTCATCGCGGGATACAGCATCATAGCAAAGACTCCTTCATGTCATATAATACTATTGTTACGCAAACTGCGCCAGAATAGACTTTCGATTCTCCACTCTGCACTCTGCGGCCTTCAGGATGGCCTCGATCTCCGCCACAGCCCCCGACACCTTGTCGTTGATGACCAGGTAGTCGTAGCTGGGGATCTCCTTAAACTCGATTTTGGCCTTCTCCAGCCGGCCGGCAATGACATCCTCGCTGTCGGTGTTTCGCCGGTGGAGCCGCCGGGACAGCTCCTCAAAGGAGGGGGGGATAATGAAGATAAACAAAGCGTCCGGGCACCGGGCCCGCACCTTGGCCGCCCCCTGGACCTCGATGTCCAGCAGCACGTCCACCCCCGCGTTCAGCTTGTCCTGGATGGCCTTCAGCGAGGTGCCGTAGTAGTTGTTCACGTACTCGGCGTACTCCAGCAGCTCGTCGGCGGCGATCATCCGCTCAAACTCCTCCCGGACGACAAAGTTGTAATTCACCCCATCCTGCTCGCCCACCCGGGGCTGCCGGGTGGTGTAGGAAACCGAAAAGTAGATGTTCTCCCGCTGGCCGAACAGCTCCGCGATCACCGTGCTCTTGCCCACGCCCGACGGCCCGGACAGCACGATCAATTGTCCCTTCTCCTTTTTCATGGCTCCTCCTCTCCTCCGTCCCGCGTCTCATCCCCCAGACGGCCCGCGATCACCTCCGGGGAGAGGGCGGACAGCACCAGATGGTCGTTGTCCATAACCAGAACCGCCTTGGTCTTGCGGCCATAGGTCGCGTCAATGAGGATGCCCCGCTCCCTGGCCTCCTGGGTCATGCGCTTGATGGGAGCGGACTCGGGGCTGACCACCGCCACCAGCCGGCCGGCAGAGACCAGACTGCCAAAGCCGATGTTGATGAGCTTCAACGGTGCCTCCCCCTTACTCAATGTTCTGGACCTGCTCCCGGATCTTTTCGATCTCCGCCTTGATGTCCACCACCTGGCCGGAGATTTCGATGTCGCTGCACTTGGAGCCGATGGTGTTGGCCTCCCGGTTAAACTCCTGGATGAGGAAGTCCAGCTTCCGCCCGGTAGCGCCCCCCTTGGAGAGCATCTCCCGCAGCTGGCCGATGTGGCTGCGCAGGCGGACGGTCTCCTCGTCCACCGCCACCTTGTCGGCAAAAACAGCCGCCTCTGTAAGGATGCGGGCGGGGTCGATCTGGGTGCTGGCCAGGACCTCGTTCATCCGGGCCTCCAGCTTGGCACGGTACTCCGCCACTGTCTGGGGGGACCGCTTCTCCACGACGGCCACCTTTTCTTCGATGGCGGCAGCCCTGGACAGGATGTCCTCCTTCATCCGCTCTCCTTCCCGGGTGCGCATCTGGTCGAAATCGACCAGAGCCTGGTCCAGAACGGAGCAGATATCCCGCGCCATCTCTTCCACATCCTCCTCGGCCTTCTCGGCCAGGAGGACCTCCGGGAACCGGGACAGCAGGGAGACAGAGATCTCTCCCGACAGCCCGTAGTCCTCCGACAGCTGCTTCAGCGCGGTGAAATAGCCATCCGCCACCGGCCGGTTTACAGACACCTGCACCTTGCCGGCGCTGGAGCTGTCCAGGGTGACGAAAACGTCCACCTTTCCCCTGGAGATTGCCCCTTGCACCTGGGTCTTGATGGCGTCCTCCGCAAAGAGGTACAGCCGGGGTATGCGGACACTGCAGTCCAGATAGCGGTTGTTCACGGAGCGAAGCTCCACAGTAATGGTACAGCCGTTGAAGGTCTCCTCCGCCCGGCCGTACCCGGTCATGCTTTTGACCATATCGTTCACTCTCCTTAATGTCCTTTCGCACGGCCAAGCCGAATGCGCAAAAGGGTAATAAGTCGGGATAACCCAATATCGTAAATCACAAAGACCCCATAGCCCCCCAGGTAGAGGAGGAGCGTATGGTCTGCCAGCCACCCAGGGGGCTCCGGCATAAACAAAGCTTTCAGGAAAAACCAGAACAAAGTAAGCTCCCCGCCAAACAGCGCCAGCTTCAGGCACCACTCCAGCCACCGCCGGTCCAGGGACTCCAAACGGCCCTTGACCACCGGGTACAGCCCCAGGAAGGCCAGAAACATCACCGCAACGCCCTTATCCGGCAGCAGGATCAGACCAAGAAGGGACGCCGCCGCCCAGCACAGATATCCCGCCGGCCGGCCGGCATACAGAGCGGCGGCCATGGGGAACAGTCCGGCCGCCGCAGTCAGTCCCAACCGGCCCGAGGGAGCCGTGCAGGCCAGCCACAGCAGCACCAGGCTGCCAGCCGCCAGTACGCCGCCCAGCGCGGTATGGCTGCGCCGGGTTCGATCTGTCCACGCCATTTAACAACGGCCTCCTCCGCACAGACAGTTGAGGCACATCAACGTGGTACAGCAGTCCATGGCGTCCATCCCTGTGGAGTAGCCCGCAGGCCGGTATCCGCCCATGGACCCCCGCTGCATAATGGTCAGGGCTTGACGGTACTCCACATTGTTGGGGTCCATCTGGACGGCCCGGGTATAGTTCTGCATAGCCTCGTCCATCCAGCCCTTGCGGTAGGCGATGCTGCCGGCGAGGAAATACCACTCCCCGTCCTTCTGCCCCACCTCGTAGAGCAGCTGCTCCGCCTGCATCAGATCGCCCCCGTTGATCAGGTTGCGGATTCGGATATAGGAGGGATGGGCGGACGCCGAGGCATAGCCGTTCCGCTGGCCGCCGGGAGCGCCGGAGAAGCTCCCCGAATAGCCGCCGGCACGCTGCTTGGTGATGGTGTCGTAAGCCTCGTTGATCTCCTTCATTTTCTCCTCTGCCAGGTCGGCCAGGGGGTTATTCTGGTAGTTGTCCGGATGATACTTCCGGGCCAGCTCCCGGTAGGCTTTTTTCACCTCGTCGTCGCTGGCGTTCTGGCTGACTCCCAAAACACTGTACGGGTCTCTCATGTGTCGTTTCTCCAAATCTTTTGTTTTTTTATATCCTTCCAGGTCCCATCAAACACGGCCTTCTCCACCAGAGGCAGGCCAAGATACACGATATTTTCCAGCAGCGCCGTCCGGCAGCCGAAGTCCCCCAGCTGAAGGGCGGCCCCGATCTGCGCCAGGGAGTGGTCCATGGTCTGCCGCAGGGCTTCGTCGTCCCCATCGGGGCCATACCGGGCCGCCGCCGGGTTGTAGCGGCCGGCCAGCCTGTCCTCCTCCCAGTCGTCCCGGGCGTCGGCCAGGTAGATCCAGCGCCCCAGATGGTACAGCAGCTGGGACAGCACACGTCCCCGCTCCCCCTCCTGGGGCGCGGCGGCCTGAAGCAGACGGGCAAAGGCATCCGCCGTCCGGTCCAGCGAGGTGCACCGCTCCCGCTCCAGCACAGCCAGCTCCTTCAGACAACGCTCCGCTGTCCGGTCGAAGCCGGGACAGCGGCGGGCCGCTTTCCGGTAGGCGGGCCGCAGCAGGACGGACAGTGCCCGGGCGGGCAGACCCCTCCCAAAGCCCTCGTCCTGGACCGAATCCCGCAGCTTCCACCAGGCCAGGATCACGCTCTCGTCCGCAGCCAGCTCCAGCGCCCCGCTGTCGGGACACATGGGCAGCCGGCGCAGCGGATTGGCGTGGCACCGGCCCCGGCAGGGATGGAAACGGTCCTCCGGTTCCCACAGGAGCAGAGCCAGAAAGGTGAAGTCAAAGTTGAGGAGCATGGGGGCCGCCAGCCCGTACCGCCGCCGCAGGCACCGGCACAAGCCGCAGTAGGTGGCCCGGTACAGATCAAAGTCCTTGCATTTCAGCTCCGGACGGAAGGGGCGCACATAGCCGAACATCCGTCCGTCCTCAGCGCAGCTGCTTCAAAATGGCAAACTCCGGGGCGTTCCTCCGGGTGATGGCCCGGTCCATCAGAAGGGCGGGCACAAACCCCGCGGCCAGTCCCAGGAAGGCCGTCGCCAGAGCGGTGATCTCGCTGAGGTGGAGCGCCCCCATCCCCAGGCCGTAGCCCAGGCCCAGACCCACGCAGGGCAGAAGAAACACCGCCACTGAGGTGCTGTAATTGCCTCCGCTGGCCGGCTCCACCTCCACAAAGTCGCCGGGCTTGGCCCCGATCCCGTTGGAGGCCAGGGCCAGAATCTCCTGGGGCGGCTTGGCGGAGCAACCGGCGCAGGCGCCGTCGCAGTGCAGGCCGCACTCCATCTGACGCAGAAGAGAGACCTCCGCCACCCCCTCCCGAACAATTTTTTTCACAATCGCATTTTGAACCATAGGGATCCTCACTTATCTGCTCATATTTACCACGATCGAGTAGGTCCCAATCACACCCACTGTATCGATCCCATCCAGATAGACCCGGACGGGAACCACGCTGGTTCCCAAAGTGGTCACATTGGACAGGTCCGCCACAATGCGGATCTGGCTGGCGTCCACCTTATCCAGGTCCTCCGCCGGCCCCCGGACGGTCACCAGAACGCTCTGGGTGACCACGTCCGCCTCATAGCCGCTGGGCGGCGGGGTCGTCCGGATATTGCTCACGGCGAACACCTCTGTGTCCAGCCCCTCCACCGTCACAGTGACGGTAGCGGTGGTCAAGCCGCTCTCGTTGGTCAGGCTGGGGTCCAGCGTGATGGGGAAGGTGAAGGGCTTGGTCCCCTCCACATTGGACAGATTGATGCTGCCCAGGGAGATCTCCTCCAGGCCCGCCATATCCGCCTCCGCGCCGGAGACGACGATGGACGGCGGGTCGATCTCCTGCTTGGCGTCGTCCACGGCGGCGCCGCCGCCGGGCACCAGGTTCACCGTGAGGGGAACCTCCTTGACTACCACCACCGGCACCACCACATAGGCGGTGTTGGTACTGAGGGTGACCTCCAGATTGGTGAGGGAATTGCCCTGCTTGTCCAGCAGGACCAGCGGCAGGTCGCCGGCGAAACGCTCGCTCAGCTCCCCACTCTCCAGAATGGCCGCCACCTTGTCCACCTGATTCACCTGCTCCACCGGGCCGCCTACCACCACGGAGACCGGCTCAATGGCTGGCGTGCCCATCTGGTAGCCCTGGGCCACCCGTCCGTTCAGCTGGAACTGGACGTCAAAGGACTTCGTATACAGCTTCTCCACCGTCACCACCAGGGTAGAGGTCTTGGCCGTCAGGTCGTCCGAGTTGATGCCCTCGGGCCACACCTCCCGGTAGCGCAGGGTGTTCTCCCCCTCCGAGCAGCTGGAGACGTCCACCCGCACACACAGGCCGCTCCGGTTGCGCAGCAACTCGGCGCGGGCGCTGGTGGGCCCCTCCACCGGCAGCTCCACCATCTGGGGGGAGATGTCCGAGATGATCAGCCCCTGGCTGGCGAGGACGCTGGTCCCGGTGGTCTCCACCCGCACGTTGTGGATGGAGGTCACCCCGTTGGGGTCCACCGACGCCCGCACGTAGACCCAGAATACAATGGCCAGCACAATGGACAGCAGAATGTACACCCACCGGCTCTCTTTCAGCCGTGCCATCACAGCGGGTCACCCTCCTCCTTCTTGCTTCCGCCCAGCAGAAGCCCCACCAGGGGGAGCTGTCCGCTTCGCTTCTCCTCCTGCTTGTCGTTGAGCAGCTCGTTGCGCAGAAGGCGCTCCAGCGTCTCCGGGGCCAGATGCCGCTTGAGCATCCCCCCCACGGCGGCGGAGATGGACCCGGTCTCCTCCGAGACGATGACCACCACGGCGTCCGAGTGCTCGCTCATGCCGATGCCTGCCCGATGGCGCATGCCCAGGTCCCGGCTCAGGTTCACGTTGCCCGACAGGGGCAGCATGCAGCCCGCGCCCACGATCCGGCCGCCCCGGACGATGACCGCCCCGTCATGGAGGGGGGCCTTATTCCAAAACAGGTTCTTCAGCAGCTCACTGGACACGCTGCAGTCCAGAGCGGTGCCCGTTTTGATCACATCGTCCAGCAGGTTCTGCCGCTCAAAGACCATCAGCGCCCCCACCTTGTCCCGGGACAGGTCGGCGTAAGCCTCGCAGGTCTGGTTGATGGCGGTGTCCATCTCCTCCCCGTTCGCCCGGCTGGAGGCAAACACCAGACCCAGGCGGCTGCTGCCCATCCGCTCCAAAAAGCGGCGGATCTCGGGCTGAAACAGCACCACCAACACCAAAACCCCCCACTGGATCACCCGGTCCAGCAAAAAGCTGGTGGCGGTGAGGGACAGTACGTAATTGGAGGAGACGAACATTGCCCCCAGCAGGATCAACACGCCCCGCAGCACCCGGCCGGAGCTGGTCTTGCGCAGCATCCAGAGCAGTTTGTAGATGATAAAGGCCAAAATGGCGATATCCAGAAGGTCGGTCAGCTGAATCTGCAGCAGCGGGAAGGTAGACTGCCAGAACATTTGAAAGCTGTGGATCAGTTCTGTCACATGGACTCACCTCATTTCCGCGTTTGGTGCGCAAAATACTTCATCATGGTATTATACGATATTTCCAACGGTTTGGCAACCGAAAAGACAAATTCCAAGATGAAAATTTTATGAACAGATTCCCTGAAAAAGCCTCCCTCAAGGAGGGAGGCTGGGAAGCGCTACCGGCTTGCAAGCTCCTGGACAGCCTGGAGGAAACGGTCGATTTCCCGGCCGGTGTTAAAGGCGGAGACGCTGGCCCGCAGGGTGCCGGTCTCCAGCGTACCTGCGGTCTCATGGGCCAGGGGGGCGCAGTGGAGTCCCGCCCGGAGGGCCATCCCCCGGCCGCCCAGAAGCTCTCCCACCTCCTCGCAGTCCCGGCCCGCCAGCCGGAAGGAGAGCACCCCCGCCTGGACCGCCGGGTCCGGGGACAGGAAGGGCTCCGCTCCGGGGATCTCGCCCAGTCCCGCCCCCATGCGGCGGATGAGCCGGGTCTCGTGGGCGGCGATCTCCTCCACCCCCCGGCGCTCCAGGAAGCGCAGGCCCTCCAGCAGTCCGGCAATGCCGGCGATGTTATGGGTACCCGCCTCCAGCCGGTCGGGGAGGAACTCGGGCATGGACTGGCGCTTGGATTCGCTCCCGGTCCCTCCCTCCAGCAGGGGGGCCGGGTCCACTCCGCACAGCAGGAGGCCGGTCCCCTGAGGGCCGTACAGCCCCTTATGTCCCGGCATGGCGGCAAAGGCCGCGCCCAAGGCGGTAAAGTCCAGCGGCAGAACGCCGGCGGACTGGGAGGCGTCCACGATCAGGGGCACCTCCCGCTCCCGGCACAGCCGGGCGATCTCCTCAATGGGCAGGATGAAGCCGAAGACATTGGACACGTGGGTACAAACCGCCAGATCGGCGCCCCGGTCCAGCTCCCGGCGGAAGGACTCCAGAACGGCCTCCCACTGGAAGAGGGGGCCGCGGGCCACCCGCAGGGATACATCCAGGGCGTTGAGGGGGCGGGTAACGGCGTTGTGCTCATAGCCGGAGATCACCACCCGGCTCCCTGGCCGGGCCAGGGTCTTGATGGCGATGTTCAGCCCGTGGGTAGCGTTGCTGGTAAACACCACCTGCTCCGGGGTTTCCACATGGAACAGCCGGGCCGCCGCCTCCCGGCATGCGAAGGCTTTGGCCGCCGCGGCCATAGCGGGACGGTGTCCCCCCCGGCCGGGACTGGCCAGATGGTTAATGGCCCAGGCGCTGGCCGTGGCTACTGAGGCGGGCTTTTGCAGGGTGGTGGCGGCACTGTCCAGATAGATCACAGCGCCACCTCCTGGTAGCTGCCATCCCCGGCGGTGATGAAGATGCGCTTGGGCGTCAGGCCCACCCGCTGAAGGATGCGCAGGGAGTCCGGAAGATTGCGCTGGGATATCTTTACCGAGTGACTGCACCCCTCTCCCGAGATGCTCTTGGGGGAACGCAGAACCCGGGCGGTGATGCCCGCCCGCTCCAGCGCCGCGGCGGTGCGCTGGGCGTAGGTCAGCGAGCGGCATACGATCAGATAATAGAGCATGGCATGGTTCCTTTCCTGGGACGGGACTGTTCCGCCCCACAGAAATAGCCGGGAGGGGAGCTCGGCGTTCCCCTCTCGTAACCAGCTTATGCAGCCGCCCCGGCGGTTGACACCGGCAGCGCAATGCCCGGCGCGCAGGCGCCGGGCACGATCCTACTCCTCCAGCAGGCACACCGCATGGACCGCCATGCCCTCCCCGGAGCCGGTGAAGCCCAGCCCCTCCTCGGTGGTGGCCTTTACGTTGACCCGGTCAGGGGAAACTCCCATGACCTGGGCCAGGTTTTCCCCCATCTGGGCGAGGTAGGGGGCCAGCTTGGGCCGCTGGGCCAGGATGGCGGCGTCCACATTGCCCACGGAAAACCCCCGCTCCCCTAGCAGCTCCATCACATGGGCCAGCAGCTTCAGGCTGTCCGCCCCGGCATAGGCGGGATCGGTATCGGGAAAATGCCGTCCGATATCCCCCAGGCCCGCCGCCCCCAGCAGGGCGTCCATCACGGCATGGGTGAGCACATCGGCGTCCGAGTGGCCCAGCAGGCCCTTTTCCCAAAAAATTTCCACCCCGCCCAGGATCAGCCTTCTGCCCTCGGTCAGCCGGTGGACGTCGTAACCGTGGCCGATCCTCATTCCTTGCACCTCCACAGGCTCTCGTCCACCCTGGCCTGGAGGATGGCCTCCCCCAGGATCAGATCCAGAGGGGTGGTGATCTTGATGTTCTCCGGGCTGCCGCTGGTGAGGGTGACCTTCATGCCCAACCGCTCCACCGCGCCGCAGTCGTCGGTGAGCAGCTCCCCGTCCTCAACGGCCTTCTGGGTGGCCGCCCGTATCAGTCCGGCCTCAAAGACCTGGGGGGTCTGGACCGCCCACAGCTGGGAGCGGTCCACCGTCTCCACCACCAGGCCGTCCTCGGTGCGCTTGATGGTGTCCGTAAGCGGGAGCGCAGGGGCGGCGGCGCCGGTCAGCATAGCCCGAGTCACGGCGTCCCGGATGACCGCCTGGGTCACCAGCGGCCGGGCCCCGTCATGGATGGCGATCAGCTCGGCCTCCGGGTCCACCTCCTGCAGGCCGGCCTGGACGGAATGGATACGCTCCTTCCCGCCTACTACCACCTTTCTCACCTTGTTCAGGTCAAACTCCCTGCACAGCCGTCCGACTTCCACCACCAGGTCCTCCCTGGCCACCACAATGATCTCGTGGATCACGGCGCAGTCCTGAAAGGCGTACAGGGTGTGCGCCAGCACCGGCAGCTCCCCCAGGGGGGCCAGCACCTTGTCGATGCCGCCCATCCTCCGGGCCAGTCCGGCGGAGACAATCACCGCCGAGCACCTGGCCTCCTCCTCCGTTTTCTTCCGTCTGAATCGAGACAACAGCCCCATGATCCTCGCTCCTTATCCGACAATTTCCGTCTCTGCGTCCATTATAGCACAGACGCGGCAGGCGAAACAACTAAAACAGAGCGGCCATTTTATTCCAATTCGGAACAAATGGCCGCCCGGATCTGTTCGCATATTTATGCCAGCGCAGTATTCAGCTCTTCCTCCACCGACTCGTAGCTGGCGCTCTTGGACAGCACCAGCTCTGAGATCAGGATCTGCTTGGCGGAGTGAAGCATCTTCCGCTCCCCGGTGGAAAGGCCCCGGTTCTGGTCCCGGATGGTCAGGCCCTTGATCACCCGGGCCACCTCAAACAGGTCGCCGCTCTTCATGCGCTCCATATTTTCCCGGTAACGATGGTTCCAGTTCGCTGTCATCTCCACCTGAATCTCTGGGATGGCGGCCAGGACCTTATCCGCCTGCTCCTCATCCACCACCGGACGCACACCAATCTCCTCGCAATTCTCTGTGGGGACCATCACCACCATAGACCGGTTGGGCAGCTGGAGGATGTAATAATCCCGCACCACATTATCCACCGTCTTCTGGACGATACTCTCCACAACGCCGCCCCCATACATGGGATGGACCACCTTATCCCCGATCTGGAACACTTCTTACCTCACTTTCTCTCATCCGACTCTCGGCTTTTTCCAGTTCTGTCTATATGAATCCAGTTACATTATAACAATTTTATCCTGTTTTTGCAAGAGAAAAACAAACGATTTCCAAAATTTTTTCCGCTAATTTCCAGCCGCCTTCACAGAACAGCACTGTTTCAGGCGGAACTGGAGGACGTTCTGTCCTTCGGCTCGAACCAAAACGCCTGAGCCGATACGAAAAGCCCTCAACACCAGAAAGCGGCTCGGACCGCTTCGGTGCTGAGGGCTTTATTGTCGATCATTGCGCGAAAGGGCCGGCTTACTCCTCGATGGAAGGCTCCTCACCCTCCTCATCGTAGGAGGGCTCCAGCAGGGCGCGGATGGACAGGGAGATCTTCTTGTTCTCCATATCCACATCGGTGATCTTCACGTCCACCTTGTCCCCCTCGGCCACCACGTCGCCGGGCTTCTCCACCCGGTGGTCCGCCAGCTGGGAGATGTGAATCAGGCCGTCCACACCGGGGACCACCTCGGCAAAGGCGCCGAAGGTCATCAGCTTGACCACCCGCACATTGGCGGTGTCGCCGACCTGATAGGTGGTGGTAAACACGGTCCAGGGGTCCTGGCTGTGGTCCTTCATGCCCAGGGAAATCTTCTTCTTCTCCTTGTCGGCAGAGATGACGTACACATCCACGGTGTCGCCCACCTTGACCACCTCGGAGGGGTGCTTGATGCGGCTCCAGGACAGCTCAGAGATGTGGACCATACCGTCCACGCCGCCGATGTCTACGAAAGCGCCGTAGGAAGTCAGCGACTTCACGGTGCCGGTGTAGCGCTTGCCGTCCTCGATCTCGGCCCAGACCTTCTCGGCGGCGGCGGCCCGCTCGGCACGGGTGACCCGGCTGATGGAGCCCACCACCCGGCGGCGGGCCCGGTTAACCTCGGTGATGACCAGGCGGACCTTCTGCTTGAGCAGCGCGCTCATGGGAGTCTCACGGGGCAGACCGGTCTGGGAGGCGGGGACGAACACCCGCACGCCCTTGACAGACACGACCACGCCGCCCTTGTTGTCCTCGGTGACGAAGCCCTCCACCACGGTCTCGTTCTCCCGGGCGGCCTCGATTTCCTCCCAGCCCTTGTTGATGTCCAGGCGGCGCTTGGACAGCTTGACCATGCAGTCCCGGTCGCTGACCTGCATGACGATGGACTCGATCTCGTCGCCCACCTTCACGATGTCCTCGACCTTCACGGTGGGATCGTCGCTCAGCTCGGTCAGGGCAATGTAGCCGGGGTACTTGATGCCCAGCTCCACCTGGACTTCGGTGGGCGTGATGGCCACAACGGTGCCGGTAACCTTATCTCCATTATTCAAAGTTTTGAACGACTCCTCCAGCATCTCCTGGAAAGATTTGTCCATCTCTAAAATTTCTTCGCTCATTTTGTCAAAGACCTCCTTTATTATCCACGCAGGCGTAGATGCGCCCGCCGTGATGCCGACCATATCCGCTTGAGGCAGCCGGTCAAGTTCAATGTCCCCGGCCCGCTCAATCAGCAGGACCTCGGGACAGGACTCCCGGCAGATCTCCCCGAGCCGTTTGGTGTTGGAGCTCTGCCTGTCGCCCACCACTACCATCAGGCCGCATTGCGCGGCCAGCTGGCGGGCCTCCTCCTGGCGTTTGGACGTCGCTCCGCATATTGTATCAAAAAATTCCGCGTTTGTACATAGTTTTTTTGCTTTTTTCACGCAATTTTCCCAAATTTTCTGAGTGGATGTGGTTTGAGAAACAAACGTAAGGGGTAAATTGTTGCGGTTTTCCCCACTTTCCAGCCATTTTTCCAGATCTTTTTCTCCGGAAAGTACCACTGGCGCCTTACACCATCCCGCGATGGCCAGCACCTCCGGATGGTCCGGCGTGCCCACGATCACAGGCTGACGGCCCCGGAGTTCCGCCTCCTCCACAATCTGATGGATGTGGGTGACGTTGGGACAGGTGGCGTCGAAGACCTCGATCCACCGCCATGCGAAATGCTCGTGGACGGCCCGGCTCTCCCCGTGGGAGCGGATAATGACGGCGGAGCCGTCGGGAACCTGCTCCGGACGGTCCACCACCCGCAGCCCCTGGGCGGCCAGACGGTCGATCACATCCCTGTTGTGGATGATGGGGCCCAGCATGACGCAGGGAATGCCCTGGGCGGCCTTCTCCTCCGCCAGCTCCACCGCCCGGCGGACGCCGTAGCAGAAGCCGGCAGACTTGGCCAGCACGATTTTCCTCATCCCACGCCCTCCCCAAGGGCCTGGACCCGGTCCATCAGCTCCTGTGCCATGACCTGGAGCTCCTCTGCCGAGGGCTTACGGCCCTCATACTTCGGATAATAGGGTTCCCCAATCACCACGGTATTACGCCGGAACCGCTTTTTTTTTCGCTGTATGTACACCGGCAGCAGGGGCACGCCCGTCCGGGTGGCAAACAGGGCCGCCCCCACCTTGGCCTGGACGTCCTCTCCGTCGTGGACCCGGGTGCCCTCGGGGAACATAAGCAGCTTGTCGCCCTCCTTCAGGAACTTCATGGCGGTGCGCACCGCCCGCACATCGGTGGTGTCCCGGTCCACGCCAAAAACCCCCGCCTTGCTCAAGATCCAGCCGATGAAGGGCACCCGCATGATCTGGACCTTGGCCATGGCCCGCATGGGCCACCTGTAGCCGAAGGCGAAGACGGCATAGAAGGGGTCTCCGGCGGTGGTGTGGTTGGGACAGACCACCGCCGCGCCCTCCGGGATGTTCTCCCGGCCCACCGCGTGAACCGGGTGGATCAGGCGGAAGTAGGGCCAGATGATAATGTACAAAAAGTGGAAAAACCAGTCCATCCGCCTCTTCCGCTGCTCAGGCGTCTCCTTGGGCGCGGCCTTTTGAACCGTTGTCTCTTCGCTCACAGGGCAATCTTCTCCTTTACCAGGGACAGCAGCCTATCCAGGCTTTGGTCCAGATTCAGCCGGGTGGTGTCCAGCAGGACGGCGTCCGCCGCCTGTTTCAGGGGGGCGATGGGGCGGTGCTCGTCCTGATAGTCCCGCGCCCGGATGTCGCGGAGGATGGACTCATAGTCCGCCGGCTCTCCCCGCTGCTCCAGCTCCAGCAGGCGGCGGCGGGCCCGGGCCTCCGGGGCGGCGGTAAGGAAGATCTTTACATCGGCATTGGGCAGCACCACCGTACCAATGTCCCGGCCGTCCATGACCACGCTGCTCTCCCGGGCCAGCTTCCGCTGGAACTCCAACAGGAAGGAGCGCACCTCCGGGATGGCGGAGACCTGGGAGGCCGCCCCGGACACCTTGTGCCGCCGGATGGCCCCGCTCACGTCCTCCCCCTCCAGGTACATCTTCTGCACCCCGTCCTCGTAGCCCACGTGAATCTCCAGCCCCTCCAGCAGAGGGACCACCTGGGCCGGATCAGCGAAGTCCGCCTTCTCCCACAGCACTTTCAGCGCCACCGTGCGGTAGATGGCCCCGGTGTCCACATAGATATAGCCCAGCTTTTCTGCCAGCCTCCGGGCCAGGGTGCTCTTCCCCGCCCCGGCGGGCCCGTCGATGGCAATGCTCTTAACCTTCATGATGACCGCTCCGTTTCCTAAGCCTTCCTTCGCGCCCCGCTGATGCCTCGTTCCGGCCCAGCAGGCAGTGGGTGGTCACGCCGGAAGAACCGGCGAATACGTATACCTCAAGCGGCACGCTTGTATCCATAAAAAGTCCTCTCAGCCACTGAAACGTTAGATTCCAATGGATGTACCGCCATTCCAGAACCGCCCTACGTCAAAAAATACCGGGCGGGCACATGCTCGCACAACCAGACGCCGTTTTCAGAACGGTAGAAGGTCACGCCGTCCCGGGCCATCGCCGCCGCGTCGATGGTAATGACCACAGGGATGCCGTGGCGCTTTCCCACCGCCATAGCAGTTTCAAAGTCCCCGGAGAGGTGGACATACTGGCGGCCCATGCGCCGGATGCCCTCCCCCTGGATGGCGGGGAGGAACCGGGTGGCGGTGCCGTGGTACAGATACCGGGGCGGCTTCTCCTCCCTCAGCTCCACATCCACCGGAATGGAGTGGCCCTGATTCGCCCGGATCTTGGTGTGGTCCTCGCTGAAGGCGTAGCGCCGCTTGTTGTTCTCCCGGACGATGCGCTCCAGGGTGGGCAGGTCGATGCGCCGTCCGGTCCGGTTCACCCCGGCCAGCAGCTCATTCACATCCGCCCAGCCGTGCTCATCCAGAGTGATCCCCGCCGCGCCGGGGTCGTGGCGCAGGACCAGGCTCAAAAACCGGCCCAGCTTCACATCAGAATTCCTTTGCTCCATGGGTCTCCTCCAAATACTTGACCGCGCCCTCCCCCGCCGCCCGGCCGGTGGCCCAGGCGATCTGCAGGTTAAACCCGCCGGTGTAGGCGTCCACATCCAGCATCTCCCCAGCGAAGAACAGGCCAGGGACGTTTTTGGACTGCATGGTTTTGGGGTCCACCTCGGACACCTTCACCCCTCCGGAGGTGATGATAGCCTCGTCTATCGGCCTGGGGCCGGCCACCGCCACGGTAAAGCACTTGAACCGCTCCAGCAGACGGCGGCGCTCCTGTTTGGTCAGGTCGTGGGCCTTTTTATGGTTTGGGATATCCGCCCGCTCCAGCAGGACGGGCACCAGCAGGCGGGGTGCCAGCGCGCCCAGGAGATTGTCCATGTCCTTGTTGGCCCCGGCGGACAGCTCCCGCACCAGGCGGGCGTCCAGGGTGGCCTCGTCCAGGGCGGGCTTCAAGTCGATGGCGCAGGTGTACCGTTCCTTCTCGAAGTCCCGCATGTGGGCGCTGGCCGACAGCACCAGCGGCCCGGACAGGCCGAAGTGGGTGAACAGCAGCTCCCCCTGCTCCTGGAAGACCGTCTTTTTTTTGCCGTTTTTTACCGTCAGAGTGACGTTTTTCAACGCCAGACCCTGCATTTGCGCACAGAAGGGGTCGGGGGACTCCAGAGGCACCAGGGATGGTTTTATGTCAACCAAGGTGTGACCCAGCTCCTCCGCCATCCACAGGCCGTCGCCGGTGGAGCCGGTGGCGGGGTAGGACAGCCCGCCGGTGGCCAGGATGACCGCCTTGCAGGGGATGCCGCTTAGCTCCCTGCCTTCCCCCATCTCCACGGCGCGCACTCTGCCGTCCTGGAGGCAGAGGCCCGATACCCTGTCATGGACGATGGACACGTTCAGCCGCTTCAGCTCGAAAAACAGCGCGTCGATGATATCGGCGGACTTGTCGGAGGCGGGAAAGACCCGGTTGCCCCGCTCCACCTTCAGCTTAACCCCCAGTTCCTCAAAGAACGCCTCCACCCAGGCGGGAGGGGTGCGCTCCAGGGCGCTGCAGAGAAACTTCCCGTTCCGGGGCGTGGCGGCGCGCACCTCCTCGGGGGAACAGTGGTTGGTCACGTTGCACCGGCCCTTGCCGGTGATGTACAGCTTGCGGCCCACCTTCTGGTTGCGCTCGACCAGCGTGACAGACGCCCCCTGCCGGGCGGCGCAGATGGCCGCCATCATGCCGGCGGCTCCGCCCCCCACTACCACGATATCAGGGCGCTTCATTCGGGCACCTTCTCGTAGACGTTGTACTCGTCCCAGATCTTCTCCAGCGTATGGAACGTGTGGGCCACATCCTCATTTTTCCGCTGGCTTACCGCCACCAGCAGGGCGTTCACCAGGGACAGCGGGGCCACCAGGGAGTCCACAAAGGAGGCCATGTCACTGCGGGCCATCAGGGTATAGCTGGAAATAGGGGCCAGGGGGGAGGATTCGCTGTCGGTAATGGCCACAGTGGTGGCTCCCCGGTCCCGCGCAAAGCTCATGGCCTGGACGGTGCGGCTGGAGTACCGGGGAAAGCTGATCCCCACCACCACGTCGCCCTCCCCCACCCGGAGCAGGCTCTCAAAGATCTCGCTGGCGGTATTGGCCGAGACCAGCACCACGTTTTCAAAGATCAGATTGCAATAAAAATACAGGAAGGAGGCGATGGACGCGGAGGAACGCACCCCGATCACATAGATTTTCCGGGCGGACACGATGGCCTCCACCGCCCGGTCGAAGCTCTCCCGGTCCAGCTCCTCCAGGGTCTGCCGGATTTTTTCGATGTCCGACTGGAGCACCATGGACAGCAGGTCCCGGTCGCCCAGCCGGTCGTTGGTCACCTCGATGCGCTGAACGGTGGTCAGCCGGTTGCGGATCATCTTCTGGAGGGACCGCTGCATGTCCGGATAGCCGTCGTAGCCCAGCTCAAAGGCGAAGCGGACCACGGTGGATTCGCTCACCCCCACCCGCTTGCCCAGACGGCTGGCGGTCATAAAGGCAGCCTTGTCGTAGGACTCCAGGATAAAGCTGGCGATCTTCCGCTGGCCCTTGGAAAAGGCATGCACATTTTCCTGTATGACGGTCAAAATATCTCGGTTCATGGCGCGTCCCCTCCCGGTCATATCAACACCCATCATCATACCCGATTTCCGGGCAAAATGCAAGAGATTTTCCAAGGGGCTTCGTATCCTGTTCCCCAAGGGCGCTCAGGTGTCGCTTAACGGCCCGGTGAGCGCCAGCAGCTCCTCCCGGGTGAGAGGCCGCCACTGGCCCGCTTTCAGTCCCCGGTCCAGGGGGAGGGTCCCCTCCCGGATGCGCTTGAGCCGCAGGACTTCCAGCCCCGCCTGGGCGCACATCCGCCGCACCTGCCGGTTCTTTCCCTGGCAGATGGTGACCGAAAGCTGGTGTACCCCGCCGCTGTCCCGGCCCCGCCGCACCCTGGCGGGTGCCAGCCGTTCGCCGTCCAGCGTCATGGGGGCGGACAGGATGGGGAGGGCCTTGTTCACATTGCCTGACACCCACACCAGATACTCCTTCTCCACCTCATGGCTGGGGTGGAGGAGCTGATGGGTGAGGGCGCCGTCGTCGGTGAGCAGGAGCAGGCCCTCGGAATCCATATCCAGCCGTCCCACCGGCCACACCCGGACGCCACAGCCCTCCACCAGATCAGATACTGTCTTCCGTCCCTTCTCGTCGGACAGGGTGGTGACATATCCTCTGGGCTTGTTCAGCATCAGGTAGGTCCGGCCGCCGCCCGGCTCCAGGGGCCTGCCGTCCACCAGGACGGTGTCCCGGCCCAGGTCCGCCCGGTCCCCCAGGTGGGCCTTCTCCCCGTTGACGGTCACCCGGCCAGCGGCGATCCACCCCTCCGCCGCCCGGCGGGAGGCCAGACCACAGGCGGAAATCAGTTTTTGAAGACGTTCCTCCACAGGCGCACTCCTCTCTCGGGCGCTGACGCGTCCGGGACTTGCTCTCCGGCCACCAGCGGCACCCGGGCAAGCTCGGTCCCGTTCACCGAATAGACCGCCTCCCCCACCTGCGTCCCGGCGGACACCGGCGCGGCGAGCACCTGTTCGGTCAGCTCGTAGGCCGCTTCCACCGGCTCGCCGGAGGCCAGGGCGGCGGTCCGCCCCTCCGCCGTTTGGACGGAGCAGACGGGGATCAGCCCGCCGGACACCGGCAGCTGACCCACCCGCTCCCCCGCCTGGACCAGGGTACGGGCCTCATAGCTGGAAAAGCCCCAGTCGAAGAGGGCGGTATGGTCGGCCCAGTCGCTGGGGGCGTTGAGGGTGACGCAGATCAGCGTGACCCCGTCCCGCCGGGCGGCGGACACCAGGGTCCGGCCCGCATGCTCGGTGTAGCCCGTCTTCAGGCCGACACAGCCCTCATACCGCCACAGCAGCTTGTTATGATTGGTAAAGGTGCGGGTACCCAAGGTGATGGATCTGGTGGCGGCAATTTTGGCCAGCTCCTGGTTTTCCAGACAGGCCCGGGCCAGCAGAGCCATGTCGTAGGCGCTGGCGCAGTGCCCCTCCGCGTCCAGGCCGTTGGGATTGGCAAAGGAGCTGTCCGTCATCCCCAGTTCCCGGGCCTTTTGATTCATTCGGGCCACAAAATGCTCCACCGTCCCGCCGCAGTGCCCGGCAATGGCCAGAGCCGCGTCGTTGCCCGAGCGCAGGAGCAGGCCGTAGAGCAGCGCCTCCAGGGTGATCTCCTCCCCAGGGCGCAGATAGACGGAGGAGCCCTCGATGCCCGTCCACTCCGGGAGGATAACCACCGGCTCCTCCAGATCGCATCCCCACTCCAGCGCCACCAGAGCGGTCATCAGCTTGGTGGTGCTGGCGATGAGCCGGGGGGTGCGGCCGTCCTTTTCGCAGAGCACCCGCCCGGTCTCCCCGTCCATCAGAACGGCGCTGGCGGCGGAGACCGCAGGAGGAGCCCCCTCCGCCCGGACGGCGGGGGGAGTCCACCACAGCAGCGCCCCAATCAGGGCCGCGGAAAAAAGTCGCTTCAACACTGCCACCTTCTTTTTCGTAGATAGCAATAGTATGGAGCGGCTTTTGACCTTTGTTTCCAGGGAATTTTTTATTCTGCAAAATCCCCTTCCGGCTCCTTCCGAGCCTTCTTCTCCTGCTGCTTCTCGATAAATCCGGTCACCTTGTCCACAACCTCAGGCACCGTCTCAATGACCCGGTCCACCGTGGTGGCGGCGGGCGGGAAGACGGGGAGCAGCTTTACGCTGCCGTCCTCCCGGACCACCAGAAAGGCCACCGGCTCCAGCTTGGCGCTGGCCGCGCTGCCGCCGCCGAAGTTCTCCTTCGGGGCACCTGCCTTGGTGGTGAACTCGCTGCCGCCGCCCCCCATGCCAAAGGACATGCGGGACACGGGGATCAGCGTGACCCCCTCGGCGTGAATCGGGGTCCCGATAATGGTGTTGGCGTCCGCCATCGTCTTGATATGCTCCATGGTGATCTTCATCAGCTCGCCCAGGGAATTTTTCTTCTCCTGTTCCATCGGTCATGCCGCCTTTCTCTGCCGTCGTTTTAATTTCAGCCGCTTCTTTGCGGCAAGAACCCTGAACAATGCGTTCCAGCCGGCCCGCAGGCCGGTCCATACCGCCGTCCCGATCTTGATGGACAGCTCCGCTGTGCCGTACACCGTCATACCCGGGGCGTCGAAGTCCAGTTTCACCCGGGCGGCACCGTCCTTCACGCGGAAGGCGGTGGTCAGCGGGAACCACAGCCCGCCCAGCGCGGCGTTGGCATAGCCGTAGAGCATGGCCGCGTCCGCCGGATCGGACCCGCCGGCAGTCAGCTCCAGCTCCAGGACGTCCACCCGCAGGCCCCGCCACATCCCGCCGGCCGCCTCCAGCGCCACCGGCAGCAGAGCTTTTGCGTACTCCAGCGCGCCGCCCAGCTTCTCCGGCAGCGGCACGGGGGGCTTTTCCGGCTCCGGCTGTTTTGGTTTTTTCGCTTTCCTGGGCTTTGCCGGCCGCTCCGCTCTTGGCTTCATCGGAAGGATTTTGATACGGAACCGCCCCAGGCGAAGCCACAGGAAAAATCCCTCCGCGTTAAACTCCGCCCGGCCGCCCACCCGGACCTGTCCCAGCAGGAGCAGGACCAGGAGGATCACAGCCAGGATAAAGACGGCCTTCACGTCCCCTCCGCCGGTTCCTCCGGCGGCTCAGAGGGAGGAACGGCTCCGTCCTCCTCCAGCGTCTCCGCCCCCCGGAGGCGGGCCAGGCTGGCCTCCAGCTCCAGGGTGAGCTGGCTGCCCTCCTGGGACTGGTTGGGCAGCTCGGGCAGCTCCTCCAGACTGGACAGGCCAAAGGAGCGCAGGAAATTTTTGGTGGTCTTGAACTGCACCGGCCGGCCAGGCACCGCCAGACGGCCCGCCTCCTCAATGAGCTCCCGCTCCAGCAGCAGGCCCATGGTGTAGGAGCTGTCCACTCCCCGCACCTGGTCCACATAGGCCCGGGTGACGGGCTGGTAGTAGGCGATGATGGACAGCACCTCCAGCGCCGGCTGGGACAGCCGGGCGGGCTTGCGGCTCTCCAGAGTTTTTCGGATGTATCCGGCGAACTCCGGAGCAGAGCACAGCTGGTAGCTGGTATCCAGCCTCACCAGCCGGATCCCCCGGCGGTCATAGCTGTACCGGTCCATCAGCCGCTGGGCCACCGCGTCCAGGGTGGGCCGGTCCACCTCCAGGCCCAGACACAGCCGCTCCACCGGCACCGGCTCCCCGGCGGCAAACAGCACCCCTTCCAGAGCGGATTCCAACTCTTTCACTTCCACGCAGGGGCACCTCCTGACACTCAATAATTCTCCGACGTAAACTCCACCGCGCCCTCCTCCTGGGTACAGGTGACGGTGCAGTCCGACTCTGTCCCCGCCAGCAGCAGGCGGCGGGCCTTGCACAGCTCCAGCACCGCCAGGAAGGTGGCTACCACCTCCGACCGGCTGCGGCTGCCCTTGAACAGGGCCCGGAACCGGGTGACGCCGAACTGAATCAGCTTGTGGATGATCTCCCCCGCTTTATCGGCCACGGGGTATGGCTCCCGGCCCACAATGCCCTGGAAGGCGGACACCGGCGGCGGCAGCTTGTTGTCCAGCCGGCCCAACACGGCGGCCATGGCCTTCAGCAGGTCCGCCCGGTCGTGGACGTAGCGGTAAATCTTATCGGGCTGGACCGCCTCGGGCTGCTTGGTCAGATAGTCCCGGCCGATCTGGTAGCGGCTGTCCAGGGCGGGGGCCACCGCCTTGATCTTCAAATAATTCTCATTGCGCTGGTGGGCCTCCAGGGTGGCGATGAGCTGCTCCATCTCGCTGATGGCCTCCTCGTCGTGGATGGAGAGGAGCATGCGGGTCTTGATATAAACCAGGTGAGAGGCCATGGTCACAAAGTCGCTGGCCACCTCCAGGTCCAGCTCCTTCCGCCGGTTCATCCACTCCATGTACTGGTCCAGGATGAGGGCGATCTGGATGTCCTTAATCTCCAGCTTGTTTTTGCTCAGCAGGTGGAGGATCAGGTCCAGCGGACCCACAAAGTCCTCCATGTGCTCCTCCTTTGCCTTCACCACCCCTTCCAGGTGGTAAATGGGTGCCTCCAAGGGCCCACCTCCCCATTCTAGGTTGATTGTTCCAGCTATTATACCAGTTTATCCGGAAAAAGACAAGGCGGATTCCAAAAAAAGCCGCCGGCAGGGCCGGCGGTCTTGTTACAGCTTGGTTTCCAGGGGGATCGTCACGGTATAGTAGCTGCTCTCCAGCTGCCGCAGCAGGGCGGACAGCACCCGGGCGGTATTGCCGCTCCCCTCCAGGGTGAGGTAAACGGCCCGGCGGCGGGTCCCCAGACGGCTCAGCGCCGTGCCGGCAAAGGCGGTAGCGCCCACTCCGTCCCCCGGCTCCAGGAGCAGCGTCTCCTCCCAGCACACCCAGCCCTTCTCCTCCAGACCGGCTCTGGCTCCGTCCGGGACATAGGCCAGGGTGGTGCGGGTGTGGACCAGCTCCTCCAGCGCCAGACGGCCCCGCTCCAGCGTCTCCTCCTCTCCGTCCTGGGCCAGAACGCCGATCAGATGGCCGGTGCCCAGCACCCGGCGGACCAGATCCCCCTCCTCCTCGATCACCTGGGGGGACAGGAAAAACAGAGCGTACTGACCGGCTCCGTCCAACGTGTTCAGGATAGCGGACAGGCTGCCGGCGCTCTCACAGCGGAAGGCCAGATATGCGGCGGCGGCGCCTCCCTCCAACTCATCCGGAGCGCTGGTCCCCGGATTGGGGGTGGACGACCCCCCCGGTGGGATGGCCGCCTCCGCAGGGCTGAGGCTCTGGGTATAGTCCCGCAGGCGGTCGTTGAGCAGGCGCTGGGCCGCATCGATAAAGGTGGCGTCATCCAGCACCGTGTCAGGCCCCTTGATCCGCACCAGATAGCCCTGGGAGATATAGGGCAGCTGGGTGTAGCTGTACTCCATCCCAAAGGTAGAGCACACAATATTCAGGGCCACGTAGGGCTTTCCGTTGCGCATGATGGCCCGGGCGGTGTAGGTGGCTCCCGTCATATCATTCCGGCAGATGCCGGTATTCAGGTCAAAGGTGAGCATCTGACGGAGATTGAAGATGGAGACGGTGTTCGTATTGCGGTTGTAGGTGGTCTCCAGTCCCAGGCTCACCCGGATTCCGTTTGTGTTGGCGTTGAACACCGTGTAGGGCACATAGAGCGTCCCCCCCGACCAGCATGGCATGGTGTCCGACGTCAGCGGGACCACGCTGTCGTTGATGCCGGTGAAGTAGATGGCGGCCGCCGACGCGGGCATGGGCTGATAGAGGCCCAGAAACAGCGCCGCCGCCAGCAGCAGCGGCAGAAGACGGTGTTTTTTCTCCATAAAACTCCCCCCTTCCGGTTGTGCTTCTGATTATAACATAGTATAATCATTTGAGCAAGCGCCTGGCCCGGCGGCATTTTTGGTTTACTGTCATTATAAACGGATCAAGCGATTCACTTTAATTTGGTATGCTGTGCAAAAGCGAACCACTATTTTTGTGACCTATTCTCTTTACTAAGCGAATCACTTATGATAACATGAGTAAGGTGAAAGGGGGCATATATCGTATATAGCGTGACTTTGAGTTAAAGAAACAGCAACTACTCGGAATATAGAGAGAAAGAGGTTGTTTTTATGGCAAAAGGCTCCGAGAAAGGCGGCGGCATCGTTCTGCCGGTCCTACTTTCGGTGGTTACAGCGGCGGCAATCAGCGTTGGAGGCTTTGGCGCTGGTTTTGGAGTGGGGCGGGTGGTGTATGGCACCGCGGATCAGCCGGTCCAGAGCCCGCCCGCCGCAGATAATCAGCAGTCCGCGGGCGCTTCTGCCGCCGGAATCGCTCGGGGGCCGAACGTCCAGGAGGACTACGGCACGATCATTTGGCTGAGCACCACGTGGCCATCCAATCCAGCCAGCGTACTTGATCAGCAGCCGGCGGCTCCCGCCGTCACCCAGCCAGCCGCAAGCCAGCCGGAAGCGGCTCCGTCCGCCCCCGCCCAGACTCCAGTGGAACCGGCTCCCAACACCGGAGGGTCCGAGCAGACCAGCGGGCCTGCGCAATCGCCCAACACCAGCGACAAGGTAAACTCCAACGGGGCAGCGACATTGCCTTCTGTGAACGAAACAACGTCCGGCAACCAATCATCGGGAAATGGAAATAATTTCAACACATATAACAATCAAAACCAGCAACAAACAAGCGCTCAGTGGGTATTAAACACCAGCACAAAAAAAATACATTATCCAAATTGTCGGGATGTCCCTAAAATAGCTCCTCAAAACTATGCAACATCTAATTTGTCTGAAGGCAAGTTACTAAATCAAGGCTATACCACAAGATCGGAAGAGCGTCGTGTAGGGAAAG
>CAJUAW010000022.1 GCA_910584605.1 uncultured Oscillospiraceae bacterium
GCACCCGGAACAGGCCGTGGAGGGCCCCGGACAGCTCGTGGCGGTGGACCAGGCCGATCTCCCCCACTCGCAGGGGCAGGTCCCGGTAGGAGTGGGGCTCGCTGGCGTAGACCAGCATGCCGCCGGGGCAGTTCATGGGCTTGACGGCGAAGTCCACGTCGTCAATGACGGTGGTATACATGTTGTTCTTATAGTGGTCCCAGTGGCCCGACCGCTCCCACAGCTGGCGGTTGAGCATGATGGGGGTGGAGATTTCCACATAGCCGTACTTCTTGTGAACCTTGCGCCAGTAGTCCAGCAGGGTATTTTTCAGCGTCATCCCCTTGGGCAGGAAGAAGGGGAAGCCGGGACCCTCGTCCCGGAGCATGAACAGACCCAGCTCCTTGCCCAGACGGCGGTGGTCCCGCTTCTTGGCCTCCTCGATGCGGGCCAGATGGGCATCCAGCTCGTCCTTTTTGGGGAAAGCGATGCCGTAGATGCGCTGGAGGGTCTCCCGGCTGGAGTCCCCCCGCCAGTAGGCGGCGTTGCAGGCGGTGAGCTTCAGGGCGTTGCCCTTGATCCGGCCGGTGGAGTCCAGGTGGGGACCGGCGCACAGGTCGGTAAACTCCCCCTGCTTGTAGAAGGAGATGACCTCGTCCTCGGGCAGGTCGTGGATCAGCTCCACCTTGTACTTCTCGTCCCGCTCCTCCATAAACTTCACGGCCTCGGGGCGGGGCAGCTCGAACCGCTCCAGCTTCAGCTTCTCCTTGCAGATCTTTCGCATCTCGGCTTCGATCTGCTCCAAATGCTCGGGGGTGAAGGCGAAGGGCGCGTCCATGTCGTAGTACCAGCCCTCGTCGATGGAGGGGCCGATGGCCAGCTTGACCTCGGGCCACAGGCGCTTCACCGCCTGAGCCATCACGTGGGAGCAGGTGTGCCAGTAGGTCTGGCGGTACTCGGGGTTTTCAAAGGTATACTGGTTGTTTTCTTCAGACATCAAAATTCCTCCTTGTCATTTGGGCGGACAATAAAAACGCTCCACCCCTGATTCAGTTCAGGGGTGAAGCGGAAAGCTCCATGGTTCCACCCTGCTTGCGGTCCGCAGACCGCCGCTCGTGTCCTCGGTAACGGGAGGCCCCGGCCCGGTCCTCCCGGGCGGCTCCGGAGTGGTACCGGCCAGCTTCTGTGCAGGACGCTCTCAGCCCGTGGCGTCCCTCTCTGAGCACTTGTTCCAGCCTCTTCTCCATCAAAGCCTATTTGACGGTGACATCATATCACCAGGCCGGAAAAAAGTCAAGCGCCATTCTTTAGAAGACAACCAGTTCCCCATCCCGCACGTCCACGGTGAGGGCCGCGCCCGCCTCCACCTGATCAGCGACGATCTTCCGGCCGATGAGGGTCTCCACCGTGTGCTGGAGATAGCGGCGCAGGGGCCGGGCTCCGTAGATGGGATCGTAGGCGGCCTCAATCACCGCGCTCTTGGCGGCGGGGGTGAGGGTCACGGTGAGCTGCTTGTCCGCCAGCCGCCGGTTCAGGCCGTCCACCAGCAGATCGATGATGTGGGTGATGTTCTCCCTGGTCAGCGGCTTGTAGAAGACGATCTCGTCCAGCCGGTTCAGGAACTCGGGCCGGAAGGACCGCTTGAGCAGCTCGTTCACCTGATCCCGGGCCGTCTCGCTGATGTCCCCGTCGGGACCGATGCCGTCCAGCAGGGCCTGGCTGCCCAGGTTGGAGGTCAAGATCAGGATGGTGTTCTTGAAATCCACCGTCCGGCCTTGACTGTCGGTGATCCGGCCGTCATCCAATACCTGGAGTAATACATTGAACACATCCGGGTGGGCCTTCTCTACCTCGTCGAAGAGGACCACGGAGTAGGGTTTTCTCCGGACCGCCTCGGTGAGCTGGCCGCCCTCCTCGTAGCCCACATACCCCGGAGGGGCTCCGATGAGCCGGGAGACGGAGAATTTCTCCATGTACTCGGACATATCAATGCGGACCAGATTTTTCTCGCTGTCGAACAGGGCCTCGGCCAGGGTTTTGGCCAGCTCGGTCTTGCCCACGCCGGTGGGACCCAGGAACAGGAAGGAGCCGATGGGCTTATCCGGGTCGGCGATGCCGGCGCGGCTGCGGAGGATGGCCTCGGACACCAGCCGCACCGCCTCCTCCTGGCCCACTACCCGCTTGTGGAGGACGTCCTCCAGGTGGAGCAGCTTCTCCCGCTCCCCCTCCATCAGCCGGGCCACAGGGATGCCCGTCCACCGCTCGATGATCCGGGCGATTTCCTCCTCGGTCACCTTGTCCCGGAGGAGGGAGCGGGCTTTGCTCTCATTGGCGATGGACTCCTCCGCCTCCAGGGCGCGGCGCAGCTCGGGGATGCGGCCGTACTGCAGCTCGGCGGCCTTCTCCAGGTCGTACTCCCGCTGGGCCTTCTCCAGGGCGGCGTTGGCCGCCTCCAGGTCCTCCCGCAGCTTCTGCACCTTGCCGATGGCCCCCTTCTCGTTGTCCCACTGGGCCTTTTTCGTGTTGAACTCGTCCCGCAGGTCGGACAGCTCCCTCTGAATTTCGGTCAGATGCTCCTGGGACAGCTTGTCGGTCTCCTTTTTCAGCGCCGCCTCCTCGATCTCATGCTGGATGATCTTCCGCTGGATGACGTCCAGCTCGGTGGGCATGGAGTCCATCTCGGTGCGGATCATGGCGCAGGCCTCGTCCACCAGGTCGATGGCCTTGTCCGGGAGGAACCGGTCGGAGATATACCGGTCGGACAGAGAGGCGGCGGCGATGATGGCCCCGTCGGTGATCTTCACACCGTGGTACACCTCGTACCGCTCCTTCAGCCCCCGGAGGATGGCGACGGCGTCCTCCATAGAGGGTTCGCTCACCATCACGGGCTGGAACCGCCGCTCCAAGGCGGCGTCCTTTTCGATATACTGCCGGTACTCGTTGAGGGTGGTGGCCCCAATACAGTGCAGCTCCCCCCGGGCCAGCAGAGGCTTGAGCAGGTTGCCCGCGTCCATGGAGCCCTCGGTCTTGCCCGCCCCCACGATGGTGTGGAGCTCGTCGATGAAGAGGATGATCCGACCCTCCGACTTCTTCACCTCGTTGAGGACCGCCTTCAGCCGCTCCTCGAACTCCCCCCGGTACTTGGCGCCTGCAATCAGCGCACCCATGTCCAGAGAGAAAATGGTCTTGTCCCGGAGGGAGGCGGGCACATCTCCCTTGACGATCCGCTGGGCCAGCCCCTCGGCGATGGCCGTCTTGCCCACGCCGGGCTCGCCGATGAGGACGGGGTTGTTTTTCGTCTTGCGGCTCAGAATGCGGATCACGTTCCGAATCTCGTCGTCCCGGCCGATGACCGGGTCCAGCTTGTTCTGCCGGGCCCGCTCCACCAGGTCGGAGCCGTACTTCTTCAGGGCGTTGTAGGTCTCTTCCGGGTTGTCGGAGGTGACCCGCTGGTTCCCCCGGACGGCGGCCAGCGCCTGAAGCACCCCCTCCTTGGTCAGGCCGTAGGTGCGGAACAGCTCCTTCAAGGCGCTGTTGGGGTGGGCCAGCAGGCCCAGAAGGATGTGCTCCACCGAGATATACTCGTCCTTCATGGCCTGGGCCTCCTGCCCGGCGGCCTGGAGCGCCCGGTCCACGTCCTGGGAGACATACACCTTGCCGCTCTCCCGGCCCGAGCCGGTGACCTTGGGCAGCTTATCCACCTCCGCCTTCACCGCCGCCTCAAAGCTGGGGACGGTCATGCCCATGGCGGCGAGCAGCTGGGGGATGAAGCCCTCGGCGTCCCCCGCCAGGGCCAGCAGCAGGTGGGCCTGCTCGATCTGCTGGTTGCCGTGCTCCAGGGCAATATCCTGCGCCCCCTGAATGGCGGCCAGGGATTTTTGCGTAAACTGATTCATGTTCATAAAAAACACTCCTTTCATGGAACAGCCTGCGGTATGCTCTTAGTATAGGCCGCTCCCGAAGGAATTGCATGAACAAATCGTGAATTTTTAGCACTCACAGTCAAAGAGTGCTAATCCAAGTTTTCCCCGCCTGGAGCCGTCAGAGCGGTCAGCCCTCCAGCTCCTTCCGCAGCCTGTCCAGCGCCCGACGCTCCAGGCGGGACACCTGCACCTGGGACACCCCCAGTACCCGGGCGGTGTTCATCTGGGTCAGGCCCTTGTAGTACCGCAGGAGGAGCACCTGCTGCTCCCGCTCGGGCAGCTCCCCGATGGCGGAGCGGAGGGTGAGCCGCTCCACCATGCCTTCCTCCTCGTTCCCAGTGGTGAGCATCCCCTCCAGGGTGAGGCCATCGGTCCCCGTCTCCGCCTGGAGGGACACCACCGGTTCGATAGCCGTCTCGGCGGCGGCGATGTCCTCGGGCGCCAGGCCGGTGTCCTCTGCCAGCTCGGACAGAGTGGGCTCCCGGCCCAGCTGGGCGGACAGCCGGGTCCGGGCCGTCCGGATGGCGGTCCCCCGCTCCTTCAGCCCCCGGCTCACCTTCACCGGACCGTCGTCCCGGAGAAAGCGGCGGATCTCTCCGGCAATCTTGGGGACAGCGTAGGTGGAAAACTGGGTGCCGTACTCGGGGTCGAAGCCCTGAATGGCCTTGAGGAAGCCCAGGCAGCCCAGCTGATACAGGTCGTCCGGTTCCACCCCCCGGCCGTAGTACCGGCGCACCACGCTCCAGATCAGACCGTTGTTTTCCAGCAGCACCTGCTCGCAGGCGGCGCGGTCGCCGCCCCGGGCGGCCTCCAGCAGCGCGGAGCCGGCAAGAGGCCCGCTCACCGCCCGGCCCGGCGGGCGATCTTCCGGGCCATGGTGACGGTGGTCCCCTTACCGGGGGCGGAGCGGACCTTCAGGGTGTCCATAAAGCTCTCCATGATGGTGAAGCCCATGCCGGAGCGTTCCTCGCTGCCGGTGGTGAACAGAGGTGTCCTGGCCTGCTCCACATCAGCGATGCCCACCCCCCAGTCCTTCACCACGATCTCCAGGGCGTGGCCCTCCTTGATGCGCAGCTTGACCACCACCTTGCCCAGGGTGTCCGGATAGGCGTGGACGATGGCGTTGGTTACCGCCTCGCTGACGGCAGTCTTGATGTCGTTGACCTCCTCCAGGGTGGGGTCCAGCTGGGCGGCGAAGCAGGCCGCCGCCGTCCGGGCGAAGCCCTCGTTGGCCGAACGGCTGGGGAACTCCAGCGTGACATGGTTTTCGATTTTCATATGTAGCGCCTCCTTATTCAAACCGGATGATCCGCTCCAGCCCGGCGGCCTGGAACACTCTGCCCGCCTGGTCCGGGGTGTTCACCACCCGCATGGACCCCTGCACCTGGCCCATCCGCCGGTGAGCCCGGAGAAGCACCGCGATGCCCGAGCTGTCCGTAAAGGTCAGCCCGCTCAGGTCCAGGGTGAGCTGGCTGGGCTGGGCCTGGTCGATGCGGCGGTCCAGCTCCTCCATCACTGTTCTGGCTCCGTGGTGGTCCAGCTCCCCGGCCACCCGGGCCGTCAGATGGCGTTTGTCCTCTCTACAGGTCACCGGCATGTCTGACCCGCTCCTTCCTCTGGGATCATGTCCCATTATTTTCCAGTTCATTATAGGACAAGCCCCCTGTCGAATCTGCGGGGAAGCTGTCCGCGCAAAAGGTTTTCCCATTGTCTTTCCCGCTTCGCCCCATGACGCGCTGAGAGGGGGAGGCTTTCACCTCCCCCTCTCCCGTTTCAGGCGGCTCTGGCCGGGCTCCCGCCGTCCAGGACCAGGCCGGATACCTTGACCCGGCCGGGCGCCGTCCTGCGGAAGCTGGTCTCCGTCACCCGCCCGTCCTGCCAGCGGTAGCGCAGGCGGGCACGGCCGCCCCCCAGGCACCGCTCCAGGGCGGCGCGGCACTGCTGGACGTAGAGCAGCCGGTCGATCACCCCATACTCCGCCTGGACCTCCTCCCGGTACTCCAGGCAGGGCACGGCGTCACAGGAGGTCAAGCGGCTGACCGAACGGGAGAGGGTCAGCGCATGACCAACCGCGCACTGGCGCAGCCGCTCGCGCAGAGTGTGGATCAGGTACTCCTGGGTATTGTTTTTTGTCTTCATATTGGAACTCCTCCTTTTTTGTCCCTCTCTCAAAACGAAAAAGGGCATGGTATGGCTCTTGCCATATCCATGTCCGTTCTAACAAAAATTTAGTTTGGTTTATTATGCCACAATCGGGACCGATTGTCAAGGGTGATTTTTCCGGCACAAAAAATGTTATCCGCCTATTGACAAGAGTGAAAAAGCTGTTATACTGTGCATATGGTATATATACACTAAACCCAAAATGACAGCGGCGAGGCTCCAGCGCGGGACCCGTGCACAGGCCGGCAGTCAGGACCTCCGCCGTCTGTTGAAAGGCAGGAAAAATGGATATCATATTGAGCAACGCCAGCGGCAAACCCATCTATGAGCAGATTACCGACCAGGTGAAGGAGCAGATCATGGCCGGGACCCTGTCGGCGGGGGACGCCCTGCCCTCCATGCGGCTGCTGGCCAAGGAGCTGCGCATTTCGGTCATCACCACCAAGCGGGCCTACGAGGAGCTGGAACGGGACGGCTTTTTGGAAAACGTCCCCGGGAAGGGCTGCTTTGTGGCTCCCCAGAACCGGGAACTGCTGCGGGAGGCCCAGCTACGGAGGGTGGAGGAAAAGCTGTTCCAGGCGGTGGAGGAGGCCCGGAAGGGCGCTTTCCCCCTGGAGGAGCTCCACGAAATGCTGGATATTTTGTATAAAGGTGAGGAATTATGACAAATTGCATTGAAATCAAAGGGCTATGCAAGTCCTATGGGGACTTCGCCCTGAACAATATCAACCTGACTCTCCCTGGCGGCTCCATACTGGGGCTGATTGGGGAGAACGGCGCGGGCAAGACCACCACCATCAAGTGCATCCTGAACCTGATTCACCGGGACGCTGGGGAGATCACCCTGCTGGGCTATGACAACCTCCGGGAGGAGCGGCTGGCCAAGCAGGACATCGGGCTGGTGCTGGACGAGTGCTTCTTCCACGGCACCCTCCGCCCCCTGGACGTGGGAAAAATCCTGGCCCCCGCCTACCGGGAGTGGGACCAGAAGCTGTTTCGGGACTACCTGGGCAAATTCGGTCTGCCGGAAAAGAAACTCATTAAGGAGTTCTCCCGGGGCATGAAGATGAAGCTGTCCCTGTCTGCCGCCCTGGCCCACCGCCCCAAGCTGCTCATCCTGGACGAGGCCACCGCCGGCCTGGACCCGGTGGTCCGGGACGAGATTTTAGACGAGTTTCTGGGCTTCATCCAGGATGAGGACCACGCCATCCTCATGTCCAGCCACATCACCTCCGACCTGGAGAAGGTGGCCGACTACATCGCCTACATCCATCAGGGACAGGTGGTACTGTCCGACGCCAAGGACAACATCCTCGACTCCTACGGCCGGGTGGGCTGTACCGCCGCCCAGCTGGAGAACATCGACCCCCGGGACGTACTGCACACCCGGAAGGGGGCATTCGGCTGTGAGGCCCTGGTGGCCGACCGGGTGGCCTTCAGCCGCAAGTACCCCATGCTCCTGGTGGAGCGGACCACTCTGGAAGACATCATGCTCTTTGTGGGGAAAGGAGAAACAAAATGACCGGATTGATTACGAAGGACTTTCTTGTGATGCGCAAGATGCTGCGATCTTATCTGCTTATGATTGTCGTTTACATCATTCTCGCCTACCTGGACTTCTTTGACTACAGCTTTATCATCACCTTTGTTCAGGTAGCCCTGTCCGTACTGCCTATCTCCGCCTTCGCCTACGATGAACAGTCCAAGTGGGACCGGTACGCCATGTCCCTACCCCTGGGGCGGAGCCGGGTGGTGGGGGCCCGGTATCTCTTCGTGCTGCTGCTCACCCTGTTCACCGTAGCGTTCGGGCTGGCGGGCACCGCCCTGCTGTATCTGGCCCATCAGGCGGACTTCCTTGAGATGTTTGTCATCCTGATGGTGTCCTCCGCCATCGGCCTGCTGATTCCCACCATCCTCCTGCCGCTGAGCTACAAGCTGGGGGCGGAGCGGGCCCGGCCCTATCTGTACGCCATTATTTTCATCCCTGTCATCGCCGTGGTGCTGCTGGCTAAGGCCGGGGTGCTGGATATGTCCATGCTGAAGGGGATGGACCTCCTCGCCCCCACCGCCCTGGCGGGTGGCTCTGCCCTGCTGCCCCTGGCCGGGCTGGCCCTGCTGGGCGTCTCCTACCTCATCTCCTGCCGCATCGCGGCGGGGAAGGAGTACTGAGATGACCGCCGCCGTCATCCTGTTCGGCGCGGGCTGTCTGTGGTCCATCGCCGGGGCGCTGTGCCGTCTGATCTGGACGGCCAGCCTCTGGAGGAAGCTGCTGGCGCTGGCCACGCTGGCGCTGGCCGCCTTCCTGGCCCACAAGCCCCGGAGCGGAGACCCCTCCCAGGGACAGAAATGCCAAAAAACTCCCTTGCATTCCCGCCTCTCTTGTGATAAAATAACAACAAAGGAGTGTGAGTGCTATGCGTTTGAAGGATATGACCACAAAGGAAGCCATCCGCCAGCTTCAGGACATGAAGCAATACTGCACCGCCAAATCCATTCCCGCCCTGGACTACGCCATCAAGGCTCTCAAGGAGAAGGAAGCCGCGGAGGAGGCGACATAAATCAAGGCCCCCGGCTTTAGCCGGGGGCCTTGCATATCCGCACCAGATTTCGTGTGATCCGTCCTGTGAGGCCCCAGATGGCCCGCCCCTGCCAAGGGTAGACGGGGACATTCTCGCTCCCCTTCTGCCACTGGTAGTCCCGCGGGATGCCGATGAGCTCATAGGGAAACTGCTCCGCCGGGGTGGGGATCAGGTCGTAGGTGTACTCGATGGGGTCCGTCTTCAGCAGGTGGGACAGGGGGACAAAAAACACCTCTCCCACCTCGGCGGGGCTGGGAACCATCCGGGCCAGCGCCCCGCTGTCCACCACCCCCAGCACGGGCCACATGAGGAAGTTGGCCCGGTGGGCGATGAAGTCCAGCCGTCCCAGCAGCTTCACCGCCCCGGAGGGGATGGCCAGCTCCTCCCAGGTCTCCCGCAGGGCGCACACCTCCGGAGTCTCCCCCGGCTCCATCCGCCCGCCGGGAAAGCAGACCTCCCCCGGCTGACGGCGCAGGGTCTTGGCCCGGACCTCATAGAGCAGGCACAGCTCCCCCTCCCGCTCCACCAGGGGGACCAGCACCGCATAGGACTGGCGGGAATCCATCAGGCCGGGGGCACGGCCCCGCAGCAGAACTTCCAGTTGCTCCAGCTCCATAGCGGTCACAACGCCCCCAGATTGGCGAACAGCATCATTAGCGTCAGCCCCAGACTGATGATATACCCGGTCAGATAGACCAGCTCCCGGGGCTTTCTCCAAAACAGCAGGATGAACACCCCCATCATCCCCCCGTGCATGGCGATCATCTGCCACTTAGGGCGGAAGATGACCCCCTCAAGGTCCGGGTCGATGCTGACCATCTGGGGCAGCAGGCCCCAGCCTGTCAGGAGGCACAGTCCCCCCAGGACCAGCAGGATATACACCGTCATGTTCCGGTTCCGCTCCAGGGCGTCCTTCCAGCGTTGGAAGCGTTCCCGCCGCGCCATGGGCTCAGTCTCCCTTCTTCGGGTTGGCCGACCACCGGGGGGCGGTGACCCCCAGCAGGTTCAGGCCGTTGGCCAGCACGGCCCGGACGCTGTCGGCCAGCTTCAGCCGGGCGGACCGCACCGCCGGCTCCGCCCCCATCAGGCGGCACTCGTCCTCGTTGTAGAAGCGGTGGAAGGCCTCGGCCAGGGCGGTTAGATAGCGGTTGATCCGGCTGGGGTCGTAGTCCCGGGCGGCCAGATACAGCTCCTCGGGGTACTGGGCCAGGGCCTTGAGCAGCGCCAGCTCCTTCTCGTGGGTCAGCAGGGTCATATCCACCTCAGCGGCGGCGGGGACCACCGCCCCCTCGTCCTCCGCCATACGGGTGATCAGCGAGCAGATGCGCCCATGAGCGTACTGGACCAGGTAGACCGGGTTCTCGCTGTCCTGGCGGACAGCCAGATCCAGGTCGAAGTCCAGGGGGCTGGAGGGAGTCCGGTTGTTAAAGTAGTACCGGGCTGCATCCACGCTGATTTCGTCCAGCAGGTCGTGGAGGGCGATGGCCTTGCCCGTCCGCTTGGACATGCGCACCGGCTTGCCGTCCTGGAGCAGGTTGACCAGCTGCATCAGCACGATGACCAGCCGGTGGGAGCCGTCCAGGCCCAGCCCGTCCAGGGCGGCCTGGAGCCTGGCCACATGGCCGTGGTGGTCGGCCCCCCAGATGTTGATGGCCAGATCGAATTTCCGCTCCTCCAGCTTGTTGCGGTGGTAGGCGATGTCGGCGGCGAAGTAGGTGTAAAAGCCGTTGGCCCGGCGGAGGACGTCGTCCTTCAAATCCAGCTTGTCCACCTGCTCCTGGGTCTTACCCTCGGCCAGGTATTTTTTCTTGAGCAGCTCGGTGGTATTCAGCCACAGAGCCCCGTCCTTCTCATAGGTCCAGCCCTTATCCGTCAGCAGCTGAACGGTACCGGCTACTGCGCCGCTGTTGTGGAGGGAGGACTCCAGGAACCACTGGTCGTACTCGATGCCGTACTTGTTCAGGTCCTCCTTCATCTTGGGGATGTTCCGTTCCAGGCCAAACTGAGCCATTGCGAACAGCGCGTCCTCCTCCGGCTCATTTTTATAGTCGGAGCCGCTCGCCTCATAGAAGGCCTGGGCCAGCTCCTTAATGTCCTCCCCCTGGTAGCCGTCCTCGGGGAAGGGGACCGCGTCCTCTCCCAGCACGATCTGCATGTACCGGGCGTAGATGGACCGAGCGAACTTGTCGATCTGGTTGCCCGCGTCGTTGACGTAGAACTCCCGCCACACGTTCCAGCCGTTCCGGGCCAGGACGTTGGCCAAGGTATCCCCCAGCACGCCGCCGCGGGCGTTGCCCATATGCATGGGGCCGGTGGGGTTGGCGGAGACGAACTCCACCATCACCCTTTTGCCCGCGCCCCTGTCGCCGGAACCGTAGTCAGGGCCTTCCTCCTCAATGGCGCGCAGCACCTCGCCGTACCACTTAGGGCCCAAGGTGAAGTTGAGAAAGCCGGGACCGGCGATCTCTGCCTTTTGGAAGTAGCTGCCCTCCAGCTCCAGGTGATCCACGATGGCCTGGGCGATGGCCCGGGGAGCCATATGCAGTTCCCTGGCCCCTGCCATGGCAAAGTTGGAGGCATAGTCCCCATGGGACGTATCCCTGGGGATCTCAATGGTGACCGTTACCATCTCCCCCCCGGCGGGCAGAACCCCCGCCGCGAAGGCCTTCTCATAGGCCGCCCAGGTCAGGGCGGCCACCTGGTCCATGGCGGACTGGATCATGTTACTCATCGTTCGCACCTCACATTATTGTTTCAAGCTGCCCAGGCCGCCCTCCGCCTCCTTCACGTTGATGCGGAACACATTGCGGCCGGCTATGGCGTGGTCCACCTCCACCGAGTAGTCCACTTCGATATCGCCCCCCTGGTCGGTCAGCTCGGCCAGCAGATGACGGGTATTCACCCCGATGGTCATTGCGCCATATGGTGTATTGTACATGGAGAGATGCCGGCGGCCCTCCTGGAACACCAGCTGGGAGTTGAACTCCCCCATCCGCATCAGGGTAACCTGCTCTCCATCCACCTGGATGGTGGTGAGGGTGCCCTCCAGCCCGGTGAGCTCGCTCTCCTGGTAGGACAGGGTGTAGCTCCCTCCCTCCCGGACCAGGCGGCCCTCGGTGACCAGCTCGATGACGTCGGGGGGCGCGCCCTCGTATTTCTGCATCCCCTTGATGGAGATGACCACTTCCTTTTCCATGCTGGGGGGACCTCCAATGCCTGTCAGGATCCGGTCCGGCGGGAAATCCGCCGGGTCAGTCTGAGGTATTATACACACTTTGGCCCCCTATGTAAAGCGGCTATTTTATTGTATGTCATTTTCACTGAAAAAACAAGGGATTTTACCTGCTTTCTCCATTTGACAAATTGGAAATGGAGGCTATAATGCTATATGAACGACCTTATGCCCGGAGAGGAGGAGCCCAATGAATTTGGAGCTGAACAAAAAGCAGTTTCGACGGTTGCTGGACCTGGTGTACATCGGAAACTGGATCTTGAACTCCACCCGGGGCGACCAGCGCTTCGCCGACTACGACGAGGTGGAGAGCCTGCTCTTTGGCCGGGCCGCCTTGGAGGGCATGCCCCAGCTGGCCGAGCTGTATCAGGGGGAGATCATCCCCTCCCGAGCCTTTGTGGAGGGGGGCATCCATGAGGCCATTGTGGAGTATGAGAACAACGTGTTCTTCGACATCCTGGCCGAGGACCTGGCCCGCCGGGATATGGACGACGCTCCCATCGACGAAAGCAACTACGCCGAGCTCACCAGCCGCATCGACGCCTACATCGCCGAGTTTGAGGAGCACGGAACGGACAACATTTTGGTGAACATCGAGGACTGAACCAAGGCCGGAGCATTGCTCCGGCCTTGTCCGTTTGACGTTGACAGTTGTGGCTCAGCGTGTTGTGGCTCGAACTGCACGAAGGCCAGCTTGAACTGGCGGGGCGGTTTCATAATCTTCGCAACTGCCTAACCGGGCCAAACCGCCCTTTGGCGTTCCCGTTTCCCCAGCGCAGCACCGTCTTGCATGTTGTCAAGGCGGCGCTCTTTACTTGTTCCGCACCAAAAAGGTCAGCGCAAACCACACCGCCAGATACAGCGTGATGGCCGCGCCGGCGGAGCCGCCCGCATAGTAGGAGGTCATCAGCCCGGCGATCCCGGCCAGGACCGCCCCCAGCAGGGAGAACAGGTGGTACTGGCCCATATTCCGGGCCGCGTTCCGGGCGGCGGCGGCGGGGAGGACCAGCAGGGAGTTGATGACCAGCAGGCCCACCCAGGTCATGGACAGGGTGACCACCACGGCGATGGCGATGGAAAACACCGTCTCCTGCCAGAATACCCGAATTCCCCGGCTGTCGGCCAGGGCGGGGTGAACGGCGGACAGCATCAGCTGGTTGAAGGAGGCCAGCCACAGCCCCACCACCAGCAGCAAAATCAGCGCCAGCACTCCCACCTTGGCGGGCTCCACCGACAGGATATCCCCCACCAGCAGGGCGTTGAACCGGGTGAAGGAGCGTCCGTTCAGGGTGGACAGGAAGATGCCCAGCGCCACGGCGGTGGAAGAAAACACGCCGATCACCGTGTCGCTGGCCAGGGCGGAGCGGCGCTTGACCAGGTTGAACAGCAGGGCGAAGAGGATGGCGAAGATCACTGCCGCCCAGGTGGGCTCGTTGAAGCCGCAGGCGGCCCCGATGGCCATACCGGTGAAGGCGGAGTGGCCCAGGGCGTCGGAGAAGAAGGACATGCGGCTGTGGACCACCATGGTGGACAAGAGTCCGAACAGAGGGGTGATGACCAGCACCGCCAGCAGGGCATTCTTCATAAAGAACATAGACCCCGGCTGGGCCCACTCAAAGGGCAGCAGGTCCACCAGTGCATACCAGGCACTCATTGCGCGCCCCCCTTTCCCCCCATCCTCAGATGGAACGTCTCAAAAAATTCCGTGGAGGACAGCACCTCGTCCGGCGGGCCGGACTTCAGCACCCGGCGGTTGAGGAGAATCACCTTGTCGGCAAACTGGCCCAGGGTGGCGAAGTCGTGGGTGGACAGGAAGATGGACAGGTCATACTGGGTGCGCAGCTCATCCAGCATCTCCAGCAGCTGGTGCTCCCCCTCGATGTCCACACCGGACAGAGGCTCGTCTAGAATCAGGATGTGGGGCACCGGCTCCAGGGCCAGGGCCAGCAGCACCCGTTGGAGCTGTCCCCCCGACAGTCCGCCCATGGGCCGGTCCAGCAGGTCCTCCCCGTGGACCCGGGCCAGGCAGGCGGCCGCCCGGTCCCGGTATTGTTTGGGGATGGGCAGCCACACCGGCCATTTTGCGGTGGCGGCAGTGAAGAAGTCCAGCACCGACACCGGGTCCCCCCGGTCGAAGCTGGGGGCCTGGGGAACGTAGCCCACCAGGGGGCGCAGGCCGCTTGTGGGGCCGTCGTCCAGGCGGATGGCGGGCCCCCGGGCCGGGGAAAAGGTGATGGAGCCCTTGTAGCTCAACTGGCCCAGAATGCTGCGGAACAGGGTGGATTTCCCCGCCCCGTTTGGGCCGATGAGGGCCACGATCTCTCCGCAGTGAAGGTGAAAGGACACATCCTCCAGAATGCTGTCCCCCTGGAGCTGGACGTTCAGCCCCTCCAGCTTCAGGCAGCAGGAGTCGGCGCACCCGGCGGCCAGCTTGCCGTGTTTGATTCTTCTCATCCCTTTGGCACCACGCTTTCCCCGGCAAAGCCGTTGATCATCGTCACCGCATTCTCATACAGGGCGAAATAGTTGTCCAGCAAATCGTCCTCCCCGCCGCCGGCCTCCATGGGGCCGTCCATGAGCATGGTCAGCCGGGCCACCCGGCACCCCGTCTCCCGGGCGATGGCGGCGGCGGTGGCGTCGGAGCCGTTGACCTCGGTGAAGATCACCGGGATATTGTACTCCTTCACCAGCTCTGTGATCTCCACAATCTCGTGGGCGCTGGCCTCGCTGCCCGCCTCCTCCTCGATGGCGGCCAGCAGGGGCACGCCGCAGGCCCGGGCAAAATACTGGAACCCGTCGTGGAAGGTGATCAGGCCGGGGCGCTCCCCCATCCGGGGCCGGAACTCCATCATCAGATTTTGAAGGGACGTCTCACAGGAGAGCAGCACCCCGTCGGCGCGCCGGGCGTTGGCCGTGTACTCCTCCGTGTGATCCGGGTCCGCCGCACGCAGGCCCGCCAGAACATTGCCCGCCATGATCCGGGCGTTGGCCGGGTCCATCCAGTAGTGGGGGTCCCAGTGGCCGTGGTCGTGGCCGTCGTGGCTACGGTCCTCCTCGTCGTGGTGGTGGGACAGGCTCTCCAGCAGCTCCACCCCCTCCGAGCAGTCGATGACCGCCGCATCGGAGGCGGCCAGGGCGTCCTCCAGAAACTCCTCCAGGTCCGCGCCGTTGATGACGATGATGTTGGCCCGCTCCAGCCGCTTCATGTCCGCCATGGACAGGGTGTAGTCATGGAGGCAGCTGGTGCTGCCCGTGTCCAGCCGCTCCACCGCCACGCCCTCCACCCCCTGGGTGATGGAGGAGGCGAAGAGGTAGATTGGGTAGGTGGTGCACACCACGGTGAGCCGGGCCTCCTCCCGCGCCGGGGCGCAGGAGGGCAGAGACAGGAGCAGAACCAAGATACAAAGTAAAATTGGTGTTTTCTTCATCGTTTTGAGCTCTCCAACAGCTCCAGCAGCAGCCGCTCGTTCTCTCCGGCGGCCTGGGTGAGCTGGGCGGACTTCTTCCGCAGGCGGGCCAGAACGGCGTCGTAATCCTTCAGCAGGGCGTCCGCCCGGCGGATGGCCTCCGGACCGTCGAAGGCTTCCACATCCCCGGCGGCGGGCAGATCCAGCTCCTCCAGATAGCTGGCCACCTTGGGGTCGTAGACCAGCCCCATAGCGGGCACCGCCATCCGGGCGGCGAAGATCAGGGTGTGCAGCCGCATGGCCAGACACAGCCGGGCCCGGCCCAGCACCCCCATCAGCTCCCGAGGGGTGGTGGACGCGTCCAGCACATAGGAGGGCTCCTCCATCCGCGCCCGCACCTGGGCGGTGGCCTGCCGGTCCCGCTGGGGCTGCATCAGCAGAAAAAGCACCTCCAGACCGTACTCCCGGCGCAGGTGGTCGCACAGCCCGGCCAGCTGGGCATAGAACTCCCCCGTGTTGTGCCAGTCCCGGACGGACACCGCCGTGAAGGGGACCCCCTCCGGCAGTCCGGCCCCGGCACACAGCGCCCGGGACCGCTCCTCCCCGGCGGGCTCCAGGTGGAACACCGGGTCGGCGGTGACCTGGGCGGGGCGGGTGATGCCCATCTGCTTCAGCTCCATGGCGGAGGCGTGGTCCCGGAGGGTGACCAGCGCCGCCCGCTCCACCACCTGCTTCACCCGGCGGCGGTTGGCCGGCTTGCGCACCGGGCCGATGCCGTTGGCGTAGAGCATCACCGGCTTGCGCAGCCACTGGGCGCAGCGGATGACCGACAGGTAGTACAGCAGCGACCGGGTGGAGGTGGTGTCCTGAAGCAGGCTCCCCCCGCCGGACAGCAGCACGTCCCCCTGCCGCAGGGCGCGAAACACCCGCAGCACCCGGAAGCGGGGGATGGCATCCAGGCCGTACTGCTTTTTTGTCAGCTCCGGGTCGTTGGACAGCACGGTGACCGACACGTCGTCGCTGGCCGCCCGGATCGCCTGCTGGATGGAATCCAGGATGGCATCGTCACCGGCGTTGCCGAAGCCGTAGTAGCCGCTCATCACCACCTGATACTTCTTCCGCCGCACCCGCTCGTAGGCGGACAGGCAGTCCTCCGCCATGCGGCTGACCGAGTACCGCTCCTGGACCACCTGACGGCCGTAGAGGCCCAGCTCCCTCCGCCGCTCCGGCGGCAGGGCCAGGGCGGCGGCGACCGCGTCAAAGAGCTGGTCCTGGGTGGACACCGGATCGGTGCGGCAGCAGAAATTGGTATCCACCGCCTTGTCCAGCAGCTCCGGAGTGAACAGGCCGGTGTGGCCCTGGGCCCCGGACAGCACCGCCGGCTTCCCCGCGGCCATGGCCTCCAGCGCCGCCCGGGACACCCCTACAAACAGGTCGCAGGCGGCCACCAGCCGGTTGACATCGGTGCGGGGACCGGTGAGGATCAGGCACTCCCGGCCCGCCTGACGGTTCACCTGCTCCGCCTGGGCGGCCAGCTCCTCATAGACGCCGCCGCCGCCAATGATCAGGATGCGCAATCCCGGCGCCCGCTCGCACAGCCGGGGGGCCAGGGCGATGAGCTGCCGGGCGGTGTGGGAGGCGGCCTGGTCCAGGCGGCTGACATGGCCCACCACCGGGGCGTTCCCCAGGCCCAGCTCCCTCCGGACCTCCTCCCCGGACACCGCCGGGGAAAATTTTTCCGTGTCGATGCCGTTGATGGTCAGGGTGATCTGCCCCTCGGGGAGGCTGTACTGCTCCATCAGATAATCCCGGATGTCCTCCGACACCGCCAGGGTGTGCTCCCCCCAATTGGACAGCAGCTTCAATGCCCCGCTCACCTCGTACACCCCGTGGCAGGAGGTGACAAAGGCAAAGCGCCGCCTGCGCCGCAGCAGTCCGCACAAAAACGCCGGAATGCGGGCGTGGGCGTGGACCACGTCCGGCCGCTCCCGGTCGATGAGTTCCCGCAGCACCCGCCGGGCCCGGTTCATGGCGGTCACGCTGCGCTGGTTGAGGGGGGCCTGAAAGTGGCGGATGCCCGCCGCCTCCACCTCCTCCACGTAGACGCCGCCGTTGGAGACGATGAGGATGTCGTGGCCCTGGTGCTTCAGCTCCTTGGCCAGCTCCACGATATGGGTCTCCGCCCCGCCGATGTCCAGCCCCATGGTGGCCATCAGGATCTTCATGGCTTACCCTCCTTAACTGGCGATAGGGGCGCACGGCGTGCGCCCCTATGACGGTCAGTCAAAAATTTCCGCAACCGTTCCAATAAAATCCGCCCGCTTGGTACAGTAGCTCCGGGAGGAGTTCACTCCCAGGTCATACACCCGGTTCAGGGAGACGCTCCGGCCGGTGACCAGGCCGAAGCCCCGCACCGTGATCAGCAGATCCACCGTGTTCTCCGCCTCCACCAGGCCGGAGGTACCGTCCCCCAGGGTTTCGGCCAGCTTCATGCCTGGGGTGCGCTCCACCTGGATGTCCGTGATCTCGCCCAGCGCCCGTCCGCCGCTGGAGTAGTCCTGATCGTACAGGCCGTCCCCCACCAGGATGGCGTCGGCCACCCAGCTGTTGACCCCTCTGGCCCGGATCTGGAAGGTGACGGTCTGCTCGGTCACCGCGGTGCCGGTGTGGGCCTGCTGGCCCTTGAAGTACAGCGCGGCGGCCATCACCAGCACGACCAGGATGACCAGCACGTCGATCACGCTGATTGCTCCAAAGAGCCGTCCGTTTCGGTCTATGATCTTCATCCCTGCACCTCCTCGATCGCCACAATCGGGCCGCTGCCCATATAACCCTCGCCCCGGAAGTAGCCGGTACTGCCTACCCGAAGCTCATAGCCGCCGCCTACGGTAATGGCCGCGTCGCTGACGGTACACGGAGCCTCTATCGTGACCAGCACGTCCTCAAAGCCATTCATCTCCGCCCAGACGTAGCGCCGGTTCTGGGTGTCCAGCACCTGAATCCGGGCGGGTTCCGCCTCGGCGGACACCACCTGTCCGATCTCATAGTTCTTGATGTTGTCCGCGATCCGGTCCCCCGCCTGGATGAGGGCGCTGGTGCCCGGAGTCCACCGCTGGAAGCGGACGGTATACCGGACGGTGGAGGTGACAGAGGGGTCCATCGGGACCTGGACCGCCGGCTTCATGGCTCTCCACAGCAGGAACGCGGCCGCCGCGACGGCCAGCACCAGGACGATGCCGTCGAAGAGGTTCAGCTTCAGGCGGAATTTTTGTGTATTTTGTTCCATTATTTGGCTCCTTTCAGGATATCCAGGTAGATTTTTTCGGTATTTCGGGCAAAGACCTGTCCGGTAAACCGTTCCTCATAGACCGTCCGGGCGCGGGCGCCCAGGGCCTTCCGCTCCTCCGGACGGTCCATCAGCCGCTCCATGGCCTCCGCCAGGGCGGCGGCGTTCCGGCTGGGGAAGAGCAGGCCGGTCCCTCCGTCCTCCACAACATAGGGGTTGCCGCCGTAGTCGCTGGCGATGGTGGGAAGCCCCAGGCTCATCCCCTCCAGCAGAGCCATTGAGGTGGCCTCGGTGCCGTAGGAGCAGTTGAGCTGCACGTCCAGGATGTTCAGCAGGGCGGGCACGTCGGAGCGGAAGCCCAGCAGCTTCATCCGGTCCTCCGCCCCGGCCTGCCGGACCGCCTGGGCCAGCGTCCCCTCGAAGGGACCGGTCCCCGCCGCCAGAACGGTGAAGTCCTCCCGCCCCCGCTCCTTCAGCCGGCGGACGGCCTCCAGCAGATCCAGGTGGCCCTTGTAGTCCTCCAGCCGGGCCAGGATGCCGAAGACGGTGTGCCCCTCCGGGATGGACAGCTCCCGCTTCAGGGCCGCCTGCTCCTCCTGGCCAGTCCGGGGGACGGGGGCCGCGCCGTTCATCACCACGGTGATCTTTCGGGGGGAGATGCCCCCCTCGATCAGGTTGTCCCGGGTGGCGGGGCTGACGGCTATGATACGGTCGGCGTAGTGCTCGTTGACGAATTTGTTCACCCACCGCCCCGGGGGATATTTCAGCTTGGCGGGAACAGGAAACGCGGAGTGGCGGCTGTACACCGCCGGAAGCCCGCACCGTTTGGCGGCGATCCGCCCGGACAGGCAGCCGTGGGTGTGGACCAGGTCCGGTCTCCGCTCCCCCATCAGCGCCTGGAGACCCTTCACGTCCTCCCGGTGGTAGGAGCGGTCCGCCATGCCCTCCACCTCGATCACCCGGGCCCCCGCCTCCTCCAGAGGCGGCTTGAGCAGGCTCCCTCTGGGCAGGGCCGCCCAGGTCTCAAAGCGGTCCCGGTCGGAATACCGCAGGTAGTTGAGGATCACCCGGCCCGCCCCGCCAATGTTGGTGTCGCTGATCACGTTCAACACTCGGATCAAGCCAGCAGCCTCCCTTCGGGGAGCCGCCGCCGGCGGGTACACAGCGCCCCCAGGGCCAGGTAGGTCCAGAAGAGGAAGAGCACCCGGTAGTTGTAAAAGGAGTAGTCCGTCATAGCCTGAACCATGAAGCCGAACACCCCGGAGGTAAAGGCGATCTGATGGACCCGGCTGGACCAGTCGTGCTCCTTGCCGATGGCGATGCACATCATGCGGAAGTAGACAAACAGCAGGATGACAAAGACGGCCAGAGCGGCGATGCCCGCGTCGCACACGATCTGCAGAAACAGGTTGTGGGAGTGGGGGGCGGAGATGCCGTTGTAGCTGTAGGCGGGATAGACCATGTTGAAGGCGTCCGGCCCGGGGCCGATGCCGCACAGCCAGTAGTTTTTCAGCATAGCCAGGGTGCCCATCCAGATATACACACGGTAGGAGGTCGACGCGTCGGACAGGTTGCCGATGCTGGCAAAGCGGTTGATAACGGTGTCCGGCAGGACGAACCACAGCGCCGTCAGGGCCACCGGGATCAGCAGCATCAGCCGGGGGTTGAGCAGGACCACGAAGGCCGCTCCGGCGAAGAGCAGGCCCAGCCAGGCCCCCCGGGAGAAGGTGAGCAGCATGCACGCGCACATTACCCCGCAGCAGCCGAAGTAAAACACCCGGCTGAACCAGTCCTTGGCGGACAGCAGCTTGGCCCCCCCGATGGGGATCATCAGGATCAGGTACTGCCCCAACATATTGGGGTTGCCCAGGGTGGAGGCCACCCGGAAGCTGATGGAGGAAAACATATCGCTGTCCACCCAGGCGGCGGACTGGTAGCCCCAGCGGAAGAAATACTGCAAAATGCCGTAGACCGACACCGCTGCCGCCGCCGTCACCATAAAGGCGAGCAGGGTGTCCAGCTGACTGCGGTTGGTGACGGCGTTGTACAGCACCACGGTGAAGAGAATGAAGGCCACGCTGAGCAGACCCGGTTCCAGGCTGGTGTCCAGATTGACGGAAAACATCGTGCCCGCCAAATAGACAGCGGCGTAGAGGATCACATAGCGGTTGATGGGAGCCCAGGCCAGCGGCCGGTTTTTGTCCCGCACCAGCCCCAGCAGCAGGGAGCAGTAGCCAACAGCGGCCATGCCCAGCACCGCCATGGTGGGGAAGATGGGGGCCAAGACCACCGGCATCATGCACCAGAACCAGGTTCTGGTAAACACGCTCCCGGCAAAGAGCTTGTCCAGCCGCAGAGCCTCATAGATCCGGCACAGCGCCCACCGGACCCAACTCCACAGCCGGTAGAACACGCTGCTCTCCGACGCGCCCCGGTTCCACCCTCGGGGGTGGAGGAACCACTGGACCACCGCGCTGTTCTCCCACTGCCCGCCGCACCAGGCGCACAGGGCCATCAGCGCCCGCCAGAGCCAGCTTCCATTTAAAATATCCTTTGCTCGTTCCATGGCTTAACCTCGTTTCAGCGTCTTTTTCACAAGAGTGACACACAATCTGGCCTCGTCCACCCGCAGGAGAAGGGCCAGGGCAAAATACAGCGCCACGCCCAGCGCCCCGCAGGTCCCCAGGCAGATCAGCTCCCCCAGCTTGCCCGCCGGGAGGCTGGAAGTGAGCAGCCCCAGCGCCTTCCACACGCACCCCCCCATAAGGGCGGCGGCCAGCAGCATTTTTCCAAGATCCGCCAGGGCGGCCCGGTCCAGGATCTTCTCCCCGCCCCTTTGCAGAGGCAGAAGAAGGAGCAGCGCGTACACTGTGGCCGAGGCTGCCGAGGACAGGGCCAGCCCCGCCACCTGAAAGCGTCCGGTGAGCAGCTGGCACAGCGCCAGGTTCGCCGCGATGGACACCCCTCCGGCAATGAGGGGCACCCTCCCCTGCTGCCGGGCGAAGTAGGCCCGGCTGAGGATGTTCTGCACGGCGTAGCCCACCATGCCCAGGGCCATCCAGCTCAAAGCAGCGGCGGTGATCTCGGTGGAGAAGGCGTCAAACTCCCCCCCGCCGTAAATCAGGGAGATGAGGGGCCGGGCCACCGCCATCAGCCCCGCCGACATGGGCAGCACCAGAAACAGGCACACCCGCAGGGTCTGGCGGACGGTATCCTGAAACTCCCCCTCCCGTCCCCCGGCGGTGAGGCGGGACAGCTTGGGGAAAATCACGTTGGTCACCGACAGGATGAAGGTCCCCGCGATGACCAGATACAGGTTGGAGGCGTACTCCAGAGCGGACATCCCCGCCCCATCGTAGAGCCGGGAGCCAAACCGGCCGTTGATAGCCTGGTTGATGGGCTGCACCCAGGTGGACACCATCACCGGCCCCATCAGGAAAAAGACCTTCCTCATGCCCTCCGACCGGAGGTCCAGTCCGGGGCGGAAGCGGAAGCCCAGCCGGTACAGGGGCGGGACCTGGATCACCCCCTGGAGCAGCCAGCCCAGCAGGTAGGCCCCGGCCAGGCCGAAGATGCCCAGCCGGGCGTCCAGGGTGAAGAAATAGAGGATGATCACCAGATTGGACACCGCCGACATGAGGGCGGGGGCGGTAAAGTGGTCCTGGGCCTGGAGCACCCCCACCAGGGAAAAGGCCGCCCCGGAGAAGAGCACGGTGGGGAACATCACCCGGGTGAGGGAGACGGCCAGCGCGGTGGTGGCCGGGTCTGAGTAGTCGGCAAAGAGGGCCACCAGGGGCTGGGGGAAGGCCATCCCCGCCAGGGTGAGGGCCCCGGTGAGCAGGGCGATGACGGTGATAAAGCTGCCGGCAAAGCGGAAGGCCTCCTTCTTCCCCTTCTGCTCCAGATACTCGCTGAACACCGGGATGAAGCAGGCGGCAATGGCAGAGGCGAACACCGCGTCGAAAAACACCCGGGGGATGCGGCTGGCGGTAAAAAAGGCATTGGCGGCGGCCCCGGTGCTGTAGTGGATGGCCAGCAGCCGGTCCCGGTACAGCCCCAGCACCTTGCCAATGAACGTGACCGCCATCACCAGGCTGACGGTCTTCGCCGCGCTGTTTTTCTCCTCCAGTGCGCCCACCTCCTCAAGAGAGAATCGGTATATTTTACATCATACGGAATCTTTTTGCAACTGGGGATTCCTGAATGTTTTGTGAACATCGGTCCCCGGCCGGACTTCTTCCCTGCTTTTTCCCATTGAATCTCCCCTTCCCCTCTGCTATAATGGGAAGCGTACGTTTTGACACATACCAACAAAGGAGCCTACCCATGAGACATACCAACTCCCTTCCCCGCCGCGCGGCGGCCCTTTTCCTGGCCCTTCTTCTGCTGCTCCCCACCGTCTACGCCACCGCGGGCGAGCGAAAATTACAGACCACCACCCAGATCATGGACGGGCTGACCTACCGCAACACGGTCACTGTCAACGGCGCCAGCCGGGTGGAGAGCTTCTCCATGGAGCTGTCCCCCTACAGCCAGGTCCAGCCCATCCTGCGCCAGAGTGCGGGCACCATTTACGGCGCCGCCAGCATCAACAAGGCGGTCTCCAACGCCCAGGCCGAGGGCTGGCACGTTCTGGGCGCCATCAACACCGACTTCTTCTCCATGGCCACCGGCGTCCCCATCGGCCTTGTCATTGAAGACGGCGTGTACAAGTCCAGTAACGACGGGGAGAACGCCATGGCCATTGTCAACGGCAGCATCTCCATCCTCTCCGTCCCCCAGGTGGCCATGTCGCTGTACAACCCCGCCTCCGACATCACTGTGGTCCCCAACAGCTTCAACAAGGCCCGGGCCGCCACCGGCGGCATCTATCTGCTCAACGAGCACTTCTCCACCGTCTCCACCCGCAGCACCGGCAGCGGCTGGTACGTGCGGATGAAGGTGGTCCCGGACCTCTACACCCAACAGGTCCCGGACCTCACCGTCAACTCCGTCCTCACCCTGGAGGTCACGGAGCTGCTCCAGTCGGACCAGCCCATCGCCATCGGTCCGAACGAGTACATCCTCACCTCGGCGGACGCCTCCGGCTGGATCGAGCTCTATGACACCTTCCAGCTGGGCGATCTAGTGACCCTGTCCACCGCCTGCTCCGACCCCATCCTGTCCGCCGCCCAGTGGGCCGGAGGCGTGGGGGACATCATGGTCCAGAACGGTATAATCACCGACTCCACCAGCTGGGTCTATGCCAAGGACGGCCGGCAGCCCCGCACCGCTATGGGCATCAAGCCCGACGGCGCCGTGGTCCTCTACGCCGTGGACGGCCGGCAGTCCGGCTACTCCATCGGCCTGTCCCAGCTGAATCTGGCGGAGGAGCTGCTCAGTCAGGGCTGCACCACCGTGGTCAACCTGGACGGCGGCGGGTCCACCGCCCTGTCCCTCTGGGTGCCCGGCGCCGCCGGCCCCGGGGTGCTGAACAAGCCCTCTGAGGGCAGCCTCCGGTCCTGCGCTACCTTCCTGCTGCTGGTTACCCCCAATCAGGGCAGCCGTCTCCCCCAGCGCCTGGCCCCCAAGGAAAACGGCCAGGTGGTGCTCACCGGCTCCTCCCTCACCCTGCCCCAGGCGGCGGCGATGGACGAGCTGCTGAACCCCGTCTCCGCCAACCTGGGCGGCCTGACCTACACCTCAATGGACCAGCTGGGCGCCATTGAGGATGGCGTCTACACCGCCGGATGGCGGACGGGCACCGATAACCTCCGCCTCACCGCCGGAACGCTGGAGGGCTTTGGTCAGATCCACGTGGTGGACCAGCTCACCGAATTCAAGATCACCCAATCGGGCAGCTCCGCCGCCCTCACCAGCCTGTCGGTCAAGCCGGACCAGCAGGTCCAGCTGTCCGCCTCCGGCTCCTACTGGGGCCGCACCGCCCTGCGGAACTTCTCCCCGGTCGCCGTCAGCGTGACGGGGAACGTGGGCACGGTGGATGAAACCGGCCTGTTCACCGCCGGGGAGGACCTGAGCAGCGGCGGCTCCATCACCTTCTCCGCCGGCGGCATGAGCCAGACGGTACAGGTGGCCTCTGTCTATGTCCACAACGACGTCCAGCCCGGCCACTGGGCCTACGACGCGGTGGAATACTGCTACGAACACGGCGTATGCAGCGGTATCAGCTCCACCCTCTTCGGGCCGGACAACTCCATGATCCGGGGCGACTTCATGCTCATGCTGTATAACGCCGCCGGGAAGCCCGCCGTGACCGCCGCCAGCACCTTCACCGACGTGGCGGAGACGGACTACTACTACACCGCCATCTCCTGGGCCCAGTCCAGGGGGCTGGCCTCGGGCACCGGAGAGGGTAGATTCTCTCCCCGGGACCCCATCACCCGGGAGCAGGCCTTCTCCCTGCTGTACCGCTATCTGCCCATCATCGGCAAAGCCTGCCCGGACGGGGAGCTGTCCGTACTGGACCAGTTCGCAGACAAGCAGAACGTCTCTGAGTACGCCCAGACTGCGGCGGCCACTCTGGTGTCCCAGGGGCTGGCCTCGGGCAGCGCCGGAAACCTGGACCCCAGAGGCACCCTGACTCGGGCTCAGATGGCCTCTCTCCTCTCCCGCGTGCTGGAACACACCCCCATCCCGGCGCAGCCCACCACCCCCACCAATCCGGACACGCCCACTGACCCCGCCACCCCGGAGCAGCCTGGGAACTACGCCATCGCCCTGGACCAGAGCCAGGTCACCCTGGCCTCGGGCAGCAGCGTCACCCTGAACGCGGTGATCCTGCCTGTGGCGGAGGGTGCCGCCATCACCTGGACCAGCAGCAGTCCGGATACCGCCGTCGTCTCCTCCACCGGCATGGTCACCAACCTGTACGCCGGAAACGGGGACGCCGCGGTCACCATCACCGCCAGTTGGAACGGGGCCTCCGCCTCCTGTTTGGTCACCTGCCAGCAGGCCCAGCACACCGGCACAGTCACCGGCGCGGAGTATGGCCTGAATATCCGCTCTGGCCCGGACACCACCTACAACGCCGTGGGCGGCCTGCGCAACGGCTCCCAGATCGTCATCCTGGGCCAGCAGCCCGGCTGGTACCAGATCCTGTTCCGCAACACCGAGGGCCAGGCCGCCATTGGCTATGTGTCCGCCGACTATATCACCCTGAACCGGTAAAAACTGCCGCCCCCAAGTGGGGCGGCAGTTTTTTACTCCAGGTCCTCGATCCGCATCTTTTTCAGGTCCTCCAGGGTGTCTCTGCGGCCCTTGTAATGCAGCCAGATGCCGCCGAAAACCACCGTAGGGATGTTCATGACCAGAAAGAGCACCCCTGCGGCAATCAGTCCTTCGGGGTGGAACTCTGTTTTCTCCCGCTCTCCCCTGGATACGCCCTCCTGGGCCGGGGACTCAACATAGTCCTCCTCTTGGGCCGGAACCTGAACCGCCCCGCCGCTTACCATAGTATTGCCTCCAACGGTTAAGGTGCTGAACGCGGCCATACTGAACGCCATCACCAGCGACAGCGCCAGGGAGATGCCCGGCAGGATGAGTCCCAGCCACTTCCCCTTTCTGCACAGCCACACCTGGAGGGCCACCAGCAGAGCGATGGGGAGCATAAACATGAACAGCACAACTGGTATCATTACCAATCCCATTCCAAACATCATATCCATTACAATTCCTCCTTTTCCTTGCGCGTCTTCTTATACTCGGTGATCAGGACCTTGGCGGTATCCAGGTCCAGCTTTTCGTTCATCGCCAGCCGCTTGATGGTGGCGATGTAGGGGTCGGCGGCGGTGTTCTCCGTCAGCTTGATTTTCTGGATGAGCCGGTCCAGCCGCAGGCGCACGGTGGGGTAGGTCACGCCGTACTGCCCGGCCACCTCCTTCAGCGACCCGGACGCCAGGATGAACTTTCTGATGAAAGCCACCTCCTCCTCCTCCAGCCCGGCCATCCACTCGGGCAGAAGTTCAATTGCCATATGCGGTCCTCCCTTCTGTGATTCTTAGTATATACTTTAATTTTAATAAAGTCAATCTTTAATTTTATTTTTCATAAAGTTTATTAAAAATAAAACCCCGCCTCCTGGCGGGGGGTACTTATGTCTTCTTCCGTAAAAAGGAAAATTTTGTCTCCGAGCACAGCACGCCCACAAAGATCAATCCAAACCCGGTGATCAGGCGGAGGGTGAGGGGGTCGCCGTAGAAGATGATGGCCAGGATCACGCCGAACACCGCCTCCAGCGACAGGATGACTGCCGCTGGAGCCGGCTCCGACCAGACCAGCCCCACGTTCATCAGCGCCAGACAGATGGGGGTCGCCATGACGCACAGGTACAGTATGGGGCCCAGCACCTCGGGCCGGGCCAGGCTCGTGAAGTCAAAGGTCTCGGTGGTCAGGGCCAGCACCCAGGCGCACAGGGCCACTGCGGCCAGCTGGACCACCGTGAACAGTATCACATCCTTCCCCCGGCCCAGCCGGGCCACGGCGATGATATTAGCGGCGCAGAACACTGCCCCCACCAGGGTAAAGCCGTCCCCTGCGGAGATGGTCAGCTCCTCGGTGAGGGAGACGAAGCCCACTCCCGCCAGACACAGCAGGGCGGCGGCCACGTTGTACCGGTCGGGCCGCTCCCGGAACAGCGCCCAGGCCAGAAACGGCACAATCACACAGTATACCGCCGACAGAAAGGCGTTGTTGGAGGGGGTGGTGGTCTCCAGGCCCACCGTCTGGGCCCAGTAGACGCCAAAGAGCAGCAGGCCGGCAAAGCCGCCCCGCCACAGGTAATCCAGGGAAACGTTCTTCCAGTGCCGCCAGCTGAACAGGGCCAGCAGGATGGCGCCCACCGTAAACCGGATGGCGATCAGATAGCCGGTGGGCACGCTGTCCAGCGCCCCTTTCATCAGCATGAAAGAGGCCCCCCAGAAAAAGGCCGCCGCAAACAGCATGGGCTTGGCCAGCAGCTTCATGGTCTTATCGGGCACAGGATCGGCCTCCATTCATTGCTTCTTCCGCAGGAAGGAAAATTTCGTCTCGGAGCACACCACCGCCACAAAGATCAGGGCAAAGCCGGCCAGCAGCCGGGCGGTGACCGGGTCGCCGTAGAAGATCACCGAGGACAGCACTCCGAACACCGACTCCAGGGACAAAATCACCGCGGCGGAGGCGGGGTCGGACCAGACCATGCCCACGTTCTGGAACAGCAGGGCCACGGTGGTGGCCATCACGCACAGGTAGAGCATGGGCAGCAGCATGGCCGGGCTGGCCAGCTGGGCGGCGGGGAAGGTCTCGGTACAGGCTCCGCCGATCCAAGCGTACAGGGCGGCGAAGGCAAACTGGAACACGGTGAGCAGGGTGATGTCCGTTCCGGGGGACACCTTGGCCACCGCCACGATATGGCTGGCGTAGAAAATGGCGCATACCAAGGTAAGCAGGTCGCCGGTGGTGATAGCCAGGTCCTCGGTGAGGGACACCAGTCCCACCCCCGCCACGCAAAGCACAGCGGCGATGATGTTATACCGGTCGGGTTTGATCTTCACCACCGCCCATGTGAGGAAGGGCACCAGCACGCAGTACACCGCCGTCAAAAACGCGTTTTTGGAGGGGGTGGTCAGAGCCAGGCCGAAGGTCTGCACTGAGTAGGCCAGAAACAGAAAGCCGCCGATAATGGCCCCCCGCCACAGGTAGTCCAAGGAAAACTCCTTCCACCTCTTCCAGGCCGCCAGGGCCAGCAGCAGCGCCCCGGCGGTAAACCGGATGGCCAGCAGGTAAAACACCGGAATCACATCCAGGGCGTTTTTCATGATGAAGAAGGAGGTGCCCCAGATGAGGGCGGCGGCAAAGAGCATGGGCTTGGCGAGCAGACGCATGGTTTTGGGGGACATTGTAATCAACTCCAGATTGAAAATGATACTCCATGTATGCTATGATGGAGGAAAAGGAGGGGACAGCATGGACATCCTCACACGAGATTTTTACAGCCGGGACACGCTCGCCGTGGCCCGGGACCTGCTGGGCCGGGACATTGTCCGGGTGCTGGAGGACGGAACCGCCCTGCGCTGCCGTATCACTGAGACGGAGGCCTACATCGGCCGGGCGGACAAGGCCTGCCACGCCTACGGCTATAAACGCACCTCTCGGACCGAGACCCTGTTCGCCCCGCCGGGGACGGCCTACATCTACCTGATCTACGGGATGTACCACTGCCTCAACTTTGTCACCGAGGCGGAGGGGGAACCGGCCGCCGTGCTGATCCGGGGGGCGGCCCCGGTCGAAAACGGAGATATTATAAGATCGGAAGAGCGTCGTGTAGGGAAAG